>CAZAPI010000237.1:0-1512 GCA_964486945.1 uncultured Rikenella sp. | reverse complement strand
AAAAAAGCCTCTCGGAAAGAGAGGCTTTAGCAGATTTGTGATCCCGCTGGGGCTCGAACCCAGGACCCCAACATTAAAAGTGTTGTGCTCTACCAGCTGAGCTACGGAATCCGCTATAAAAAACTGCAACCGAACTGTCCGATTGCGGAGGCAAAGATAATACGTTTCGCCCTATTTTCCAAACCAGGCGTGGGCTTTCGGCGAAAGAAAACCGGCCGGCCGTTTCTATAAATAAAGGCCAGCCGGTTAGAATTAGGCTATTATGTGCCGGTACCGCGCTATTCGTATGAACCCGATTTCAGGGCCGACACCTCCCGCGGCGTCAGGTAACGCCAGAATCCGCGGCGCAAGCCCATCTTCGTCAGGCCGGCGAAATAGACCCGGTCGAGTTTCACGACCTCGTAGCCCAGCGATTCGAACATGCGGCGCACGATACGGTTCCGGCCCGAGTGCAGTTCGACGCCGACCTCCTGCTTTTTGTCGTCCACGAAGCTGACCTCGTCGGCGTGGATCGGGCCGTCTTCCAGCTCGATGCCTTCGACCAGTTTTTCCAGATCGCCTTCGGTGCAGGGTTTATCGAGAAAAACGTGGTAAATCTTCTTTTTGGCGTAACTCGGATGGGTCAGCTCCTTGGTCAGGTTGCCGTCGTTGGTCAGCAGCAGCACCCCCGTCGTATTCTTGTCCAGTCGCCCCACCGGATAGATGCGCTCCTTGCATTCGCCCTTGAGCAGGTCGATCACCGTGCGGTCGGCATGCGGGTCTTCCACCGTCGTCACATAGCCTTTCGGCTTGTTGAGCAGGATATAGACTTTTTTCTCGCCCTTGAGCAGTTCGCCGTTCAGGCGTACCTCATCCGTGGCCGGATGCACCTTCGAGCCGAGCTGGTCGACCATCACGCCGTTCACCGTCACCTCGCCCGCCTCGATCAGCTGGTCCGCCTCGCGCCGCGAGCAAACGCCCGACATCGCGATGAAACGGTTGAGCCGCATCTCCGCCGGCATCACCGGAGCGGCATCCTCATAGCGCCGCTTGCGGCTGCGCTTATCATCGTCACGCTTGTCGAAACGCGGTTTGTACCCGCGGTCATCCTTTTTATCGAACCGGGGCTTATAGCCGCGGTCGTCTTTGCCGCCGAACCGGGGCTTGAACTCGCGATCTCCGTCCCGGCCTTTGTCGTAGCGAGGTTTGAACTCCCGGTCGCCACGGTCATCACGCCTATCGAAGCGCGGTTTGTCGCCGTACGGCTTTTTATAGCCTCCCCGGTCATCGTTATCCGTGCCGAAACGAGGCTTATATTCCGTGTTCCCCTCTTTTTTATGAAAATCTTTCTTGAAATCTTTTTTGAAAGCAGGACGTTCCGTCCGTTCGTCCGAACGGTCATTGTCATTACGGACAGCGCCCTCGCGGCGGGTCCGGAAAAATGAGCGGCCACTGCGGTCGTCCCGACCAAATAGGCGCTTCTTGTTGGAATTCTGATTCTCCATTGTGTTGTGTTAAAGCCTTGGCTGTTAA
>CAZAPI010000236.1:0-1521 GCA_964486945.1 uncultured Rikenella sp. | reverse complement strand
CTCCCGCTCGACCTTGCGGTCGTCAACCGGTGCGGCTCTTGACCTTATCCCATCCGGCGAAAAGCAAAGGCGCCGCACAGCCCGAAAGCTGTGCGGCGCCCTGCATATACCCGAGCCGAAGCGGAGGTTACGGCACCAGCGAACCCATGCCCGACGCCGCGCTCCACCCGAACCGCGTGCGGTATGCCGCCAGCGAAAGCGGCGTGGAGCTCCGCGGCAGGTAGCACGACAGGCCGCAGTGGGCCGTCACCTGCAACTGGCTGAACAGCCACGGCGTCGCCGCCTGGTACACCACCGCTTTGTCCAGCGCCGTCCGGAGGGCGGTCACTCTCGAGTCAGCGGCCCCCCATGTCTTTTCGGCGAAATCCCGCAGGTCGTAAAACGTATCGTTGAAATAGGTTGCGGTTCGCCCGTACTGCTGCCCCGCGTAAGAGATGCCCGACGCCGGCAGCCCTGCGTCGCACAGCGCCTTGACCGCCGCAGCTACTCCCGGCAACTCGCCGCTGCGTATCACTCCGACAGTCGCGCTCCGCCACTGGCCCGACATGGCGTTGTAATGGTCGTAGAATTTACGGGCAATCCCCTCCACGTCCGCCTGCGGTGCGAACATCAGCCCCATGATCTCCGCATAGGGGAAGCCGTCGGCCAGCGTCTCGGCTGCCGAGGCGATCAGGTATTCCGTGCGGTCCCGGAGTTCCCACGCCACCTCGACGCAGGCCATGTGGCAGGCATCGAAGAGAATGAAATCGAACACCGTTCCGACCGGCAACGCCGCCGCCATTTCGTCGATCTCCATCTCAGTGTTGCCGTGCGAGTTGCTCTGCCCGAACGAGTAGGCTATGCCTGCGTCCGGCGTTTCGGGGGCCGCTCCTTCGAGTTTGGAGCCTGCCCATGCCGGATCCCCGGCCGGCGGCAGCATGGATTCGAGCGGCTGCCCCAACCCTTTGGGCAACCATCCCGAACCGTGCGACCACATCACCAGGGCGTAGTTGTCTGCCGGGGCCAGCTCCATGGCGTCCGCGATCACCTGCCGCATCACGGCCGGGTCGGTGGGGTCCTGCTCCCGGTCGTAGGTTTTCAGCACCCGGCTCGATATAGTTTCCGTATCGTTATCCCGCGAGATCAGTAACAGGCGCGGTTTTTCGTTGTATTCTTTCCGGGAGGGAGCGTAGCTGCTGGACGATGCCACGGGGTGAAGGTATATGACCATGTGGCCGTCGTAGTTGTCGTTCCACGCTGCTTCCATCTCGTTGATGTCGCTCTCGGCATAGCTGTACAGGTTGTTGTCGGCGACCATGTATTCGATGACGGTGCGGTGTTTTTGGCCCAACGGCGGCTGGGGCGCAGGGTCTTTCTTGCACGAGACCAGGGTGGCTGCCGCAACGGGCAGGCTGAGCAGCAGGACGAGTATCTTTTTCATAACCAATATAAAACTGATACAAAGGTATGATTATTCTGCATTGGGTCGAAGGCAACCGTGGGGTTTTCGTAAATATTCCGCGAAGCGTGCGGCTGGCAGGT
>CAZAPI010000235.1:0-1556 GCA_964486945.1 uncultured Rikenella sp. | reverse complement strand
AACCGCAACTTAGGGTAATTGCAGCCCTGACGGTGTGCCCGCGGCACCACTGGCTCCGGCCCCACCTGTTGCGCCAAGAGGGGACAGTCCTCTCCAACCCGAAGAACAAGATGCTTAATTAACGATCACTTTACGGTTCGGTATCCGACAGCAGGGCATCCATTTCATCGGCCAACCGGCGGCGGTCGAACCAACCGTCGTCCTCGTCCGGAATGAAATCCTCCTCGGCCCTATTCATCGGCAAAGGCAGGCACTCCATCTCCCACGGCAGAACATTCGCACCACCCCCGACACCGATCCGATCGCGGATCTCCCGATTCAGCCGGTAACGAGTCATACCGTGAGTCAGGTAACCCAGTTTCAGCACCTCGCCCATCCGCGGAATCATCTTCAGCTTCATCTTATAGCACTTGTAGTGCGTCATGTAGCCCAGGTAAGAATTCATCGCCGCCTGCATATAAACCAGAAAAGTCTTCGACGGTTTGGGATGCGTGCGGATATAGGCATTCATCGAAGCCAGCAGGGCGCTGAAATGGTTCCGCGTGCGGTTAATCATATAACGCCGGTACGGTTTCACGACGGCGCCGAGGAAAGTCACCCCCTTTGAAATCTCTTGTAAGTATATCTTCTTCGGATGCAGGGTCAGCCCCAGGTTCTCCTGCAAATAAGCATTGATCTCGCGGATATGCCTTTTAAGCAACTCCTTATCCTTATGGATGATATAAAAATCGTCCACATACCGTCCGTAATGCTTGTGGCCCAGCTTGCGTTTGACGAAATGGTCGAAATCGTTCAGGTAGATATTGCTGAACAACTGCGAAGTCAGGTTACCGATCGGCAGGCCGCACTCTTTCGGCGAAGTGAATAGGCTTTTGCTCCGGGGCAGGTCGGCCCATTTTGTGCGGCTGCCCCGCATGATGCAATTCTCGGTGGGATCGTTGAAGACCACCTCCCGCAACAGGAAAAAGATCAGGTCGTAATCCAACAGCTCGTTCCAGGGTTTCCCCTTGTGCGACTTACGCGGCCCCATTTTGAGCATCACCCGCTCAATGGTCTCGTACATGATCCGGCGGTTGATGTTCATGAAATAACCCTGTATGTCGAGCTTCAGCACATAGCAGGTCTCCTTGTAGTTATTGGAACAGGATCGGGCGTGATGCTCCAGCCGCTCGATTCCGTACAGAGTCCCTTTGTTTTTGAGGCAAGAGTAGCTGTCCGTAATGAAAGTGCGCTCGAACAGCGGCGCAATGTAGTTGAACAGCAGGTGATGCACCACGCGGTCGCGGAAATCCGCAGCGAATATCTCGCGTTTGACGGGATGTTCGACCATGAAGCAGACGCTCGGCCCTACTTTGTATTCCCGGCTGTGTATCTGGTTGTAAAGCCCGATCAGGTTGGCTTCGAGATCCATTTCGAATCGCAGCTGGTTGCGGGTGTTCCGTTTGTGCTTGCGGGCGTCGAAATAGGCCTTGAACAGGTCTTCGAGCAGGGTGTCCGTCCGCTGCGATTGCGGATCGGTCGTATTTTCGTCCATAGGTTCGGTCGTAAAAAGGAAA
>CAZAPI010000234.1:0-1580 GCA_964486945.1 uncultured Rikenella sp. | reverse complement strand
AGCGCAGCTGACTCAAAAGTTTTTGGTGCCGCTTTTTGAAAAAAGCGGCAGTCCCATACGGGGTAGTGATAAAACGAACAATTAAAAGAGAAGTATGAGTAAGACCGCGAATAAGATTACAGCAGCCATTACCGGAGTAGGAGCCTATCTGCCCAAATATATACTCGACAACGAAGAGCTCAGTCGGATGGTCGACACCTCCGACGAATGGATCATGACCCGCATCGGGATCAAGACCCGTCACATTCTTAAAGGCGAAGGGAAAGGCACCTCCTATATGGGCGAGCGGGCCGTCAAAGACCTGTTGGAGAAGACCCAGGTCGACCCCCAGGATATCGACCTGGTGATCTGCGCCACCGTGACCCCCGACATGGCATTCCCGAGCACCGCGAATCTTATCGCCTATAAAGCCGGATTGACCAAAGCATTCGGGTTCGACCTGTCGGCCGCGTGCAGCGGGTTCCTCTTCGCGCTGACCACCGCCGCTAAGTTCATCGAGTCCGGGGCATATAAGAAAATCATCGTTGTGGGGGCCGATAAAATGTCCTCCATCATCGACTATGAAGACCGGACTACCTGCCCGATCTTCGGGGACGGCGCCGGAGCCGTGCTGGTGGAACCGAATACGGAAGGGCTCGGCTTGATCGACGCCAGCCTGCACTCGGACGGGTCCGGGGCTGTGCACCTCTACCTCAAGGCGGGCGGCTCGTGCTATCCTGCATCGCACGAGACGGTGGATAACAGATGGCACTACGTGCATCAGGAAGGGCAGCCGGTGTTCAAGGCAGCCGTGTCGCACATGGCCGATACCGCGGTGGAGATCATGGAGCGCAATCGCCTGACCGCAGAGGATGTGCGGTACCTGGTGCCGCACCAGGCCAACAAACGCATTATCGATGCTACGGCAAGCCGGATGGGGCTTCCGGCAGACCGGTGTATGGTCAATATCGAGAAATACGGCAACACCACGGCGGGGACCATTCCGATCTGCCTGTGGGACTACGAAACCCGGCTCAAGAAAGGGGACAACCTGATCCTCGCCTCGTTCGGCGGGGGCTTCACGTGGGGAGCTATCTACCTGCGTTGGGCCTACGACGGGGGGACGATGGGTAAATAATCCGGTTCTCGGACCCGTACATATAAAACAATTCGCTTCGCCTTTTTGCGAGGGAAGTGAAAACGGCCGCATAGTTCAAGGGATAGAACGGAAGTTTCCTAAACTTTAAATACAGGTTCGAGTCCTGTTGTGGCTACTTCGGGCCGCCTTTTGAAAAAGGCGGCCCGTTTGTTTGCAGACCGGGAGGCTAGCCAAATATTCCGCGGCATGTGAGGGGCTGGCCGAATACGGGTGCCGGTATTGTTAAATGGAGTGATTGATGCCGGCGCAGGTAGGTGTGGCGAGGCGAGTGCCGATTTGTGAATGCCCGTTTCTCTGTTAGTTGGGTTCGAAAGCCCTGAAAAGCCAGCGGGCAGGCTCTCAAAAGAGAGCCTGCCCGCTACGATTTTGGGCGAAAGGGAGGTTATCTCCTCTTGTAGATATAGACCTCGCAGCCGTGCGCCGGCAGCGTGCCCCGCACGAT
>CAZAPI010000233.1:0-1583 GCA_964486945.1 uncultured Rikenella sp. | reverse complement strand
AAGAGTTGAGAGAACTGTCGCTTTTGGCGGCGAGCGCAGCGAGCCGTGCGGGCCGGAGGTGCCGCTGGGCACTCCAGCCGGGAGCTTGCATTGTCTTAACGGGAAGCCTCAACACGCCGCTCCCGCGCCGCGTTACAGTCATCCCGGGTGCCTGCCCCGTAAATTAACCGCAGGAATTATTCGTACCGGATCGCCTCGATCGGGTCCAGTCGGGCCGCCTTCTGGGCCGGATACCAGCCGAAGAAAATCCCCGTCACCGTGCAGACCGCGAACGACAGCACCACCGAATAGGCCTGCACATAGACCGGCCAGCCCGCCAGGTATTTGATCGCCGCCGACGCCCCCACGCCCAGCAGCACCCCGATCAGTCCCCCCATCACGCTGATGATCACCGCCTCGATCAGGAATTGGAACAGGATATGCCTCCCCTTGGCCCCGATCGACATCCGCAGGCCGATCTCCCGCGTGCGCTCCGTCACCGACACATACATGATATTCATGATCCCGATGCCCCCCACCAGCAGCGAGATCCCCGCGATGCACGCCAGCAACACCGTCATCATCTCCGTCGTAGAGCTCAGCATCGTGCTCAGCTCCTCCTGCGAGCGGATCTCGAAATCGTCGTCCGCCGTCTCCGCCAGTTTGTGGTTGCGGCGCAGGATCTCCGTGATCTCCTCCACCGCTTGGTCCGTCGCCTCCTCCGCCAGCGCCGAGCAGAAAATGCCCTGCAAGTACGTGATCGCCAGCACCCGCTTCTGGATCGTCGTGTACGGCGCCAGGATCAGGTCATCCTGATCCTGCCCCATCGAGTTGTAGCCCTTCGGCACCAGCACCCCGACGATGCGGAACGGGATCTTGTCCAGCCGGATCGTCTTGCCCAGCGGGCTTTCGCCATTGGTGAACAGCTCGTCCACCACCGATTTGCCCACCACGCAGACCTTCGCTGCCGAGCGGATGTCGCTTTCAGTGAACATCTCCCCCTCGCCGACCGAATACTTGCGGATATCCAGGTACTCCGGACTCACCCCGTAGACCGTCGTGGGCGTATTGTTGGCCCCGTATATCGCCTGCCCGCTGGCATTGACCGTCGGCGACACCGCCGACACCCACGAGGCCTCGTCGCGGATCGCCTCGTAGTCCGCCAGCTTCAGCGTCTGCATGTCGCTTGCGCTGAGCCGAACCCCGCCGCTGCGGTCGAACTTCGGGTGGATCATGATCATGTTCGACCCCATTTCCGAGATCTGCGACCGGATGCTCCGTTTCGATCCCTGGCCGATGGCCAGCATCGCGATGACGGACGCCACCCCGATAATGATCCCCAGCATGGTCAGGAACCCCCGGAATTTATTGTTGTTCAACGCCCGCAGCGCGATGTGCACCAGATTTTTATAATTCATCGTCCGTGTGTTTAGAGTCTATTTGAAAATATGGAGTTTTAAAAGTACGGCCCGTTCGGCCTTTTTCAGCCCCGCTCCCGCCGCGGGGAGCTTAGTCGCCTCATGCCGGCGGGGTATCTTCTTTCTTTGACACCAAAGAAAGAAGACAAAGAAAGTGCCTCCAGCCGGTCTCGCCTTGTCGCGGGC
>CAZAPI010000232.1:0-1588 GCA_964486945.1 uncultured Rikenella sp. | reverse complement strand
CGAAGCCGCATGCGGTGAACAAAGCATGCCAGAAAGGGTAGTCCTCGTACATGCCCAGGATCCGGGGAATGCCGATGGTCAGCGGCCTGGTCTGGCCGGTTACGGCGGTTTCGCGGCCGAACAACAGCTCGTATTTCTGCGGATAGACGTTATCCCCCGTCCGGCTCTCCGCGCCCCGGTTGGTGAATACCTTTTCGCACTTGTTCCCCGAATAATAGCCGTTCCCGTTGTTGAACGTATAGCGGGTCACATAACACTGGTTCTCACACCCTTTGCACTGCGTCTGCCGGGAGGTGAAATCGGTCGTTTGCAGGATCTGCGACAACAAGAGGCCCTTCCCGTCCGTCGCTTGCGATTTCGCATACAACGCGCATCCCAGCGCGCCCATCAGCTCCGGAATGTCGGTAAACGCCACCGGTACGCCCGCCAGCTTTTCGAAAGCCCGCACAATCGAGCGGTTCCGCATCGTGCCGCCCTGAACGACCACATGATCCCCCAGCTCCGACAGGTTTTTCAGTTTCAGCACTTTGTACAGGCAGTTCTTGACCACCGAGTAGGCCAGCCCCGCCGAAATGTCCGGAACCGAAGCCCCTTCGCGCAGGAATTGCTTGACTTTGGAGTTCATAAAGACCGTGCAGCGCGTCCCCAGGTCGCACGGCGCCCCGGCCGTGCAGGCCATCGAAGCGAAGTCCGAAACCGAATGCTGCAGCGATCCGGCGAAAGCCGATATGAACGAGCCGCACCCCGACGAGCAGGCCTCGTTGATTTCGACCCGGTAGAGTGCCCCGTTCTCGACGAAAAGCGCTTTCATGTCCTGCCCGCCAATGTCCAGGATGAATGACACCTTCGGATCGACTTTCCGCGCCGCCAGGTAGTGGGCTATCGTTTCGATGATCCCGCCGCCCAGCCCGAATGCGGCCTTCAGCAAATCCTCGCCATAACCCGTCGAGCAACTGCCCTGGATGCGGATCGGCTCCCCGGCCTTCTCCGCTTCGGTCAGGAATTGCCGCAACCCTTTTTGCGCTGCTGCGATCGGGTTGCCTTCATTATTGGCATAATATGAAAAGAGGATACGCTCCTGGCTGTCAACCGCCGCGATCTTCGTGGTCGTGGACCCGGAATCTATCCCCAGGTAGCACCTGCCGTCGCAATCCGCCAGCGAAATCCTCGGAATGCGGGTCTCTTTCTTCGCCGACTCCCATGCCGAGAGTTCCGATTCGTCCCGGAACAACGGCTCCAAACGGTTTGTCTGCACCAGTTTCCCGTTCCGGTCCCCTCTTTTCAGTTCTCCGATAAATTCGGACAGCAGGATACCCTGTTCAGCTTTGGACGGCGAAAGGGCAGCCCCCCACGCCGAGATAACCGGAGCGTTCTCCGGCACGATATATTCGTCCTCCCTGAGCCCCAGATAGCGGACGAATGCCACCCGCAGGGCCGGAGTAAATGCGAACGGCCCCCCGCAGAAAAGCACTTTGGGCTGCACGCTGAACCCGTGGGAGAGGGTAGTCACTGTCTGAACGGCCACCGCGTGGAATACCGAAGCCGACACGTCGGCCTTGCTCACATTCCGTGCAATCAGGTTTTGAAT
>CAZAPI010000231.1:0-1603 GCA_964486945.1 uncultured Rikenella sp. | reverse complement strand
AGTACTGCGCCAGCCAATCGATGATCGACAGGTCGGAGTTGAAGAACGGCGTATTGTTGAGCGGCAGGTAGGCCGGCTTGATCGTCACGCCCCATTCGATCATCCCCTCCTCCGGTTTCAGGTTGTTCGTGATGCACTCCAGCAGCGCCGTCACTGCCCGCGGCTCGCGCGAGAGGAACACCACCTTGTCCCCCTTCTCGATGGTAAACGACAAGTTGCGGAACAACACCTCGCCGTCCGGCGTGGAGTAGGACAGGCCGTCCACCGCCAGAATCTTGGTTCCCGGATCTCGCTCCGGCTGGAAAATAATGCCCGGATACTTGCGCATCGAAGGCTTGATCTCCTCGATATTGAGCTTTTCGAGCATCTTTTTGCGGGATGTGGTCTGTTTCGACTTGGCCACGTTGGCCGAGAAACGCTGGATAAACTCCATCAGCTCCTTTTTCTTCTCCTCGGCTTTCTTATTCTGCTGGGCCTGCTGACGCGCTGCCAGCTGGCTCGACTGGTACCAGAAGCTGTAGTTGCCCGCAAAAAGGTTGATGTCGCTGTAATCGATGTCTATGGTATGGGTGCTCACCGCATCCAGGAAGTGCCTGTCGTGTGACACCACCAATACCGTGTTCTCGTAATTCGAGAGGTAGTTTTCGAGCCACATGATGGTATTGACGTCGAGGTCGTTGGTAGGCTCGTCGAGCAGCAGGTTGTCCGGTTTGCCGAACAGGGCCTGCGCCAGCAGCACGCGCACTTTCTCTTTGGCGTTCAGGTCGCCCATCAGCGAGTAGTGCAGGTGCTCCTTGATTCCAAGCCCGCTAAGCAGCTCCGCCGCGTCGCTCTCGGCGTTCCACCCCTCCATTTCGGCGAATTTCTCCTCCAGCTCCGCCGCCTTGATCCCGTCCTCGTCCGAGAAATCCTCCTTGGCGTAGATTTCGTTCTTGGCCTGCATGATCTCCCACAGCGGCTGGTGGCCCATCAGTACGGTATCGAGCACGGTATGCTGGTCGAACTCGAAGTGGTCCTGTTTGAGTACCGACAGCCTTTCGCCCGGCCCGAACGCGACATTGCCGCGCGTGGGGTCCACGTCGCCGCTGAGCACGCGCAGGAAGGTGGACTTGCCGGCCCCGTTGGCGCCGATCACGCCGTAGCAGTTGCCGGGGGTGAATTTGAGGTTGACGTCTTTGAACAAGACGCGTTTGCCGAATTGAACTTCCAGGTTGGATACCGTAATCATTTGTTTTTATGTTTATCCGATCGTTTATTTTGCCTTCGTCCCGGCTGAACATTCCTCGCCGGAAAGGCTGTCGGCGCGTCCACGCCGGGTGGAGGTCTTGCCTCCCGGCCCGCTCAGGCCGCGGGGATTTGTGTTGCGACAAAAAGTAAGCAAAAAGCGTATCAAAGGGGGCCAGCCCCCCTTGCCATCCCCCGCTAAGGCGAGAGCGGAAGCACCCCCGACAGCGTCGTGTTTTGACTTGAGCCGCCAGTGCCCCCGCACTGGCGGCGACAAGACGAAACCGGCTGGAGGCATTTTTCTTCGTCTTCTTTCTTTGGTGGCAAAGAAAGAAGATGCCCCGCCGGCAGGAGGCGACTAAGCCCCCCCGCGGCAGGA
>CAZAPI010000230.1:0-1652 GCA_964486945.1 uncultured Rikenella sp. | reverse complement strand
GTCTGTCGGCTCTTTGAGCCAATCTTCCTTTTGGCAAGAAACCACGATTAAGGCCACAGCTGCTACAGTTGTCAAGGCCATTGAAAAAATCTTTTTCATGACTGGAATTTTTGAAAATGCTAAAATGTTAGTTACTTTCGACTGCAATATAGTATAATAATTTTAATTAACAAAATTTTCATTGCCGTTCCTCTTTCGACTCGGTTCGGAAAGCAATATCCTAATAATTGGAAATACGTCGCCAAATGGTTGACAGATACGATTCGGCAACCTCGGACTATTTTCAGCTCACGGCCGGAATGTTGCCCTCAAGGCCATGTGTCGATGTGCAATGTACATTAGACACACAACTTGCATTATTCTGAATGCGTCGAACTTACGATAATATACGGCGTTCCCGGGCAAAAGTTTTCAACAGCTTGTCCGCCTCCCGCCAGCCGGGCATAAAGGATTCCACCAGCCGGTAAAAGTCCTTGGAATGGTTGCTGACCACGAAGTGGCACAACTCGTGCAGTACGATATAGTCGATACACGGTTGCGGCGCTTTGATCAGATGCAGATTCATGGTAATCAGCCCTTTGGTATAGTAACAGCGACCCCACGCCCTGCGCATGGCGAAGATTTTTAGACGCGGCGCCGTGATGTTGTGCCCCGCTTCGAGGAAAAGCGGCAGCCAGCGGTCTATAGCCTCCTGAAACGCTTTCCGGGCCTGACGGCGGTACCAGTTCTCCATGAAAAGTACGAAATTCTCCCGGGTCGCAGGATGAAGCGATACGATAAGAGCCTTATCCTTGATAACGAGTCCGTTGCGGGTAGCGTCGGTTTGCAGGATGACCGGGTATTCGATCCCGCGCAACAGGAATTTGCGGCGCACGGAGCGTATGGGCGTCGCTCCGGCGGAAGGTCGGGTCGGAATCGGCTTCCGTCGCGAAGGGGTAGGGCGGCCCCTGAGAAGTATCTTAATGATTCCCATCGATATAGCCGATCATTTCCTCCGTTCGGGCCGGCGCGAACCACCGTATCTGAGGGTCGCGCCTCAGCCAGGTCAGCTGCCGTTTGGCGTAACGTCTTGTATTTCGTTTGATAAGCTCCACGGCTTCCGCTAATGTCGTGCGGCCGTCGAAATAGCCGAACAGCTCCCTATAACCCACCGTCTGCAAGGCGGGTAGGTTCCGGTAAGGATATAGAGTTTCCGCCTCGGCCAAAAGCCCGGTCTCGATCATTGAATCCACACGCCGGTTAATACGTTCGTAAAGCTCTTCGCGCGACAGGTCGAGTCCGATTTTAACAGTGGTAAAATTCCGCCGTTTCATCGAGCCGCTGCGCAGGGCGGAGTAGGGCTTGCCGCTCAACCGGCAAACCTCCACTGCCCGGATCACCCGTTGGGGATTGGCCCGATCCACTGTTTTATAATATTCAGGGTCGGATCGTTCCAGCTCGATTAACAGGTCGGCCAAGGGTGTGGCGGAAAGTTCCGCACGCAGTTCGGCGTTCGATTCCGGCAAATCGTCGAACCCGTTCAGCAGGGCGTCCACATACAGCCCCGAACCGCCGACGAGCAGTACCTCCGGGAACTCCGGGAAAAGGGTGGTTTCCAGCAAAGAGAGGGCTTCCCGCTCATAATCCCCGGCGGTGAACGGGTCGTGGATGCT
>CAZAPI010000229.1:0-1708 GCA_964486945.1 uncultured Rikenella sp. | reverse complement strand
TCCTCGCGTTCCCCGAACAAGTAGTCGATCAGCGGGATCTCGATCATCGTGTAGGCCCCCGGCTTCTGGAGCAGCGATGCACGCGCCGAGCCCACCATGATCTGCGCCGTGAGCGCCGGATTGTTGATGCTCATGTTGAACTCAAACCGCTGGTTCGGCGTCCGGCCCGACACCCCTTTGCGCGTCAGGTTCACCCCGTGGCCCATATCCAGCAGGCTATCCACCGACTCCACCTGCATCACATGCGTTTCATCGTGGACGAAATAAGGATCCGCCTTGATCTTGGCCGCCACCGCAGCGAAATCATGCCCCTCATCCACCTCAATATAAACCATCCGGCGATGAATGCCCGTCCCCGTAGGGATCGTCATCGACAGAGCCGCCTTAACCCCTTCGATCGCCTTGACCGCCACTGTGTGGCCCATGCTCATCCCCGGCCCGAAGTTAGTGTATGTCAGCCCCTTCGGTGCACACACCTCCAGCAAGGCCCGCACCATCGAGTCCGTGCCCGGGTCCCAACCAGCCGACAGCACCGCCACCGCAGCATGCTTCCTGGCCACCGAGTCCAGCGCCCGGCGCGTCTGCACGATCTCCGTGTGGATATCGAAACTGTCCACCGTATTGATCCCCAGCGCCAAAGCTTGCTCTGCGAACTCCTGCGCCTTGCGACTCGGGGTGCAGAGTATCGCCACCTGCACATCTTTCAGTTTCTCCAGCGAAGCCGCGACCGGATACGGTTTCAGTTCCGCCGGCACATTCGACGCATCGCGCCGCACGATGCCCGCGATCTCGAAATCCGGCGCCGTTTCCAACGCTTCCAATACATAACGGCCGATATTCCCGTAGCCGACGATTGCTGCCCTTATCTTTTTCATTTTCGGTGAGTTTTGTATTTTTCCGTATGCAAAGAAAGTGATTTCACAGGTTTTCTCCATGCCCCGAAACGCAAAAAAAGTCTATCTTTGGACAGACCAAAATTGCACTCCCATGTCTATGATATTCAAATTCAGGATGCTCAGCGACGAAGTCGAAGACTTCGTCCGCGACTACGAAGTACCCTACGACATGAACCTGGCCGATTTCCATGCTTACCTGCGCGAATCGGTCGGCTACAGCCCCGCCGAGATGGCTTCGATCTTTACGTCCGACGCCGAATGGGAGAAACTGCGCGAATTCACGTCGGTCGATATGGGGCTCGAAGCCGAGGACGACAGCTTTTCCATGCCGCTGCCCATGGAACGGGTATCGCTGGGGCAGATCATGCACGAGAAATTCGGGCGGCTGGTCTACGTCTTCGACATCTTCCACGAGCGCCAGTTTTTCATCGAGCTGCTCGAGACCAAATTCGCGGAGGAAAGCGTAACCTATCCGCGGATCGTAACCGAAGAGGGCGAGCCGCCGCTGCAATGCACGCCGGGCCAAGAGCCGGCCGAAAGGTCGATATTCGACGAAGCGATGGACGAATTCGGGGAGTTCGAAGGCGATGACACATACGACGACGAGCAATAAACATACTAACGATACTAACCGGCGGCTGATCGTAGTGCAGGGGCCTACGGGAGTGGGAAAAACCGCTGCGGGGATCGCGCTGGCCCGGCATTACCGCATTCCCGTCGTTTCGGCCGACTCGCGGCAGGTCTACCGGGAGATGGCTGTCGGCACGGCGGTGCCGACCCTGGCCGAGCGCGAGGGAGTGCCGCACTATTTC
>CAZAPI010000228.1:0-1783 GCA_964486945.1 uncultured Rikenella sp. | reverse complement strand
AGCGCGTTCCGGAAAGAAACGCCGGGCCGCCCCGTGGGGGGCGTGGGCGGCCCGAATAGGGTAGTTATAGTCTGCAAAAAAAGTTCCCGCACCAGCGCAGGCGGCAGATGCCGTTCGGCGCCCGAACAGGGCTGTAACTACAGGAAAGCCCTGCAACAAAAATGCCCGTAATGCAAATATACAGGCATGGAATCCAACCCTCTAATCTCGGGGAAGTAAAGTGTCTAAGTTTACGGTTGAGATTAAAAGCATGTCAATACCAAACCGCCGCAACGACCATACTGCAAGTGCAGACAATTCTCTTGACAAAACAAAACCGAACGAAAATTTCGCCCGGTTTTGCCATATATCGTCTGTAAACGCCGCCTTACTTCTTCGGCCCGCCGGAGGTGGCCCTGCGGATCAGGAAATTTTTGAAGTCCTCGTCGGCCACGAATACCTTTGCGGCGGTAGCGGTGGGCAACACCTGCCGGAACTTGACGATGTAATCGGCGGTCACTTTCCGCTCAGCATCCATCACGTCCAGCAACTCCTTGAGCTGCTGCTCGCCGGCCTTGCCGTCGCGGATGACCTTGTAGAGGTCGCGCCGCTTCTTGCCCACTTCATGCCGGGCATCCCAGTATTGGTTGTAAACGGGCCAGAATTTCTGCGACTGCTCGGGGCTGAGCTGCAAGACGTCGGTAAAGAAGGCGATCTTCATGCTGCGGATCTCTTCGCCGTGGCCGGGCTTCCCCTGCGGCCCGTCGGGCGGCGAGGCGAGGGCGTTCCCGAAAGAAAATGCCGCGAATGCGGCGATCAGGACCAGGGCCCGGATGTCCCAGATGCTCCGAAAAAGGTGTCGTTTCATGGTCTTATGGCACATAAATTAATGGTTACCAGTCGTTTTTGCTGCCGGTCAGGGCGACCGAAAGATCCGCTCCGCCGTAGCCGTAGGTGTCGAGGTATTCGGTCACGGCCTCGGCGAAGAGGGCTTGGTCCTGCGCCTGGGCTTCGGGATCAGCGGCGTACTCGTCGAGCTCTTCGAGGTCTTCGGAATAGAGGTGGTAGGCGAGGAACATCTCGGCGGTCTCCTCCTGCATGGCAAGCTGTTCGCGTTGCCGGGCTTTGTAGCCGGTGAAGTAGAACCCGGTGACGGCCAACAGCACGAGGCATCCGAAAGCGGCGGAAAGTCCGGCGACGCCTTTGATCCGCTGCCACAGGCCGGACGCGGGAACCGCGCCGCTCTCTACGGCGAGGTCTTCGGCCACGCGTTCGCGCAGGGTGCTCCGCAGGTCGGCGAAGTAGCCGTCGGGCACGCGGTATGGGTTGCTGTGTCTAAGGTTTTTGGGGGTGTTCATAGCAGGCCTCCTCTCTGTTCGGCTTTCTTTGCTTGTTTGATGTGCGGGGAGCGAAATGGTTTAATGGGGATAACTTTTTTTCGGATTTTCCGGGCCGTTCGCTGCGGAATGTCTCTTTTTCCGCCGAATGCGCTCCGGGAGCGGGGTCAAAACCGGTAATGGCGCGGAGCTCCCGGTCGGGCAGTTTGGGTATGGCTGATAAGATAGCCGACGCCCCCCCCCCCCGCGTCAACGACCGGGCCAAACAGAGGATAGTTACAGCCCAGGCGGAGTGCTCGCGGCAGCGGGTCAGCCCGCAGTCTCCCCCGGAATCCCATGCAATCCTTTTGCCAGCCGAGCGGAGCGAGGCTGTGCGGCGACCGCCTCCCTCGGCGAGAGCCGCAACTTCGCTAAAGGCTTCGTTGCTTAGTCCCGCAGGCGGTCGCTTAATACTCTTAGAGTAAAAT
>CAZAPI010000227.1:0-1804 GCA_964486945.1 uncultured Rikenella sp. | reverse complement strand
TGCCGGGCCCGCCGCCAAGCCGCTTTGCGGCTTCGCCCCCAGGCGGCGGCCCGAAAATGACAGAGCGAATAGCTTGGCATCCGCGCCACCGGCGGCCCGAATGGGGTAGTTACAGTCAGCAAGACAGGCAACGCCTGCGCGTCAGCGGTGGTCCCGGCCGCGGGCGAGCCCGTAGGGCGCGCGGGGGAACGCGCACCGGGACAAATAAGGCGTAGCTTACTTTCCCGCGTTAGCGGGCGGCTCCCGCCTCGCCCGGCGGGAAGCCGCAACTACGCCCAAGGCTTCGTTGCTTAGTTCCGCAGGCGGTCGCCGAAAACGACTAAAGCTAAGCCAAAAGTCCCCGCGCCAGCGCCGGGACAAACAGAGGATAGTTCCAGCCCGGTTGGAGTGTCCGGCGGCTCGTCTTTGTTTTCGTTCCGGAGCCAGCGGAGGGGCTGCCCGAGCGTGTCGAGGGTTGTGCCCCTACGCCCGGGGATGGCTCCGGGGCACACGACCTTGCGGTCGTCGGCGAGTGAGAAAAAACCCCGGTCGGGGGGGCGCAGGGCGGCCAGCGAGGCTTTTTCAAGCCATTCGACTTTAGTGTTAGAGAAATTCATAATACCGAACCATATGTCATCCAACAAGAACAAAACAGTGCTCGTGGCGGGCGGGGCCGGGTACATCGGCACCCACACCACCGTCGAGCTGATCAACGCCGGGTACGACGTGGTGATCGCCGACAACCTCTCGAACTCCGATATTTCCGCCGTCCGCGGCGTGGAACAGATCGTCGGCCGCCCCGTGCCGTTCGCCCAGGTGGACTGCTGCGACATCGAGGCCCTGCGGCGCGAAGTGTTCCAAAAATATTCGTTCGACTCGGTGATCCACTTCGCGGCTTACAAGGCTGTGGGCGAGTCCGTTGCCGAACCGCTCAAGTATTTCCGCAACAACCTCGACTCGCTGCTGAACGTGATGAGCCTGATGAAAGAGTTCGACGTGCCGAACCTCGTCTTCTCCTCGTCGGCGACCGTGTACGGGCAGCCGGAACAGCTGCCGGCGACGGAACAAACCCCGCGCCAGCGGGCCAACTCGCCCTACGGGCTGACCAAACAGATGAGCGAGGACATTATTCAGGATACGGTAGCGGCCATACCTTTTATGAAGGCCATCGCTTTGCGCTATTTCAACCCGATCGGGGCGCACCCGTCGGCCTTGATCGGCGAGTTGCCCAAGGGGGTGCCGGCGAATTTGGTGCCTTTTATTACGCAGACTGCGGCGGGGATCCGCAAGGAACTTTCCGTGTTCGGCGACGATTACGACACCCCGGACGGGTCGTGCCTGCGCGACTATATCGACGTGGTGGACCTGGCGCGGGCGCACGTGGTGGCGGTGGACCGCATGGTGCAGGGGCGGTCGAAGCAGCGGTGCGAGATTTTCAATATCGGTACGGGCGTGCCGGTGTCGGTGCTGGAGCTGGTGAACCTGTTCGAGGAGGTCAACGGGGTGCCGGTGCCGCACAAGATCGTGGACCGCAGGCCGGGCGATGTGGAGAAGATATGGGCTTCGACGGAGCTGGCCAACAAGGAGTTGGGCTGGCATGCGGAGCGGGAGCTGGGGGACACGTTGCGCTCGGCGTGGGCCTGGGAAAAGCATGTGCGGGGATTGCAATAAGCGGGGGGGAGTGTCTTTTTGTCCGGACGGTGGCCGGCCGACGGGGTGCGGATCGACCGACCGTCGGTCGGCTGTTTGCCGGAGGGGGCGGGAACGGGCTTTCTCGGAACGGCAAGCCGTTCCGAGAAAGGGAAGCGGTGCGCGCGTGGCTGTT
>CAZAPI010000226.1:0-1845 GCA_964486945.1 uncultured Rikenella sp. | reverse complement strand
TTGACGATATTGGGCAGATTGCCTGAGATCGTGTGATTTGTCAAAAGTTCGTTTTCCATGAAATTCGATTGTTGTCAAGCCGTGCCCCTCGGCGGTGTTGTTCGGTAAAAGGCATAAAAAACGTGGGACAATACTTTGTTATCTGTCTTTCGAGGTCTTCGCAATACCTTGCAGTCAAATAATGAGTAAAGCCCACGTATACACGCAAGCGTTACACTTTACCCTTGACTGCTTTTGAAAGTTGCGAAGTTTCGAAAGACAAGAAATAAAGCTAACGCTTTTTATGTCGTTTCTCCTCGGCGCGGTACTGTGCCGAGAAGAGAAGAGAAGAGAAAATGTCAGAAAATAGATGGCTCGGTTTTATCTCATAGGCAAACGGTATTTATGTAGTTATCTTTCTCAAAGGTATGGATAATCTGATTAAATTTGTAATACGAAAAATAAAATTATGGCACTGGCAGTGATTTTGGGCGGCGGCGAAAGCGGGGTTGGCGCCGCTGTATTGGCCGCCTCGAAAGGATATGAAGTCTTGCTCTCCGATTCCGGAAAGCTCCGGGAACCTTACCGGTCGCAGTTAGCCGAAAAGGGTATTCCGTTCGAAGAGGAGGGGCATACGCTTAAGACTATATTGGAAGCTGAATTCGTTGTCAAAAGCCCCGGCATACCCGAAAGCGTCCCGGTGGTGAAAGCTGTGCGCGAAAAGGGTATCCCGGTTATTTCGGAGATCGAGTTCGCCGGGCGTTACCTGGCTCCGCATACGCGGACGGTCTGCATTACCGGCAGCAACGGTAAAACGACCACGACGACCCTGATTCATGAGATCATGCGGGCAGCCGGTTACAGGGCGGAGCTGGCCGGGAATATCGGGCGCAGTTTGGCGTTGCAGGTAGCTGAAATCCCGCAGGACGAGCAGCCCGATTGGTATGTGATCGAACTCAGCAGTTTCCAGCTCGACGGTATGTACGATTTCCGGGCGGATATCGCTCTGCTGCTGAACATTACGCCCGACCATCTGGATCGCTACGACCATAAAATGGAAAACTATGTGGCCAGCAAATTCCGCATCGTGCAGAACCTGCGGCCCGGGGACTTGTTCGTCTATAACGGCGAAGATCCGGAGACGCTGGGCTGGTTGCCGCGGGTCTTGCCTTGTTTGCATGCGGAAAAGGTCGCTTTCCGGGTGAAGGAGGTCTCGTCCGAGGGGGCATGGTACGATGCAGCAGCCGGAATGTTGCGTTATGGGGATTTCGACTTTCCGGATTCGGAGCTGCGGATCAAGGGGTTGCACAATATCGCCAATGCACTGGCGGCTATTGTGGCCTGCCGGAAAGCCGGGGTACCCGGCGCCGTCGTTGCGGAAACCTTGCGCAGCTTCGGGGGAGTGGAGCACAGGCTCGAACCGGTGGCGACGGTCGGGGGGGTGGAGTATATCAATGACTCCAAAGCTACCAATGTCGATTCGGTGTGGTATGCTTTGCAGGCGATGACGCGGCCTACGGTCTGGATCGCGGGGGGAACGGACAAAGGGAACGATTACGCGGTGTTGATGCCCTTGGTGCGGGAGCACGTCAAAGCGCTGGTGTGCATGGGAGTGGACAATGCGAAACTGGTGCGGTCGTTCACCGGCGTGGTGCCGGTGTACGACACGGCTTCGCTGGAGGAGGCCCTTGCCGCCTGTCGCGAGGCGGCGGAGCCGGGAGACACGGTGCTGCTGTCGCCTGCCTGCGCCAGTTTCGACCTTTTCCGCAATTATGAGGATCGGGGAGACCGGTTCAAAGAGGCCGTAAAAGCCATGAAGGAGTAAAAAGCCAGTCCGTTTTAGCAATGCAGAGAGGCGCCCGCAAG
>CAZAPI010000225.1:0-1846 GCA_964486945.1 uncultured Rikenella sp. | reverse complement strand
GGCCGGCAATCAGGACGCTTGCGTCCTGATTGCTGTCGCTCCCGGACGCCCGGCCTATCAGCAAATTAACTGTACGGTTGCTTATCCTTACCCGCACCGCACTGTCGTTTTTCTGAAGAAAAGCTCCGCAAAAGACTTTCGCGGATGCTGGCACATCCTAAATCTATCATAGCCGTTAATCATCGACCCTCCCGCCTGGCCTCCCGAACGCCCGCCTCGCCGGGGTCACCCGCAGCCCGCGCGGCAGCGCATACGGAATCCGAATTAAAAAAAGCAAGAGCCAGAAAACGCGGCTCTTACCTTTTCTACCTGTGAAGCACTGGATGAACCGCTGTGCCCGGAACAGGCAGGCGACAGCCCTGCGTTAATGGGTGTAATACTTGGCCGCCTTGCGCGACGTGCGGCCGACAGAGCGTCCTGCACACGATTCGGAATCCCGCCTGCGGCTCGTGAAGAAATTGAGACCCAGGCTGAAATTCGTCCCCCGCACCCGCGTCAGCGTGAACACCGGGATAATGTTGTCCGCCGCCAGGAAAAGCTGGAACTTGCCCGTGGTCATCACCACCCCCAGCCCCACGTTCATCGGATTGTTCGACTTGTACGTGTAATTCGCCATCAGCTGCCACGTCCCCGACAGCGAGCGGTAGGCATACCCCGCCGACACCGCATAATGGAGCTTGCCGTGGTACGGAATCATCCCCACGAAGCCCATGCTCACATGGTGCCGCATGTACGGCCCCAGCGCATAGTCCGCCGCCGCCTGGAACGTCGCCGGCAGCATCTGCGCGAAACTCCCCGCCGTCGTATCGGCCCGGAGTGTGCGCGAAAGGTCCGTGTAGGCCGAGTCCAGCACATGCCCGATGGAGGTCGTTCCGTCGATAAGCCCACCGAGGCCGTCCACCCCGAAAAACTCATACTCTTTCTCCTCGCTGTGGGTGCGGATCACCGTGGAATTCTTCTTGTTCCAGAACACCGCTCCGAGGTCGGCCATGCTGAACCCCACGTTCAGCCGCTTGTTGTCCGACTCATAAGTGGCCCCCAAGTCGACCGCGAAACCCGGGTTGCTCCCTATGTTTTTGAACATATCCTTGAACAGGTCGTCCGTCCCGTGCGTAAGATCCACATTTCCGCCCCGCAGCGTGTAGTCTCCCGCCACCACATAGCGGTCGTACTCTTTCTTGACCGTAGCGTCCAGTCCTGTGCTCTGGACCGACATCAGGCCGTTCACATACTTGATCCGCCCCCCGATCCGCCAGTTGCGGCCCAGGTCCCGGGTGTAGCTCACCCCCAGTTCGACCCATCCCACCGCATTGGGCGTCATATCCACATCGAACGTCTTGTATTCGTTGATCGGATTGTCGAGGATCATTCCGAACAATCCTTCCGGCAGCGAAGTCCCCACATGGGCCCGCGTGCGCAGCGTCACCCCCATGTAATCTTTCGGCCCGACGAAAAAGCCCGTGTTTACCAAATCGAGATTGAAACGCATCAGGGTCAGGTCTTTGCCCGCCGTCGCATCCATCAAGCCCCGCGTGTCGAGGTATTTCACCCCGGCGGCGTCTTTTTCGATTACCTCGTTATATGTAAAACTGTTGTCGAACCTTGCGGTGAAACTTCCGAACAGCGGCATCGTGACGAAGCCCCTCGACGGGCGCATGGCCGGGTTGGCCAGCATCGACTGCGGCAGGTCGCGCGCCGTGAGCGTGAAATGATCCTGAGCCGCTGCAATGCAGGGAAGCAAAAACAAGAATAAAATGTATAATCGTTTCATAGGCGATATTCAACAAAAGGGTTCGTTTATTTATCACTACCCGCAGAGAACTGTCGCTTTTCTGAAGAAAAGCTC
>CAZAPI010000224.1:0-1850 GCA_964486945.1 uncultured Rikenella sp. | reverse complement strand
GCGAGGTCGTTACAAACCGGTAGGACAAAGCGCCCCCTGCCCCGCCTTTAGTTAAAAACCAACCGAGTTGCTGAAGTTATTATTATTCCTCAAGCGGATCCACTACGTGCTCCTGTTTATCGCCCTCGAAGCGATAGCCATCAGTGTGTTCCTGCACGGCAACGTCTACCAGAAAGCCCGCATCGCCGGGGCCTCGAACCGGTTGGTCAGCGGCATCTACGATAAGATCGCCGACATTAGCGGCTACTTCGGCCTGCGCAGCGAGAATGAGCGTTTGGTGGAGGAGATCGCCCGGCTCCGGAGCCGGATGAGCGCCCACCTGCACGCCGACACCCTCTTCTCCCGCATCGACAGCGTGCCCGGACTGCAATACTACCAGTACCAGCCCGCCCGCGTGATCCGCAACAGTATCAGCAAACGCGAAAACTACATCACCATCGACCGCGGTACCCTCGACGGCATCGAGCCTGAGATGGCCCTCGTCACCGACGACGGCATCGTCGGGTATGTCGTCCACTGTTCCGAACACTTTTCCGTCGCCGTGTCCATACTCAACGTCAAGGAATTCCGCACCAGCGGGTGCATCAAAGGGAGCGACTTCGCCGGTTCCGTCTACTGGGACGGCCTGAGCCACCGCGAAGTGATCCTCGACGAGATCCCCAAATACGCCGACATGCAGGCCGGCGACACCGTCGTGACCACCAGCTACTCTTACATTTTCCCGCCCGACCAGCTCATCGGCACCGTCGGGAGCTTCGAGATGGTCAACGGCACTTTCTATAAAGTGCGCGTCAAACTCTTTGCCGATTTGGCCCGGATCCGGTACGTTTATGCCGTGCGGTATCTCGAACAGGAAGAGCGCCGCGCGTTGGAGGCCACCGTCGGAAACGCCGAGATCGGCCAGCAGCAGGAAGGAGGTCGCCCGTGATCCGATTCCTCGAATACACCGCCATTTTCCTGCTCCTGCTCGTGTTGCAGGAGTTCGTCTTCGACAACATCAACCTCGGCGGAGTGGTGAACCCCTACATATATATTATGTTCATCATCCTGTTGCCGCTCGACATGCCCGGTTGGATGCTGCTCATGCTCGGGTTCGGGACAGGGGCCGCCGTCGATTTCATGTCCGGTACCGCCGGGCTCCAGACCATCGTCTCTACCTGGCTCGCTTTCGTGCGGCCGACCGTCGTGGGGCTGCTGCTCGGCAAAGACCTCGTTTACGAAGGCGGGATACCCACCGTCGGACGGGTGGGGACCGGACGGTTCCTGCGTTACCTTGCCGTGATGGTGCTGCTGTTCGACATCCCCTTTTTCATCCTCGAAGACCTCTCCGGCAGCGCGTGGGTCATTACCCTGCGGATCGTGCTCAGCTCGGCGTTCAGCGTCGGGATCATATACTTCCTGCACCTGCCTTTCGTGCACACGCAGCTGAAAGTGTAGGGGGGAGCCCGTCGTCGTTCGGCCGGTTCACAAGGGCTGTAGTTCTTTCGGCGCGGCCGTTTTATTGTTATTGGCCTGCCGAGAGGGGGATACTACGTGGCCTTATTGCGGGTCGCAGCCTCCCGGCGTGGAGGCCCGCAACTTCGTTGCGAATGCTCCGCAGGCTGCGACCGAAAAAAGGCCCAGCGGCATCGAGCGCTTTAGCGCGGAGCCGCAGTGGGGCGGGTACAGGCTTCCGCGGAACGGCTTGCCGTTCCGCGGAAGTGAGGCTTTGAGCAAATAGCTCTGTTCCTCTGTCAATGGCGGTCTTTCGCCGGGCGGTGGGTTGCGGCGAGAAGCGTGAGCTTCGAGCCGCATAGGGCGAAGAGCGAGTAGCGCGACTCGTCAGAGTCGCCGGGCGCCCCCGAGGGGGG
>CAZAPI010000223.1:0-1931 GCA_964486945.1 uncultured Rikenella sp. | reverse complement strand
ACCGCAACACTGGAAGTAGGCTACGGCTTTATTTATCCCGGCGCGGTGCCGCTGGGCACTCAACCGGGCCGTAATTACCCTATGTTCAGCCCGCGACTGCGGGGTCATTCGTCTTCGCATTAATCAATTTCGGGGACCGCCTGCGGGACTAAGCAACGAAGCCTTGGGCGAAGTTGCGTCTCCCGCCGGGCAAGGCGGTCGCCGCACAGCCTCGCTCCGCTCGCTGCCGTTTTTGTATCAACGGTCCCCGCGACAATTTGTTTCGTTTGGCAAAAGCCAAACGAAACAAATTGCCCTTAAAGCGGGCGGGCAGTGCTTTCGGGTACGCAGGAAAGACAGTCCCCTACCCTAACTGTACAGAACTGCGCTGCTGCGCGGGCAGCATCCGTTTAATAGGGCTGCGCAAACTCCGACAAAACAGCCGACAGCTGCCCCGGCGGGACGGGCGATGCCGGCTTATTCCGCGCCCGGAGCCTCCTGGTCGGCGATATACAGGAGCGTCGAGCTGTTCTCCGGCCGGAAAACGCGCCGTGAAGTCTCCATAATTTCGGCCACGGTCACCGAATTGTGTTCCGCTACCTCGTCGTTTATCATCGCGGCATCGCCCAGCATCTCGAAATAGGCCAGATTCATCGCCTTGTTCAGCACGTTGATCTCGCCGAAGACATTGGTCGCTTCGAACTTGTTCTTGACCTTCTCCAGCTCGTAGTCGCCGACCGGTTCGTTCTTCATCAGTTCCAGTTCCCGCCACAGGGCTGCCTCCGCATCTTCGAGCGAAACGCCTTCCATCACGTGTCCCGTCACTAAGAACAGCCCCGGATCGACATCGCCGGAGATGTAGGCGTTCACGTTTGAAAAGAGAGTGGACTCTTTGACCAGCCGCTGGTAGAGGCGGCTCGACGTTCCGTTGCTGAGAATGTCCGACACTACGTCGCACACTGTCGCTTCGCGGCTGAGCCTCGGCCCCATGTGGAACGCGATGTAGATCACCGATGCGGGCACCGGACGCCGCACTTCGAGCCGCCGCGGAGCGGTCTGTTCCGGTTCCTGGGGTATGTCGTCCGCCACGGGCGCGCCCGCCGGGATCGGTCCGAACCATTTTTCGGACAGTTCTAAAACTCGCGCGGCGGGAATGTCCCCTGCCACGGAAAGGATCGCATTGGACGGCTTGTAATATCTCTCGAAAAAGGCTCGCACCTGTTCCATCGTAGCCTGCCGGATATGGTCGATGTCCCGCCCGATGGTGGCCCAGCGGTAGGGGTGCTTTTCGTAGGCGAGGGGCCGCAAAAGCAGCCAAATGTCGCCGTAGGGCTGGTTGAGGTAGCGCTGGGCGAACTCTTCGATGACCACTTTGCGCTGCACTTCGAGGCTTTTTTCATTGAAGGCGAGCGACAGCATCCGGTCGGATTCGAGCCACAGGGCGGTTTCGATGTTCTCTTTCGGCAGGGCCAGGTAGTAGTTGGTGTAGTCGTTGTTGGTGAAGGCGTTGTTCTCGCCGCCGGCGAGTTGCACGGGTTCGTCGTAGCTGGGGATGTTGACCGACCCGCCGAACATCAGGTGTTCGAACAGGTGGGCGAATCCGGTGCGGTCGTAGGCTTCGTTGCGCGCTCCGACTTTATAGAGGAGGTTGACGGCGGCCATCGGGGTCGAGGGGTCTTCGTGGACGATGACGGTCAGCCCGTTGGGAAGCGTTTTTTTCTGGAATTCGATCATAGCGGCTCCAAATATACGTAATTTTCGGGCATGGAGTCGTTCGGCGGCGTTCGGCCCGCATGATCTTGCGGTCGCCGGAAGAATGTAAAGTACCCGCGGTAGCGGGCGGGCCGAACAGAGGGTAGTTCCAGCCCGGCTGGAGTGCCCGGCGGCACCATTCGGTCCGCACGGCTCGCTACGCTCGCCGACTTAACGTCAACGTAGCGACTTCAATAATT
>CAZAPI010000222.1:0-2032 GCA_964486945.1 uncultured Rikenella sp. | reverse complement strand
ACACCTCCTCAGCGCACCCTGGCGCCTTACATGCTCTTTAATCTGTCCTGTCGTAATCATAATTATCGGTTTTTCGGTTTTATTCTTCGGGTCGGAGCCGGCGGATTTTTTATCCGGACGGCCACTGCACAGCCTTGCTACGCGCGACGGGCAAAAATCAATTCTTCGCTCTCCAGCCCATTGCGGCTCGTTTTACACCGCGCGCTTTTTCAAAAATTCTCCCAGCCTCATGGTCCACACCACCGCCATCGCCATCACGATCCGCGGCACCAAGAGCCAGAAAAGTCCCACCCCCAGCGCGCAATAGAGCAGGGTGTCTTCCAGCAGCGAATGGGTCATCGCCGCGTGGGCGTTCAGCAGCCGCGCGTCCCGGCGCGGGATGCCGTCTGTCTCCACTTCGCCGATCATCACCGAGCTGCCGTAGGTCAGTCCCAGTGTATTGAGCACGACCCACAGGAATGCGCTGCCGCGCGAAAGCCCGAAAACTTTCATCAGCGGCGCCAACGGTGCGGTCAGGCAACCGATCAGGTTGAATTCCCGCAGGATCTGTTGCAGGATGTTCAGGCTCACGATGATCGCGAACATCAGCGGCAGCAGTTTAGCCTGCGCCAGCGCCCAGCCCGACATTATGCTTCCGAAAGCCGTATCCCCTGCGTCGCGGTGCGCAAGCAACAGCCGTCCCGTATAATTCTCCGGCAAAACCCGGTTCAATATCCAAGCTGTCAGCACGGCCATCGCCAGCCGCAGCGCAGCCATGCCCCATGCCGAACGGCATCCGGCCTTGCGCTGCACCACCGACTCTACGATCAGGTTGTGGGCGATCAAAGTCATCACGGCGATAATGGTCACGCTCCGGTAGTCGAGGTTCAGCGTCCCCATCACGCCGATGGCGGCATAGATCGAGGCCGAAATGGCGGTCAGGAAGGTCAGCACCCCTTCGCCGTCCAGCCCGATATATGAAAACGCCGGGGTCAGCCATTCCGACACGGCGGCGATCACTCCCGCCCATTGCAAAACAGCCACGCCGAACGTGATCGGCAGCATCATCTTAGCCAGCCACCACCAGGTGCGAATCCCGGCCTGAAAACCCCGTACGGCGCACCCGCGCGTGCGTAATGTCGGTGCCTGTTGCATGGTTTACCGCTTGACTCGTATGTAGTCCGTGAACTCGAATGCGGGAATGTCTCCTTCCGCAGCAGCGGAGTGCGCCTCGCACCAGACCATGCGCCACTCTCCTGGCTTGATCTCCGGAAAATAGGTGTCCCCTTCCGGCTCGACGAGGATGCGGGTGAGGTAGAGTTTGTCGACCATGGGCATGGCTTGCCGGTAGATCTCTCCGCCTCCGATAACGAATACCTCTTCGGCGGTATCGCCGAACTGCCGGATCGCCTCTTCGAGCGACGGGACGAGCTCAACGCCCTCCGGAACTTCAAAGCCGGGGTTGCGGCTCACAACGATATTGGCTCGTCCGGGCAGCGGTTTGCAGCCGAGGGATTCGAAGGTTTTACGTCCCATCACCACGGGATGTCCGGAGGTGATACGTTTGAAACGCCGGAGGTCTTCGCTGACGTGCCACGGCATCCGCCCGGCACATCCGATAACGCCGTTTTCGGCTACGGCAACGATAATGGAGAGGGTCATAACGGTCGGTTTCTGCTCACAAAGGTAAACATTCCCCGTCAGTTATAAACCATCTTTAATTTGTCCCCTTCGTGCCGGGGGGTATTCCCGTTCCCGCCGCGGGGGCTTAGTCGCCTCATGCCGGCGGGGCATCTTCTTTCTTTGACATCAAAGAAAGTGCCTCCAGCCGATTCCGCCTTGTCGCCGCCAGTGCTCCCGCACTGGCGGCTCAAGACAAAACACGACGCTGTCGGGGGGGCTTTCGCTCTCGCCTGAGCGGGGGATGGCAAGGGGGCCGGCTCCCTTTGATGTGCTTTTTGCTTACTTTTTGTCGCATCGCAAAATTCCCGCGGCAGGAGCGGGCCGGGAGGTAAGACCTCCATTCGGCGTAAAAACGCTGACAGCCTTCCGG
>CAZAPI010000221.1:0-2051 GCA_964486945.1 uncultured Rikenella sp. | reverse complement strand
ACACACAATCGACGGCTTCCCGGTTTTTCGCCTCCCGGCGCACGAATATCCGGTTCAGACGTCCCCGTAAACTCTCTTCCGGAGCGGCCTCCAACCCCAGCGACAAGCGCAGCACACCCGCCTTTTCGCCCCTCGCCATTGCCATCAACCGGTGGCTCGCGCACCGCCGCAGCGGTTCGCTCCAATCGTAGTAGTCCGAAAACTTGGCCGACTCTTCTCTATTCGTATCCGCTCCTTTGGCGATTTTCGAAACGATGGTCCCGTTCGAGGCGAAAGTCCGGCGAACGCTGTCCCGCGCCGCGGCCGACTCGCCGACCCACTCTGCAATAATATCCGATGCCCCCGCCAAAGCCGCATCCGCATCCGGCACAATATCGCCCTTGACAAACCGCTCCGCCATTGTCCGCAAATCACCGGTAACGGATTGCCCCATAATCATCCTCGCCAACGGTTCCAAACCCTTCTCCCGCGCTATCGTTCCCCTCGTGCGGCGTTTCGGTTTGTAAGGCAAATAGAGGTCTTCCAACACCGCCATATCTGCGCAGTCGGCAATGGCTGCTTTCAGCTTCGGGGTCAGTTTCCCCTGTTCTTCGATGGTCTGGAGAACGGTGGTTTTTCGTTTTTCCAGCTCGGTATACTTCCCATACAACTCGCGGATACGTTCGACCGCGACTTCGTCCAGTCCGCCGGTCGCCTCCTTACGGTAACGACTGATGAACGGAACGGTACAGCCGTCGTCCAACAAACGGATCGTATTTTCTGCCTGACTGAGAGAGGAAAGGGAAAGCTGGCGAGCGATGAGCTCAGGAATGGAAAACATTAAACGACTTTAAAAATACGGCGTAAATGTACACTTTTTCTTCGGACTTCCGACTTTTTTCGGAATTCGGCATGAAAAATGCTATTTTTACTGGCACCATGAGAACGCTTCCGAACACCACCGATCGCTACGGCGAGATCAGCGTGACCCCGATCGGGCACGCCTCCCTTTACCTGGGTTATAAAGATGAATTGATCGCTGTCGATCCGTACAGCGAGACGGCCGATTATTCGGCGCTTCCCGAGGCGACGGCTATCCTGATCACCCACGACCACTACGATCATTATGATCCGGATGCCATCCGGCAGATCGCCACCCCCGGAACGACGTTCATCACCCCGCCGAAAGTGGCGGAGTTACTCCGGGAAGACGGTTTCGGACAGGAGATCGTCACGCTAGCCAACGGAGATGGCACGGAATACAAAGACCTGATCCGCATCGACGCGGTGCCGGCCTATAATATCGTGCGCGAACGTGCGCCGGGGCAACCTTTCCATCCGCGGGGGGTCGGCAACGGCTATATCCTGACCGTGGACGACAAGCGCATCTACATCGCCGGGGACACGGAGCGGATACCGGAGATGCGGAAGATCGATTTCATCTATATCGCTTTCCTGCCGCTGATGTTGCCGTTCACGATGAACGAGGAGGAATTTATCGAGGCTGCCAAGATCATCGAGCCGAAATATCTTTATCCGTACCACTACCGCACCGTGGATAAAGAATGGCTTCAAAAGGCGTTGCCACACGTAATCGTCAAATAAAGAAGGGGCCGGAAAATTCCGGCCTTTCTTTATCTCAGTATGGAGTGCTTATGCACCCTCGCCAACATGCACACCAGTCCGGCGGCATAGGCATCCCAATCGGTGATGACCCGCGTGGCGACACCTGACTCGATCGCGGCCTTCGCCACGGCGATCGAAACCACGGTCAGCAACCGTTTGTCCAGCGGCTTCGGGATCAGATATTCCCGCCCGAACGCCAATGCGTCTAAGTTATATGCGGCCAACACTTCGCCGGTTACCGGCTGTTTCGCCAGGCTGGCGATGGCCCGCGCGGCAGCGATCTTCATCTCTTCGTTGATCGCCGTGGCCCGCACGTCCATGGCCCCGCGGAATATATACGGGAAGCCGATCACGTTGTTCACCTGATTGGGGTAGTCGCTCCGGCCCGTGGCGAAGATAAGGTCCGGACGCGAAGCCTTGGCTTCGTCGTACGGAATCTCCGGGTC
>CAZAPI010000220.1:0-2069 GCA_964486945.1 uncultured Rikenella sp. | reverse complement strand
GGCACGAATTGCTTCATTGGTGTTTGAGACCAACGCGTCTACCAATTCCGCCATCCGGGCAATAATTTACCGCCATTCATAATAGATATGACGGCGGTAATATCTCGATTTTCATCTTCGGACAGCTCGGACAGCGGAATCCGCACCGTCCCGAAAACAAACTACGCCAGCGCGTTAACTTTCAGCTGCAACGAGCTTTTCAGGTTAGCCGCCTTGTTATTGTGGATGATATTCTTCTTGGCCAACTTGTCCAGCATAGCGACCACTTTCGGCAGCAGAGCTTCGGCAGCAGCCTTGTCCGTCGTATTACGCAAAGCTTTCACCGCGTTACGCGCGGTTTTGTGGTAATATTTGTTGTGCAGACGACGGGTTTCGGTCTGACGGATACGTTTTTTGGATGACTTGTGATTTGCCATTACGTTTAAAATCTCTGTGTTTTTACTTTCGTAGTCCCTAGGGGAATCGAACCCCTCTTCCAAGAATGAAAATCTTGTGTCCTAGCCGATAGACGAAGGGACCATCCTTCGACCGCAATTCCCGGACAACCATCCCGTTACCCGGATTACGGATTGCAAAGGTAAATACTCTTTTTTATTCCGCCAAATTTTTTCGGCAGCCTTTTTCGGGTAAATCTGCCCGTTGTCAGCGCGTCAGCTCCTCTTCGGCACGGATAAAGCGGTCGAAATCGAATTTTTGCAGCATGGTGGTCATTAGCGCATCCACCCGGTCGAGGCACAGGTTCCCGATGCTTCCCGCATGGGTATGGTGTACTTCGCGGCTCGGCTTGTAAGTGCCGCTCTCGATCTCCAGCCCCACCTGGCGGTAGGCCTCGCGGAACGGAACGCCGCTCAGCACCAGCTTGTTGACTACCTCGACGCTGAACAGGTAGTCGTATTTCGGATCGTCCAGGATGTCGGTTTTCACCGTGATATGCCGCAGCATGTAATCCGCCATCCCCACACACTCCTTGAGGGTCTGTATCGCCGGGAAAAGCACCTCTTTCAAAAGTTGCAGGTCTCGGAAATAACCGGTAGGCAGGTTGGTCGTCATCATCGCGATCTCGTTGGGCAGGGCCATCAGGCGGTTGCATTTGCTGCGCATCAGCTCCCACACGTCGGGGTTCTTCTTGTGCGGCATGATGCTCGAACCGGTGGTCAGCTCCGGGGGATAGGCGATGAACGAAAAGTTCTGCGACAGGAACAGGCAGTTGTCTGTCGCGAGCTTATTGAGCGTCGCCGCTATGGACGACATGGCCTGCGCCAGCAGGCGCTCGGTCTTGCCGCGGCCCATCTGGGCATATACCACGTTGTAGCTCAGGGTGTCGAATCCCAGAAGTTCGGTGGTCATCTCGCGGTTCAGCGGAAAAGACGATCCGTACCCGGCTGCCGAGCCGAGCGGATTCTTGTTGCAGACGCGGTAGGCGGCTTCCATCATGGCAAGGTCGTCCACCAGCCCTTCGGCAAATGCCCCGAACCAAAGCCCGAAGCTGGAGGGCATGGCGATCTGCAAATGGGTATAGCCGGGCATCAGCACCTCTTTGTGCTGTTCGGCCAGTTTCTGCAAAGTGTCGAACAGGCATTTGACGCCTGCGACGATATGGTAGATCTCGCGTCGCAGGTAGATGCGCAGGTCGACCAGAACCTGGTCGTTCCGCGAACGGCCGCTGTGTATCTTTTTGCCGGTGTCGCCGATCCGCCGGGTGAGCATCAGTTCGACTTGCGAATGGATGTCTTCCACGTCGTCTTCGATGCGGAAGTTCCCGGTTTCTATCTCCTTATAAATGGCTTTGAGTTCGCGTTGCACGTCGGCCAGTTCCGCAGGGGTCAGCAGTCCGATGGTTTCGAGCATGCGGGTATGGGCCAGCGAGCCGAGCACGTCGGCTTCGGCCAGGTACATATCCATCTCCCGGTCGCGACCGACGGTAAAACTGTCCACTTCTGCGGTGGCACAACCGCTTTTCTGCCAAAGTTTCATATCTCTTTTTCCCGAATTTATTCTGCTTCCGCAAAGGTACGGTTAATTATCGAAGTTATTACATCGATATTAGTCGGCGAACGTAGCGAGCCGTG
>CAZAPI010000219.1:0-2091 GCA_964486945.1 uncultured Rikenella sp. | reverse complement strand
GTGATAGTCTACGTCGAAGGGTACGACGACATACCCTTTTGGCGGTCCATATTCGATGAATTCGAGACCCACGAAAGGTGTTTCGAAATCTCCACCCCCGCACGCAGCGACCTCGCCAAAGGGAAGAAAGTCGTCCTGCAATTCGCGCCGCAGGCAGGTAAAAACCTGATACTCTGCGTCGATTCCGACTTCGACTATCTGTTCGGCGAACTGTCGTCGCAGTCCAGAGCCGTGAACCATACCCCCTACCTGCTCCAGACCTACACCTACGCGATCGAGAATTACCTCTGCTATCCCCCCTCCCTGCATTCGGTATGCGTGCGGGCGACCAAGCGGGATGCCCATATCTTCGATTTTGAGGAGTTCATGGCCGAATATTCCCGGACCATTTACCCCGTTTTCCTTTGGTACGCCTATGCCGCCCGCGTCGACAGGCCCACGATCTTTACGCTGGCCGATTTCCGCAATACCGTGAAAATCAACTTTATAAATATTGAGGATAATGGCAGGGATACCTTGGAATGGTTAGGGCGGCAAGTCTCCAAACGGCTGAAATACCTGCGGTCGAAACACCGGAAATGGCTGCCGGAGGTTGAAAAATTCGAGGCCTACCTCAAGGAACGCGGCGTGGTGCCCGAAGATACCCACCTCTATATGCAGGGGCACACCCTGCTGGACAACGTGGTCTCTACGCTGGTCGGTACCGTTTGCAACGCCTTGCGCAAAATGGCCGTCGGGCAGATATTGGGCAGTTCGCGGCAGGGATTGCCGCTCAACAACGAATTGAGCTCCTACAACAACGCCCTTTCCGATGTGGACGAACTGCTTAAGACCAACACCGGATTCCGTTCATGCCCGCTGTTTGCCAAGCTGAGGGAGGATATCGTGCGGATGCTGGAAAATTGACGATTTTCAGCAAAAATGGCTATCTTGCGAAAGAATGCTGCCGGTCTGCAGCAGGGATTAACGAAAAAACAGGGGAAATAAATGGCTGGACGTTACGGGTTTCGTAAAATGGGTCGGGCTGCGGCGCTATGGTCGGGGCTTGTTTTGTGTATGGTATGGTCGGTTTCCTGCTCCAGGGAGCTGACACCGGAGGATGCGCTCAAGCAGCTCGTGGCGCAGGATGAGTTCCGGATGCCTTATTATGCGCCGATGCGCATCGGGGAGATGGTGCTGACGGGGGATAACCATAAAAACAGCCGGCAGTATATCCGCAAGCATTATGGTGCGCTTATCGATGCTGGGCTGGTCGAGGTGAAGAGCACGGACCGCAATTCGTGGCGGACGGTGATCGACGTGCAGTTGTCGGCAAAGGGTAGGGCGATGTCGGACAATCGCCGTTCGACGGCCAGGGAGGCGTATGTGCAGGTGTGCCGCATGGTGCCGGTGAAGATCGAAGAGTTCCGGACGGTGTCGGAGGGGAATGTGATCGAGTGTTCGTATTCGTTCGAGGAACGCGACATCACGCTGTTCGGGGCCTGCAAGGGCTTCCGGGAGGGACGCTCGTACAAGGATAAACGCACGTTCGTCCGCTCCCGGGGCTCGTGGCATGTCCGATAAACTTGTTGTTTAACCTTCGTTTTTATTTCTCTCCTTGGAGGGTACTGTTCTCTTTAACTTCGCTCCGCTTGTTTTCCTCCTGGCGCCTCGGCCATTCAAGCGAGCTTAATGGCACTCGGCAGCTGCGTCGGTTGTGAACAAAGAGAACCAGAAAAACTTTCGCGGATGCTGCGCATCCTAAACCTGCCGGTGGACCTTTGGTTTTCGGGCCAGGGATTTTCCGGCAACGCACATAAGGTTTATATTACATTTAGTGCGTTGCCGAGAAAGCCCCGACCCGAACGAACTGAGGCCGGACACGCCCGGATTAGCGAAGCTCCGGAAAGTTTGGCTTCGCCTTCCTCCTGGCGCCTCGGCCATTCAAGCAAACTTGATGGCTGCTCGGCTGCTGCGTCGGCTCTTTGGTTCTTTCCTTTCAACCGACGCTGCCAGCGAGGGCAAAGCGGGCTTGCACGCTCTGCCGAGCGGCGAGGAGGAAGACCGAAGGTCAACAAAGAACAGTCACACACGGCACAATGCAAAATAAAA
>CAZAPI010000218.1:0-2112 GCA_964486945.1 uncultured Rikenella sp. | reverse complement strand
TGCGGCTCCGCGCTAAAGCGCTCCGCCGCCGGAAACTTTTTCCCAAAAACGGCAGCCCCGTGCAGCACAACGACAAATCAGCCGAACCCTGTTACCTTACAATCCGAAAGCGCCGCGCAGCCGCTCCACCTCGTCCAGCTTCTCCCAGCCGAAGAACTGGACACCATTCTCCACATACGGTTCCCGCCCGAAATGGCCGTATGCCGCCGTCGGTGCAAAAATCGGATTTTTCAGCCCGTAACGCTCCACAATTTTGGCCGGGCGCAAATCGAACAACTCCGCCACCTTCGCAGCGATCTCCCCGTCAGTCAGCGCCACCTTCGCAGTCCCGTAAGTATCCACGAAGACACTCACAGGCCGGGCAATACCGATGGCATAGGCCACCTGCACCAACACCGCCTCCGCAATGCCCGCCGCCACCATATTCTTGGCGATATGGCGCGCCGCATAGGCCGCCGAGCGGTCCACCTTCGACGAGTCCTTGCCCGAAAAAGCTCCGCCACCGTGCGCCCCCCGGCCGCCGTACGAGTCCACGATGATCTTGCGACCCGTCAGCCCCGTATCCCCGTGCGGCCCCCCGATCACGAATTTCCCAGTCGGATTCACATGCAGGATATAATTATCATCTATCAAGCTCAACAGCAAATGGTTACCCCGTTTTTCGAGCGTTTTTTTGACACGCGGCATCAGGATATTCCGCACATCCGCCTCGATCTGCTCCTGCGTCGCCTCCGGATCGTGCTGGGTAGAGATAACGATGGTATGGATGCGCCGGGGCTTAAGATCGTCGCCATACTCGACCGTCACCTGCGACTTCGCGTCCGGACGCAGGTAGCCCATCACCGTTCCCCCGTTCTGCGGGATCTCGCGACGGATATCGGCCAGCTCCATCAGCAGGATGTGAGACAGCATCAGCGACGCAGGCATCAGCTCTTTGGTTTCGTGACAGGCATAGCCGAACATGATCCCCTGGTCTCCGGCCCCCTGCTCGTCATGCTCGGCACGCTCGACACCCTGGTTGATATCGGGCGACTGCTCGTGTATCGCCGACAGCACGCCGCACGACTTGGCTTCGAACATGTAGTCGGCATTGGTGTATCCGATGCGTTCGATCACGCCGCGCACGGTGTTCTGGATATCGACATAGGCATTGGATTTGACCTCGCCGCTGACCACCACGAGGCCCGTGGTACAGAGGGTTTCGCAGGCGACCTTCGATTCGGGGTCGTTTTTGAGGAATTCGTCGAGGATGGCGTCCGAGATCTGATCGGCCACTTTATCGGGGTGTCCTTCCGACACGGATTCCGAAGTGAACAGGTATCCCATGGTTCTGTGTTTTTTAGTTTTCAGTGAATCGGTACGGACAGACCGGAAAAGCCGACGAAAAACACAGGAAGCCGCAATCAGATCAAGAATGTGCTTTAGCATTTTTTCGCGTGGTTGCAATCGACCAAATCTTTCCACGAATGTCTGTCGTTCGCCGTAACGAACGGCGCAAAGGTACGAATTATTATAACAGGTTCTACCGCCGTCCCGGAAAAAAAGGCCCGCGCTTTTCCAGGAAAAGCGCGGGCCGGCAGGGTCGGTCCCGAAGGACTTATTTCTTCTGTTGTCGGGCAAAAGCGGCATCCACTTCAGCCTCTTTTTTCTTGTGGTCTTCAGCGGTGTAGTTTTCCACTTCGTCCACGGTTTTCTGCACTTGATCTTTGAAATTCTTTTCGCAGGAGCAGCATCCTGATTTTTTCTTTTCGTTTTTCATGGCCTCGGATTTTAGTTGAACATATCCAAAGCCTGAGTTATGCAAACGGCGTGCAAATTTTCACGGTATCGAGAAACGGGCCTCAGCCGCACCAGCGGCGGCCATTGCACTGGCCGGTGGGCGGCGGAGCGCGAGTGGCCGCATTCGTTAGAATGGCCGGGCTGCCCCGTGGAGGGGGGCGTATTTTTGGGTCGAAGCCTGCGGAGCCGTCACCGAGCGAAGTGAGGTTGCGGGCCTCCGCGGGAGAGAGGGAGGGTTGCCGTTCCGGCTTCCTCCTTGCGCCTCGGCCATTCAGGCAAGCCTGATGGCAACTCGGCTGCGGCGTCGGTTCGGGGCGCGCGACCTAAAAGTCG
>CAZAPI010000217.1:0-2135 GCA_964486945.1 uncultured Rikenella sp. | reverse complement strand
TTTATGGGCAGATTTGTGATTTTCGCTTACACGAAAATCACAAATCTGCCGCGGGCGCTGTTGATGCAAAATGGCGGCGAACCGTGCGGCCCGGAGCCAGCGGGGGCAAAATCTTTAGGTTGCAGCCCTGCGCCGGGGGGACATAGGAAAACCATGTCATTAAATCGTAGAGTTAATAATTATTCGCAGTCCCGGAACCGGTGGCGGGCAAAGAACCGAACACAGCGAGTGTTGCAGCCGCCACCCGGAGGCAGCTGCCACACCAGGCGGGCTACCCTATTTCGCCTTCGCTGGCTGCGGACATGCCGAAATGCGCGGCAAATGCGCCGCATAAATCCCGCATCGAAATCCCCGTGGGTTCGAAAGCGATGCGAAAATAAAAAGGCAGGGCTTTCGACCGAAAGCCCTGCCCGGAAAATTATACGGAAAAAGTGTTAGGCCGTCACATCCGCCAGCAGCGCCTTGGCCGCCGCCACATTGGAGCCGGCAGTCACCTTGCGCAGCCATTCGGCCGCTTTGGCGTTGTTGCCTTTGTTCTGGTAAGCCACCCCGATCAGGAACGCCACGTCTCCTTTCTTGCCCGCATCGGCCTGTGCCGCGTAAGCGTCCGCCCCTTTAGCGATCACCACGTCGTATTTTTTCAGGTTGTTGGCCGTCTGGATCAGCAGCAGGTTGGCATCCGCATTCTCCGGAATAGCCGCCGCATAGGTCTGCACCTTTTCGATGTCGCCCGCTTTGGCGGCTTCGGAAGCGGCTACCAGCATATAGGTGTCCATGTCGGCCTTCGCATCGGTCGCCTGTTTGGTGAACTTGCTGTTTTCGGCCCCGGCAGCGATCACCTGCTTGTACAGTTCAACCGCTTGGTCGAGCTGCCCCAGTTCGGCGTAGGACTTAGCGGTGTAGTAGGCCAGCTGGATATTGTCCGGGTCTTGTTTCACCCCTTTCTGGAAGCTCTCCAGTGCTTTGGTATAGTCTTTGGTGTTGAAGCTCGCGATCCCCTGCACCATATAGAGCTGCGATACGGTCCGCTCCATCTTGCGGGTGGTCATCACGTCGCCCTGAAGGTCGGCCAGATTTCCGGCTTTGGTAAAAGCGGCGATCGCTTCGTCGATTTTCTGAGCTTTGTAAAGGTTTGCCCCTTTTTGCTGATAGCACATCGGCAAAAATTTCTGAGCCTGTGTGGTAATATCCACGGCATCGGCTCCGACAGCCTGACCCATTTCGACCACTTCTTCGAGCACCGGAATGGCTTCGACGAGTTTCTTGGCATTGAGCAGCTCACCGGCCTCTTTCATCTTGAGTCCCACTTCCTCGACTGTCTGCGCCGACGCGCCGAGTACCATCATCACGGCTGTGAAGGTCACCCCCCACAATTTGACTTGCTTCATTTTTTACGGTATGTTTAGGTTAATATTCGGCAAATGCCCTCCCCCGAGGGGGACGATAATTACAAATTGAATGAAATTTTCGGAGAATTCAAAATTTCCGGGCTGTTTTCAGCCGTGCGTTTCATCAATTCAACCTTTGGCGCTCCTGAGGGCCGCGAAGAAGCCGGTCATCAGCGCGGAACACTCCTGCTCCGACACCCCGGCCACCACGACGGTCCTGGGGTGCAGCAGCTCTTTAGAAACGGTCGTGTAGCCCCGTTTGGTATCCGGTGTGCCGTAGACCAGCGTTCCCAGCTGCGCCCACCGTAGCGCTGCTGCGCACATCGGGCAAGGCTCCACGGTTACATACAGCGTGCATTTGTCCAGATACTTGCCGCCCAACGCTGCGGCCGCGGCGGTCAGGGCCTGCATCTCGGCATGGGCGGTGACGTCGCCCAGCGTTTCGGTCAGGTTATGGGCGCGGGCGATAGTGCGCCCTCCGGCCACCACTACCGCACCGATGGGTATTTCGCCCTGCCGCTCCGCTTCGCGGGCCTCGGCCAGCGCCAGCTGCATATATTTTTCATGGGTATCGGCCATCCTTGTTTGCTTATTCGTTCGTTTATTTATCACTACCCGCAGAGAACTGTCGCTTTTCTGAAGAAAAGCTCCGCAAAAGACTTTGGCGGATGCTGCGCATCCTAAACCTGCCGGGGTCCTATGCTGTCGGGCCGAGATTTCACAACGGCGCGCATTAATGTAATGCAA
>CAZAPI010000216.1:0-2169 GCA_964486945.1 uncultured Rikenella sp. | reverse complement strand
GGTTACCTGTGCAGCTTCGTGTGGGGAATGGGGGCGGCGGGGACCTGGGTAGCCTTCACTACCGGGCTGGCGGTACTCTCGGTGCTCTATTACCGGCTGTTCCGCAAACGCTACCGGCAGCTGGCCGAGGTAGCGAAATAATCAGCCGGTTTTTGCTACCTACACCGCACTGCTATTTTTTGCGGCGAGCTGTGCGAACTGCGCGCGGGCCCGGACGGTTATTTAGCGAGGGATAAAAGCGAAAATCCAATGCTGCCTCGGAAAAACTTTCCGGGCCCGCAACACGATCCGGTTCTCGCCCGCCTTCAGGTGGATCTTCGACGGCTCGCGCGTCCAGAACAGTTGTTCCGAAGTGTAAGGCAGCTCCTCCTCCGGCTTGGTCCATGTGTTGAAATGGAAAGCATAGGCCCCCGGCTCCTTCCACACCGGCGGTTCGATCCGGATGCCGTTCACCCAAATATCGCTCCCCGCCTCCCATTGGCCCTGCTTGCCGATTCCCGGCGAAATGCGGTTCGACCGCGAAGGAGCCTCGAAACCCACCTGCGCCAGAATAACCGTGTCGTGCGGCACCGTAATAACCGTTTCCGCCCATACCTCGCCCGAATCCGGTTTCGGCAGTCCCAGCGAAGAAAGCAGGGCATCCACGTCGATCGAACCGCCATACAGCATGTGCCATTTCAGTCCCGTCGTGTCGGCCCCGAACGCAATCGGTTCCGATACCCGCCATTCCAGCGCAGCGTTCGGCCACCAGCAAAACGGCTCCTCTTTCAGTTGCCTATTCTTGTGTTCCAACATCCGTCCTTCGAACTCGATCAGAGCGCGCCCCGCCGGTGATTCCGGATCTGGGTACAGATTCGGGTTTTGATTGGCCCCCCGGGGCGTCAGCCCCCCGCACCAGAAACGCTCGGCGAACGGCAACAGGCCCGACCAGACGCTGCTATTTCGGATAATCCCCTCCTGGTTCGGCGCCTTCGTATCGTTCCAAAGGCAGAGAATACCGCCCAGCGCCAAAGAATCCCCCTGCGCCTGATCGCAAGGGTTGTGCAGAAACATCCGCTGGACGAACGAAATCGGGTCGTAGTTGTTCAGGTAGCCCATGTACGAATCGACGAAACGCCCCGCCGCCTTGTTCCTCGTCACATAGCCCGGCGCTTCGGACCATATCTGCCGGACCGTATGCTCCGCCGCGGCGGGCAGCCCCGGGTCCCACACCATAGGCGTGCGCCCGTTGGCGACAACCATGCTGTCCGCCCAACACATGAACTCCTTCGGGTTCGGGATGTGCACTTCGTCCGAGCCGATGTGGATATAGGGCGCTTCCGAAACCGGTATTTCGGCGAAAAATTCGTTCAGCGCCGTCTCCAGCACCTTCATCCCGCGCGGGTCGGACATGCCGAAGCCGAACGTGGCGTCGAAATAGGTACTGTGCCCCGGCATATCGATCTCCGGGATCACCAGGATTCCCTTTTTGCGGGCATAGGCAATCACGTCCCGGATCTCGCCGTAGGTATAGAATTTCCCCTGGTCGCGCCCCGGCCGCTGGTAGATCGGATCGTTGAGCTGCGGGAAAGCCCGCGACTCGATCCGCCACGCCGGATGGTCGGTCAGGTGCCAGTGGAACAGGTTGATCTTGTACTGCGACAGGAGGTCGAGGTGCTTTTTGAGGTTCTCGACCGAGATGAAGTTACGTCCCGTGTCGTGCATGAACCCGCGCCAGCCGAACGCCGGCCAGTCGGTGATCTTCACGCTCGGCACCAGCCCTTTCTCGTCCGTCAGCTGGCGCAGCGTCTGGCGGGCCCAGACGGCTCCGCGCTCGTCCCTGGCCGTGATACGCACCCCTTTGCGGTAGGTTTCGAGCAGGTAACCCTCGGACGGAAGGTCCAGCGTCGTGTCGATCCTGACCTTGACGTTCAGCAGCGGCATTTTGTAAGGTCCCGTGATCTCGACCTTCTGCGGGTAGGGAATCAGCGCCGGAAGGACACGTTTCGGGTTTGGCATGGCTGTTGCGGCATACGTTGCGGCGCAAAGCGCGATAAGAAGCATGAATCGTTTCATAGGTCCGCAAGGTAAAAAAATTAATGTAATATCCACCCATTACAAACACTCCGTACCATGAATTTGCACATTCCAGCCCCCGGGAACAGGCGTGTCGTGATCGTCGGCGGCAGC
>CAZAPI010000215.1:0-2177 GCA_964486945.1 uncultured Rikenella sp. | reverse complement strand
CCAGGTTGATCCCGCCGAAGGTCGGGGCGATCATCCTGACCGTCTGCACGAACTGGTCCACGTCCGAAGTATCGATCTCGATGTCGTAAACGTTGATACCCGCCAAGACTTTGAATAGCAGCCCTTTCCCCTCCATCACCGGTTTCGATGCCAACGGCCCGATGTCGCCCAGCCCCAAGACTGCCGTCCCGTTCGAAATCACAGCCACCAGATTCTCTTTCCCCGTATATTCGTAGGCTTTCTTCGGATCGTCGTAAATCTCCATGCAGGGAACAGCCACACCGGGGGTGTAGGCCAGCGACAGGTCGTGCTGGGTCATATATGGTTTGGTAGGAACCACGCCCAATTTGCCTTTGGGAGCGGAGCTGTGGTAACGCAACGCTTCTTCTTTCGGGTTCTTCATAAGCTGTTCTTTCGGGATCGAATGTCTTTTATTCTAACGGGCTGCCGTCCCGTTTATTTTGCAAACGCCTGCAACATCCGGGCCGTAAGGGCACGCAGGCGGCCGCATCAGACACTGACCTTTGCCGGCTGTTTGAGGTTGTTGACCATCAGGTGCAGTCGGTTCAGCACGTTCACCTCGCTCACCCCGCTGTCGAAATCGAGGAAGAGCAGGCTCATCTGCGGGAATAAATCCCGCACCTTTTTCTCGGTCCCCTTGGATACGATATGGTTGGCGATACATCCGAACGGCTGGAGGCTGATGACGTGATTGACTCCCGACCGGGCGAACCCCGCCATTTCGGCCGCGATGAGCCAGCCTTCGCCGAACTGTGCCGTAAGGGGTACCAGTCCGGATGCCTCGTCCGCCTCTTCGAAAATATTGCCGAAAGGAACATAGTATCGGAACGCGCTGCAAATCCGGTTCGCACATTTCACATAGCCGTCAGCCCAGCGGTATAGCCGGTCGATAACGAATTCCGGCACGAATGAGGAGTCGGTAAGATGCGCCTTTTTATTGACTTTCCGGTTCACGAAAGCCTGCATGAAGAAATTGACGATCGTCGGAGGGATCACCTCGATCCCTTCGCCGGCCAGCCAATGGAGAATGTCTTTGTGACTGAACGAATTGAGTTTCAGGTAAATTTCTCCGACAACTCCCACCTTGGCGCGCGGCACCGTATCGGTCGTAACGATCTTGTCGAACGCTCCGGCCGCGTCCTCAAGCAGCCGGAACAGTGCATCGGTATCCCTGCGTTCGATATGAGGTACGGCCTCCGCCAAGTAATGTTTCCGGAGCCTTTCCGCATCCCCTTTCGTCCGTTCCCTGATGACCGAGGCGTAATACATTTTGGCTATGCAGTCCCCATACAGCAAGGCTGCCAAGGCTATCGGCGCGACCTTGAACCAATTGATCTTCAATCCCGCTTCCATCGGCCCTCCTGAGTTCAATGAAATGACCGGCACCTGCGGATAGCCGGCATCCACGACCGCTTTTTTGAGAAGCGGCAGGTAGTTCGTCGCCCGGCACTGGCCCCCGGTCTGCGTCATGACCACCGCCACGCGGTCGGGATCGTATTTGCCCGATTCCAATGCTTTCACCATGTCGCCCACCACCAAAGTCGCCGGATAGCAGACTTCGTTGTTGGCGTATTTCAGCCCGCAGTCCACCGTCGCTCCGTCCGGCCGGGGCAGTGTCTCCGCATCGTAACCCGCCGCATGGAACAGGGCTTCGATCACCTCGACATGGGCATCCGAAAAATGAGGCAGCAGCAGTTTGCGTTTCCGTTCCGCCTTGTTGAAAGGTTTCGTGGTCACGAAAGGCTGCAATTCGTCCGTTTTCGTCCCCGCCTTGAATTTCAGACTCTCGATCAGCGACCGCACACGCAGGCGCAACGACCCGATATTGTTCACGTCGTCGATCTTCAAGATCGTCAGCGTCTTGCCGTACCGTTTCAGGATGGCCCGCACTTCGTCCAACAGAAAGGCGTCCGGGCCGCAGCCGAACGAGGTCATCTGCACGAAATGAATATCATCGCCCTGTTCGGCCACCCATCGGGCGGCCTTGAGGATCCGGTTCACGTAGCTCCACTGCGGCACCGAATGGATATGGCTGATGTCCACCGAATCGTCGTTCCGGACAATATCTTCCGAAATGACATTGACTCCGAACCCCGCGATCATATCCGACAGCTTATGCTGGATCAGCGGGTCGGTATGGTACGGCCTTCCGGCCA
>CAZAPI010000214.1:0-2195 GCA_964486945.1 uncultured Rikenella sp. | reverse complement strand
CGGGCGATACTGCGTATCGCATGACTATATAGGTAACCCCAAAGTGCTCGCGGCACCGGCGGCCCCAACAGAGGGCAGTTACAGTCAGCAAGACAGGCTACGTCTGCGTGGTACCGCCGGCTCCGGCACGAATGCGGCAAATTAACCGAACGTTAAACTATACCTATGGAAAAACAAATCCGGGAGGCGCTGGCAGTGCTCAAAAACGGCGGCATTATCCTCTATCCGACCGATACGGTGTGGGGCATCGGGTGCGATGCCACCCGGGCGGAGGCTGTGGCGAAGATTTTCGCCCTCAAACGGCGCGACGATGCCAAAAGCATGATCGTGCTGCTCGACCGGGCCGAACAGGTGGTGCGGTGGGTGCGCGAGGTGCCTTCCGTAGCCTGGGAACTGTGGGATGCTGCCGAAGATGCTGAGCCGCTGACACTTATCCTGCCTGGCGGGCAGGGGCTGGCGGAAAACCTGCTCCCGGCGGAAAAAACGGTGGCGATCCGGTTGGTGCAGAACGAGTTCTGCAAGCGGTTGATCTACAAGCTGGGGCATCCGTTGGTGTCGACTTCGGCCAATGTCAGCGGCGAACCGACACCCTCGACTTTCGGTAAGATCGATCCTGCTATCCGGGAGGGGGTGGACTGGGTGGCGGATCCGGCTATGGAGGAAGCGTCGGCCACCCATAAGGCGTCGTCGATCATCAAGCTCGACCTGGACGGCGGATTTACCATTATCCGCCCGTAAAACTTACATTAATCAATAACGCTCTATGATCACGACATCTATCCAGCTCCGTTTCAACGATATCGATATCCAGGGGCACATGTATAACGGCCAGTACCAGCATATCTTCGACCTGGGCAAAAACGAGTATTTCGAACAGGTGCTCGGTATCGAGCATATGGACGGTGAGCTGACCGTGGTGACTGCCAACTCGACCACCAATTTCTATGTCCCCGTGGGGATGAAGGACAAAATCGTGATCCGCACCGGCATCGAACGCGTGGGAACCAAAAGTTTTACCGTGTTCCAGCAGATGGTGGACTTGAATACTGATACCGTTAAGGCCGACAGTCGCACCGTGTTGGTCGGATGGAACGCCGTGACCAAGGAGAGCTTCGCCATTCCGCAGGAATGGCGCGAAAAAATAGAGCGCGAGGAACGGTTTACCGAATAAATTGCCTAACTTCGCGGTGAGAATTACGGTTTTACCAAACTTGATCCCTATGGGTGACGACCCCGGTGAAAATTACTGCTGTATCCTACCTGAACACGCTGCCGTTCATCTACGGCATCGAACAGCGGGTGGCGGCTCTTTCTGCGGATTCGCAGGCCGGGCGGCTTCCTGAGGGGGAGGGTATCGCTTTATCTCTGCGGGTGCCGTCCTTATGCGCCGCCTCGGCGATTGAGGGGCGGACAGACATCGCTTTGGTCCCGGTGGCGGCTATTCCGCTGATTCCGGGCTTTTCCGCCGGTGCCGGAACCGGTGTCCTTTCTTCCGGAAATCTCCCGGCTTTTACTCCTCAGATCATAACTGACTATTGCATCGGTGCCGAAGGGGCGGTCGATACGGTGGCGCTTCTGTCGGATACGCCGCTGGCCGACATCCGGCGGGTCTATCTTGACTCGCATTCGCGCACTTCGGTGCAGCTGGTGCGTGTGCTGGCGCGAGAGCATTGGCGTATCTCGCCCCGATGGGTGGATTTCGCGGACTGCGCTTCGACTTTCGCTGCCGAAGGGCGGGGGCTGGAGTATGGCGAAGCGATGGTGGCGATCGGAGACAAGGTGTTCGCTTTGAAAAAGGCCCATCGGTATGCCTATTGCTATGATCTGGCACTGGAGTGGCATGACTTTACGGGGGGGCTGCCTTTCGTTTTCGCGGCTTGGGTGGCATGTACGGAGGTGGGGCTGGAGTATGCGCCGTACTTGAATGAGGCCTTGGCTTATGGGGTGGCTCATGTCGCGGAGGCTATCACTGGAACGGTAAACCGTTCGCGGAATTTCGACTTCGACGAAGCCTACCGCTATCTGACGCAGTCTATCAAGTTCAACCTGGACGACCGAAAACGGGCGGCGATGCGCCTGTTCTGGGAAAAAATCATAACGCCCGGATGACCAACTCTTTCTAATTACTGACTTATTAATCGTTCTTTTATTTGTACTGAACTTGGAGTGTGCCGTTCTCTTTAACTTCGCTCCGC
>CAZAPI010000213.1:0-2235 GCA_964486945.1 uncultured Rikenella sp. | reverse complement strand
TTCGCCTTCCTCCTGGCGCCTCGGCCATTCAAGCAAATTTGATGGCTGCCCGGCTGCTGCGTCGGCTCTTTGGTTCTTTCTTTTTAAAGAAAGAACAGTACGTACCACACAGCGCCATGCAAAATAAAAGAACGAATAAATGTTAGAAATCAGTTTACATGGAGGGATAGAGGTCGGGCTCGACGAGGCCGGTCGCGGACCGTTGGCCGGCTCCGTATTCGCCGGCGCCGTGCTCCTGCCCCCGGATTTCCGGGACGAGCGGCTCGATGACTCCAAGAAAATGACCGAACGCGACCGGTACGCCCTGCGCGAAGTGATCGAACGCGAGGCCATCGCATGGGGTGTCGGCGAAGTGACCGCCGCCGAAATCGACGAAGTCAACATCCTGAACGCCTCGTTCCGCGCCATGCGGCGCGCCTTCGCACAGTTGCAGGAACGGCTGCCGCAAGGCATCGAAGTGGAGCGGCTCCTGGTGGACGGCAACCGCTTCCGGCCCGGAACGCTCGTCATACCGTATGAATGTATAGTGAAAGGGGATGCGAAACTGGCCCCGATAGCCGCGGCATCGGTGCTGGCCAAGACCTACCGCGACGACTATATGCTGCGGCTGCATGAGGAATACCCCGTGTACGGCTGGGACCGGAACAAAGGCTACCCGACTAAAGCGCACCGCGAAGCAGTCGCGCAGTACGGGCTTTCGCCTTATCACCGCGTCACCTTCTGCCGCCGTTTCCTCGACAAAGACTAAGCCGCGACCTTCCATGAAATACAAAATATCAGTTCTCCCGTCCGCAGGCGTGTTATCCTGCGGCGTACCTGTTGTCCGGCCTGCTGCCGGGAGCGAAACGGCGGCCGGGCGCAAGAGACCGAAGGCGGGAAACTGAAAGCCTGCCGGTGTCTTTTGGCGGGCGACTTCTCCGGGTTGGAAGATGAAAGCGTCCGGAGCGCCTGCGAATGTGGCTACGAGCGGAGTCTGAAGCTCGGAAACGGGAAAAGCGTCTGGGGAAATATGTCATTGTAGATCTGAACCATGACGGAACCGAGAGGTTGTTCATTCAGTCGTGTCGCTACCCTTACGATGACCCCGTAGCCGGAATTACGAGAACAATGAACCGGACGGGGCCCCGGTACCGATGTCCCGGCAGGAGCAGGTAAGCATGGAGCGAATGATCGAAGTCCGGTCGTTCCGGACAGCGAGTGGAGGTCGAACGCCTATTCCAGCCCTTTGCCGTACCCCCGCCGTGCCGGCCCCGGCAGCAGGGACGGTGTTATTTTGAGGGTCGAATTAATTTTACCGCCGATTCTTATAAAATTTTAATAACTTTGTCCCCGTTATTCCAAAACCGGAAACCGAGGACCATCGTGAACACTTCCGCACTTTCTCTGCGACGACGATAGTTCCCCTGCATAGCCTCCTCCCGCACGATTCGCGACGGGGCGACATGACAGAGGAACTCCTCATTCATTGTGTGTTCTGTCCATCATACCTTGTATATACAGCCGTAACGGACAGGCGCCTGATCCAATCCACCGGATAATAACTGATACATTCTACTATAAATCTTGCACACAAGATGACAATCGATGATTTTGACGTCCTCGTTGCGACCGAAGAGCACACCGGATTCGCTCAGGAGATTTGTACCGAGATGGCCGAATCCGCCAAAGCGCGCGGTACCGGCATCGCCAAACGTACGCCGGAGTACGTGGCATCCAAAATGCGCGAAGGCAAAGCCGTGGTGGCTTTCCACAAAGACGGGCGCTGGGCCGGGTTCAGCTATATCGAAAGCTGGGGACACAACGGCTATGTAGCCAATTCGGGGCTGATCATCAACCCGGAGTTCCGCAAACTGGGACTGGCTAAAGCGATCAAGACCAAGACTTTTTTCCTGTCGTTGGTCAAATTCCCGGGGGCGAAGCTGTTCGGCCTGACCACCGGCCTGCCGGTGATGAAGATCAATAACGAGTTGGGCTACCGCCCGGTGATCTTCTCGGAGCTGACGGACGACGAAACTTTCTGGAAGGGCTGCGAAAGTTGTGTCAATTTCCCGATCTTGCAGAGTAAACAGCACAAAAACTGTCTCTGCACGGCCATGATTTTCGATCCGGCGGAGGATGCTATTCGTGTGCCGTGGCCGGCCGATCTCCCCAAGCCCGAAAATTTTAAATAACCGTTCGTTTATTTGTCATTGTGCAGTACGGAACCGTTCTCTTTGTGAACAAAGAGAACCAGAA
>CAZAPI010000212.1:0-2253 GCA_964486945.1 uncultured Rikenella sp. | reverse complement strand
AAACCCAAAGTTCCCGCGTTGGCTGCGGCCTCAGCGCCGAGCGGCAAAGTTGCCAGGGGGGCGAGGGCGGCCCGAACAGAGGGTAGTTACAGTCTGCAAAAAAAGTTCCCGCGTCAGCGGTCAGCCCGCCGGTGCCGCTCGGCACTCAATCCGGGAGTTTACTTCGCCCATAGCGGAGGGCCGAACCCGAAGCAAGCAATACGTTTCGGTAAAGAACGCCGGCCCCAATGCTAAAGGCGTTCGCAAGGCGCGGCCTCCGGAACCTGTCAATTCAATCGTAAGGTTAATGTCGAGTTTCCGTGTCAACAGCGAGACGGACCGGTAAAATACACAGGAACAGCTGGCGGAAACGGCTGGCCGGCGAATAAAATGTGTGGAAATCCGCGATTTATTTCCTACCTTTGCCGCGCCTTCGGCAGCAATGCCGCAGGGCGGGGGCGTGATGGGGGCGGCTTTCTTGCCGGGAGCCGACTGAGTAACGCCCGGTTTATTAACGTTTTTTCAATCTTATACCAAAGCATGAAAACTCTGGAAATCAAAGGTACCCCGCGTACCGAGTTCGGTAAAAAAGGGACTAACGCGGTTCGCCGTGCAGGCAACGTGCCCTGCGTGATCTACGGCGGCGGCGAGACGGTTCATTTCTCGGTTCCGACCCCGGAATTCAAACAACTGATCTATACGCCGCATTCGTATATCGTGGATTTCGATATCGACGGCAAAAAGGAAAAGGCCGTGATGCGCGAGGTGCAGTACCATCCGGTATCGGGCGACGTGCTCCACGTGGATTTCTACCGGGTGGACGAGTCCAAACCGGTGGCTATCGACCTGCCGGTACACCTGTTCGGTAACTCGGAAGGGGTCAAACTGGGGGGTAAATTGATCCTCAGCAAACGTAAACTGCGCGTTTCGGCGCTGGTGAAAGACCTGCCGGACACGGTGGAGATCGATGTGACGGAACTGGGCCTGGGCAAATCGATCTTCGTAGGCGACGTGCATATTCCGGGGCTGGACATCCTGACGCCGGCTTCGACGGCGATCTGCGCGGTGCGCATGACGCGTGCGGCTCGCGGTGCGCAGGCTGCTGCGGCCAAGGAGTAATTCCTTATATCAATAGCGGGGAGGCTCTTTGCATTTGTTTTTGCGGGGCCGCTTGCGTAACTTTGTTTCCTGCTTTCCGGCGGCTTTTGGGGCTGGCCGGGGAGCGGGAAACTTTTTTAACCGATTCTTGGTAAATTAGATGAAGTATCTGATCGTGGGGTTGGGGAATATCGGCGCGGAGTATGCCCAGACGCGCCACAACATCGGCTTTAAGGTGGTGGATGCGCTGGCGGGGACGATGGGAGTCTCGTTTGCGTCGGATCGCTACGGGGCGGTGACGACTTTCCGGCACCGGGGGCAGGAGGTGTTCCTGCTCAAACCTTCGACGTATATGAACCTGAGCGGCAAGGCGGTGCGCTACTGGATGCAGAAGGAGCGCATCCCGGTGGAGAATGTCTTCGTGGTAGTGGATGATATTGCGCTCCCCTTCGGCCACCTGCGCATCCGCAAGAATGGCTCGGACGGGGGGCATAACGGCCTGAAAAGCATCGCGGAGTGCCTCGGCGGGCAGAATTATGCGCGGCTGCGTTTCGGTATCGGAGGCGATTTCCCGAAAGGAGCGCAGGTGGATTATGTACTGGGGCAGTGGTCGGGAGAGGAGGCGGAGGCGTTGCCTGAACTGCTTAAAACGGCGGGGGAGGCGGTGCTGTCGTTCGTGGCGGAGGGGCCGGACCGGGCGATGAACCGGTTCAATACCAAGAAATAGCCGGTTGCACTATCATTGCGCCCCTTAATGGGGCACAGGTTGCGACCTGAAGGATTGTATATAAAACCCTACGGTCAATTATTGTGTCCGTTTTTACCCGCAGCCAGCGGAGGGTGTCGCGGGCACACCGCCAGGACTGTAACTACCCTATATAGCCCTCCGCCTTAGGCGAAGTATACTCCCGGTTCGAGTGCCGAGCGGCACCGGCGGGCACGCTATCGGGAACTTTTGTTACCTGCATGGTCATGCGATGCGTAGCATCGCCCGCCCGGCGTGGGCACACGCCCCCGCGCGGGAGCGCAGTCCCGTACAGTTGGGGTAGCGGCTGCCATTTCGGAGCGTTCGAAAGCATCGCCCGCTCGCTTAAAGGGCAATTCAGTTTCGTTTGGCTTTTGCCAAACGAAGCAAAATTGCCGCGGGCGCCGGAAAAATAACCGTACGGTTAAATA
>CAZAPI010000211.1:0-2258 GCA_964486945.1 uncultured Rikenella sp. | reverse complement strand
AATTCTTAATTTTTAATTGGCGAAGCCCTACTTCACCTCTTCGAACTCCACATCGTGCGGACCGTCATTCTCCGGCTTCGACTGGGATGCGGAACCCGCACCCGCCGAACCTGCGCCCGCATCCGGGCCGCCGGCATTGCCGCCGCCCGCGTTGTAAATATCCTGCGAAGCGGCTTGCCATGCAGCGGTCAGCCCTTCGGAATATTTGTCGATGTCGGCCAGATTCTGAGCCTTATGGGCCTCTTTCAGCCCGTTCAGCGCAGTTTCGATCGCTGACTTCTTGTCGGCCGGAATTTTGTCGCCGTATTCTTTGAGCTGCTTTTCGGTGCTGAAGATCAGGGAGTCGGCAGCGTTGACCTTATCGACGCGATCGCGTTCCTCTTTATCTTTAGCCTCGTTGGCCTTGGCCTCGTCGCGCATGCGCTGGATTTCGGCTTCGGTCAGGCCGGAAGATGCCTCGATGCGGATGCTCTGCTCCTTGCCCGTCCCCTTGTCTTTCGCGGAGACGTTGAGGATACCGTTGGCGTCGATGTCGAAAGTCACTTCGATCTGCGGCACGCCGCGAGGCGCAGCCGGAATGCCGTCCAGGTGGAACCGGCCGATGGTCTTGTTGTCGCGGGCCATCTGACGTTCGCCCTGCAGCACGTGGATCTCTACGGACGGCTGGTTGTCGCTCGCCGTCGAGAAAACTTCGGACTTGCGGGTCGGAATGGTGGTGTTGGCTTCGATCAGCTTGGTCATCACGCCGCCCATGGTCTCGATACCCAGCGACAGCGGGGTAACGTCGAGCAACAGCACGTCTTTCACTTCGCCGGTCAGCACGCCCCCCTGGATGGCGGCCCCGATAGCGACCACTTCGTCCGGGTTCACGTTTTTCGACGGCTCTTTGCCGAAGAATTCCTTGACCACCTGCTGGATGGCCGGGATACGGGTCGAACCGCCGACCAAAATGACGTCGTCGATCTGCGATGCGGTGAATCCGGCATCTTCGAGGGCCTTGCGGCACGGCTCGATGGTGGCGTGGATCAGTTTGTCGGCCAGCTGTTCGAATTTAGCCCGCGTCAGGGTTGTCACCAAGTGCTGCGGTATGCCGTCGATCGGCATGATGTACGGTAGGTTGATCTCCGTGGAGGTTGCGCTCGAAAGCTCGATCTTGGCCTTTTCGGCTGCCTCTTTGAGCCGCTGCAAGGCCATCGGGTCTTTGCGCAGGTCGACGTGGTGCTGTTTCTCGAACTCTTCGGCCAGCCAGTCGATAATCACGTGGTCGAAGTCGTCGCCGCCCAGGTGGGTATCCCCGTTGGTGGATTTCACTTCAAACACGCCGTCCCCCAGTTCGAGGATCGAGATATCGAAGGTACCGCCCCCGAGGTCATAGACTGCGATCTTCATGTCCTTGTCGGACTTTTCGAGGCCGTATGCCAAGGCGGCTGCGGTCGGTTCGTTGATGATGCGGGACACTTTCAGCCCTGCGATCTCGCCGGCCTCCTTGGTGGCCTGCCGCTGGGAGTCGTTGAAGTATGCCGGAACGGTGATGACGGCTTCCGAAACTTCCTGGCCCAGGTAGTCTTCGGCGGTCTTCTTCATTTTCTGGAGGATCATGGCCGAAATTTCCTGCGGGCTGTAAAGCCGCCCGTCGATCGCGATGCGCGGTGCGCCGTGTTCGTCTTTGACTTCGTACGGTACGCGCTTGAACTCGCCCTTGACCTGGTCGTAGGTTTCGCCCATGAAACGCTTGATCGAAAAGATGGTCCGTTTGGGGTTGGTGATGGCCTGGCGTTTGGCCGGGTCGCCCACTTTACGTTCGCCGCTTTCGGTGAAAGCCACAATGGACGGGGTGGTGCGCTGCCCTTCGCTGTTGGGGATCACGACAGGCTCATTGCCTTCCATGACGGCTACGCATGAGTTGGTGGTCCCGAGGTCTATACCGATGATTTTTCCCATAATATTGAGTGTTTTATTTTTGTTTTTCCTGTTGCGATTTGGCGACTATAGTAATTAACAAGCTCTGTGCCAAAACGGATTTCCGCCAAATTGACAGTCTTTTCTGCCATTTCATGCCAAAGGGGGCGCTGTCATTTCGGCCGGGATTTTACGAGGATTTTACCTACTTTTGTCCTGCAAATACCGTTCCCCGATATGAAGTACAAGCATCTTTTTTTCGACCTGGACGATACGTTCTGGGATGTCCGCCGCAACCAGGAGTCGGCGCAGCGCGAGCTGTTCGCGACGTTCGGCATGGCGGACCACTATCCGGATTT
>CAZAPI010000210.1:0-2264 GCA_964486945.1 uncultured Rikenella sp. | reverse complement strand
GGACGGTGCCGCTCGGCACTCCAGCCGAGAGTTTGCATTGCCTTAACGGGAGGCCCGCAATAAGGCGACGTATATCTCGGTCGGCAGGCCGGCAGAACGGCCAACGGCCGCGCAGGCTGCGACCTGAAAATGGTATATAAAATCCCCCGATTTAGTGGCATGATCTCCCTATGTCAGCCCTGCGCTGGGGGAGGCGCAGGGCTGCAACCTAAAGGTCTTGCCCGCGCAGGCTCCGAGCTGGGATATAACCGAACGGTTATTTAGCCATAGCCGTTTCGACATCGTCCGGTGCGATCGGTGCCCGGTGCTTGCTGATCAGGCGGTTGCCATTCGGCGTGATTAAGATGTCGTCCTCCAGCCGGATACCTCCGAAATCGAAATAAGCATGCAGCTTCGGGAAATTGATAAACGACGAATTGATATGCTCCCGCTCCCACTTTTCGATCAGCGCCGGGATAAAATAGATTCCCGGCTCCACCGTCACCACATGCCCCGGCTTTAATGCCTTGCCCATCCGTAAAGCTCCCAGGCCGAACTGCGTGCTCCGCGTGGTGGCATCGTCATAGCCCACATACTTCTCACCCAACCCCTCCATGTCGTGCACATCCAGCCCCATCTGGTGCCCCAGCCCGTGCGGCATGAAAAGCGCCGCTGCGCCCGCCGCCACAGCCTCGTCCGCATCGCCTTTCATCAGCCCCAGCGCCGTCAGCCCCTTCGCGATCACCTTCATCGCCTCGGTATGCACGCTCTGGTACGTCACCCCCGGCTTGGCCAGCTCCTGTCCCCTGGCATTCGCCGCCAGCACGATTTCGTAAATCTCCCGTTGCTTCTGCGTGAACTTGCCGCTCACCGGCAGCGTCCGCGTGTGGTCGCTCGCATAGCCCATCGCATTCTCCGCCCCCGCGTCGATCAGCAGCAGCCGGCCATTCTCCAGCCGTCCCGAATAGCTCAGGTTGTGCAGCGTTTCGCCGTGTTGCGACACGATGCTGCGGAACGAAGTCCGTCCTCCGCCGTGCGCTGCGATCTTATCCAGCTCCACTGCAATGTCCAGCTCCCTCAGCCCCTCGCGGCACATGCCCATCGCCGTCGTGTGCATCTTGTAGCCCGTCATGGCCACCTCTTCGAGCTGGGCGATCTCCTCCGGCTGTTTGATCTCGCGCATCGAAACGATCGCCCGGATCAGGTCGCGCGACACATGGTCCTTGAGCCGTTCCACGGCAATTCCCAATAAGGAAGAGAGTTGCAGTCTGGTCTGGCCCCGGTACGGCGGCACGAAGTGAATTTTGCGGCCTTTTTTGATCGCGCTGTTCAGCGTCGCCGCCAGTTCCAGCAGGTTACCCGCCGACTTGACCCCCGCCAGCGCCGCCTGTTCCCGTACGGTGGGCTGCGGTCCCATCCAGATCAGGTCGTCCATCGTCCAGTCGTTGGCGTAGAGGCAGTCCGTGTCGCGGTCCACGTCGATGACACCGACGTAACCCGGCTGCGGGAGACCGAAATAGTAGAGGAAGTTGCTGTCCTGCCGGAAACCGTAGGCGTTGCCCGGGTAGTTGATCGGCGAGTCGTTGTTGCCAGGTAGGAGGATGATGCCGCTTTTGATCTTTTTGCGCAGGGTGTTGCGGCGCGCAGTGTAGGTTTCGGGAGTGAACATGGGTCGTGTATGTGTGTATGGGGTCGTTTGTATGTCAACTGACGTAACCGAACCCGTTTTTGCTGTTTTTTTGCTGAAATAAATTTCGACAGGGACGGGCTGCGCTCCGGAAATTCGGGTTTGCCCTCGGCTTGCACTATGTTTTGTCCGTTGTAAAAGTACGGTTTTTGTGGCTTTTCTCAAAAAAACAGATCCCGGCGCAGGGCGGGTGTCGCTGGGCACTCCGGCCGGGCTGTAGCTGTCCTTATGCGGCACTGCTGGCTCCGGCCGGTGAAAAGAAATGTATGCTCTCGGGATGAGCCGCAATGATTACTCCGAATTTACTGCCCGAACCCTGCCGGAAGTTCGAACAGGAATGTAAATGGCTTGGCCTCAGTGAATTTTGCGGTGGTGTTCCCGGCATACTCCTCGCCGTTCACCAAAGTCAGTTTCTTCACCGGCGCGCCCGGTTGCAGGTCGGCTTCGTTCAGGTCTACCCACAGGGTTGCCGGTGCCAGCGTCGTTTCAAAATAGTATATCCTGTTTTTCTGGTCGCTGACCGAACGCCAGCGGGTCGAGGAGTTGTTCGGATGGCCGGGGGTCGAAATGCCGTAAGGCACCGACACGGCTCGCATCA
>CAZAPI010000209.1:0-2288 GCA_964486945.1 uncultured Rikenella sp. | reverse complement strand
GGCGCCAGGAGGAAAACAAGCGGAGCGAAGTTAAAGAGAACAGTACCCTCCAAGGGGAGAAATAAAAACGAACGGTTTACAATTTAGTATTACCGACGGTGCGGAAGCGTTCGTAGACATCTTCACCCACGAACTCCCTCGCCACCATGTCGATTTTGCTCTTCGGCACATCGCAGAGGTCCAATATCAGCATCGCATCCAGCGTATCGTTGAACAGCGGATCGATATTGAACCCCACCACACGCCCCCCCAGTTGCAGATACCTCTTCATCAGCACCGGCATCCCCTGGCCCGACGGTTCCACATCCCGGATCAGCTTATCGATCTCCTCTGCCGAGACGATCCCCCGGATCAGCTCCGCATCCACCGCCGGACGCCCCAAAGCCCCCACCCCATTGCGCGCCACCACATACTTCGCCAGCTCCGTATTCCAGTGATTCGTCTTTATATAGTCGATCAGCAGCCACTTGGCCGCCATCGCATACCCCCTCGACATGCTCACCGGCCCCATCAGGTAGCGGTACGAAGGATTGCGCAGCAACACATACAGTATTCCCCGCCAAAGCAACAGCAGAGTCAGCGAATGCCGCTGGTAATCAGACACCACGAACGAACGCCCCAGCTCGATCGACTGCCGGAGCACATCGTTCAGGCGACGCGAGAACTCGAACAAAGTATAGGTATAGAACCCCTCGAAACCCCGGTTATCCAACAGAACATCCCCGAATCCGATCCGATAAGCTCCCGCAATCACCTGTTTTTCAGCATCCCAAATAAAAAGATGTTCATACAGGTCATCGTACTCGTCGCTGTCCATCTCCAACGAAGTCCCCTCGCCCACAGCCCGGAACGTCACCTCCCGAAGCCGCGCTATCTCCCGCATTGTCAGCGGAATATCCGAAGCAGGAGCGCAGAACAGGCACATATCCCCCACCCGGATCAGCATCCGTTCGGCAGCGATGGAATCCAGTTCACGCCCCAGCAAGACCGGATCTACTGCCTCCACCACCTCGCTGGCGGGAGTTTTTTCGGCCGTTTTTTTGCGTTTCTTACGAAGTCCGAGCCTTAGGATCGCCGCCCGCCGCCACTCTTCCGCCTCATCCGGCGAGGCCCCCGTATCGGTCAGCACTGAACGCAGGCAATAAACGTTCGCCCGCAGGAAATCGGAAATCGCATCGACCGACCCGATATCTTTCAGCAACTTGACCGACACCGCCGACCCGAAAGCCACCGAAACGGACTGCCCTTTCTTATTGGTAAGCTCCAACGGCAAACGCACCGTCCTAAGCATCGGGTGGATTTTCCCAAAAAGGTGGAAAATCATGCTATTGCGCCCATCGATATAAGCCGGAACCACCGGAACGGCGGCTTGCAGGATCAATTTCACGATCGATTTGGACCACGGCTTATCCTCTATTTTCGAAAAACGTTTTTGATAGGTCGAAACCTCCCCCGCGGGAAAGATAACCAACGGTTTTCCCATCTTCAGATGCTCGACCGCACGCCTCACGCCGGGGATATTCCGCCCGTTCTTAGCGTCGAAAGGATCGACCGGAAGGAAAAATTCATTCAGCGTGTCGATCTTGGTCAACAGGAAGTTACCCAGAAATTTGACATCGGGCCTGATCCGCGCCAACAGCACCATCAGGATCAAACCGTCCAAAGCACCATGCGGATGGTTGGCCACCAGTACGAAAGGCCCTTTTTTCGGGATGAAATCGAGCCGCCCCGCATCGCTCTCCACCACGATCCCCAGCTGGTCAAGAATCGCCTGGGCAAAATCAACACCCTGTTTGTCAGACGCTTTCGCATACAGGTAATTGATCTTGTTAATCCCGAGCATGGATTGCGCCAGCTTAACGATCGCTTTGTTCAGCACCGTGGTGTACGGTATGCCGAGGTCGGAATTATCCACTAATTTCTTCATATCCCACAGGATTTACAGCCCGTCCGAAGACAAGCCCCATATCAAATATATGGGTTTTAATCCATTCCGCCAAATCGCCCGGTGTTCCACGTGGAACACCACCCTCTCCGGAATTATCGTCCGAAATAGACCAGCAGGACATTTATATCCGCCGGCGATACGCCCGGTATCCGCGACGCCTGCGCAATAGTCAGCGGCCGGATGCGGGCCAGCTTTTGCCGCGCCTCGATCGACAACGACCCCAATGCCTCGAAATCGAATCCCGCTGGGATCCGAATACCCTCCAACCGCTTCATCTTCTCGGCCACCATCCGCTCCCGCTCTATATACCCGGCATCTTCCACCCCGATCTCCACTGCCC
>CAZAPI010000208.1:0-2296 GCA_964486945.1 uncultured Rikenella sp. | reverse complement strand
TTTGCCAATCCGCTGCGGGTGACCCCGTTGAGCGCCGAACGTGCCGTCGGCAGGCTCACCCCGAAATCGCGGGCCAGTTTCCGGTGCCCGCCCAAGGGTATGATTGTTTTTTATCAGCGGCCATGTATTGTTTTTATTTTAAATATCTGTACCTTCATCCAACTTTCAGAGTGAAAAATCATATAAAGATATGGGTAATAATCTTTTGTTGTAAGATAAAAATCGCATATTTTTATGACAGTGAAGGAAAAACTTAAAGTATACCTCCAATATAAAGGTATCAGTAAGAATAGATTCTATAAGGAAACAGGCTTTTCTGTCGGCTTTCTGGACAGCGGACGCAGTCTGGGGGCGGATAAGGTCAGGATAATCATCAATAAATTTCCGGATCTGAACCTCGACTGGTTGATCATGGACCGCGGGGAGATGATCATCGAGCCCCGGCTGCAGGGAATCGCGCACGACATGTGCCAGGACGTTTCGCACCTCGAAAAGCCGGAAAATTCTTATTATGTGCCGCCGCGGATCTATACGCCGGGTTCGGCGGAGCTCGCAGCCGACCAGCCGCGACGCGTTCCGCTCTACGATTTCGAGTCGGCGGTAGGGTTGGCCTCGGTATTCGACGGCCGGACGATGCCCTCGGGCTATCTGTCGATTCCCGAACTGCCGCGCTGCGACGGGGCGGTGAAGATGCGGGGCGATTCGATGTACCCGTTGCTCAAGGTGGGCGATATTGTGGTCTACAAGCAGGTGAGCGACTGTTTCGAACATCATTTGGGGGAGATGTACCTCGTGTCGTTCAGCTATGACGACGAGGAGTACACGACGGTCAAATACCTGAACCGCATCGAGGAACAGCCGGACTATGCGCGGCTGGTGAGCTACAACGCACATCATGCGCCGATCGAGGTGCCGCTTTCGGTGATCCGTGCGCTGTCGATCGTCAAGGCCAGCGTGCGGTTCAATACGATGGGATGACCTTTTCAGTGCCTTTTTTTACGGTTAAGCCCTTTCCGGACGGCGAGTTCCGGAAAGGGTTTCGTATTTTTGTCCCTCAGTAAAGTTACATTATGCCGGTGAATTTCGATATATCGCAGCGCTGGGCAGCCATCGTCAACCCGGTGGCGGGCAGCGGGCGCGGACTGGAGGACTGGCCGCAGATCAGCGGCTTGCTCCGCGACGAGGGGATCGGGGTGGATGCCATGTTCACGCTCCGCAAGTACCATGCCACGGAGCTGGCGGTGGCGGCGGTGCGGCAGGGCTACCGACGGATCATCGTGGTGGGCGGCGACGGGACGATCCACGAGACGGTCAACGGCATTTTCATCCAGCAGGAGTGCCCCACGACGGAGATCCTGATGGCGGTGATCGCCGTGGGGACGGGCAACGACTGGATACGTATGTTCGGTATTCCGCGCAATTACCGGGACGCGATACGGTCGATCAAGGAGGGGCACGCCTTTTTGCAGGATGTAGGGCGGGTGAGCTATTACGAGTCGAAAGTGCATCAGGTTCGTTACCTGGCCAATGTGGCGGGGGTGGGGTACGACGCGGCGGTGTGCCGGGGTTTCAACCGCCTGAAGGAGAAGGGATACCGGGGCAAGTGGATCTACCTGTTCAGTATTTTTCGCGAGGTGCTGCGCTACCGGGCGCGCCGGGTCAGGATCGAGGTGGACGGCGAGGAGGTCTTCCGCGGCCGGCTGTTCACGGGGACGGTGGGCATTTGCAAGTACACGGCGGGCGGGCTGACCCAGACGCCGAACGCCATTGCGGACGACGGCCTGTTCGACCTGACGGTGATCCCGGACATGAACCGGGTGCGGCTTTTCAGCCGTTTCCGGGTGGTCTACACGGGAAATATTTATGATGTTCCGGGGATCTCGCTGTTCCGCGGGGGACATATCGAGGTACATGCCGAGCGTCCGATCCGGCTGGAGATCGACGGCGAGATACTGGGCTTTTCGGATTTCGAATTCCGGATCGTCGAGCGTGCGGTGCGCGTGGTGGTGAGTGAGAAGTTTATCCGGGGCCGGGCCTGAGCTTCGGGCGGCGGGGGCTGTCGAAGCCGATGACTATGTAAGGAGAAATTTTACTGACACCAAATCAACCGTACCGATGAATAAAATCCTTCTTTCCGCTTGCCTGTTCCTGGTGGCCCTGTCGATTCCGTTGCGAGGGGTCGAGAAAGTGCGTTTCGTCGTCTACAGCGACCTGTACCACGACTTGATCCCGTCCCGGCCAGAGGCGTTGCGGGGGATTGTCGGGGCTGCGGAACGGGAGAAAGCCGAGTTTCTGG
>CAZAPI010000207.1:0-2323 GCA_964486945.1 uncultured Rikenella sp. | reverse complement strand
CCATGAAGGAGTAAAAAGCCAGTCCGTTTTAGCAATGCAGAGAGGCGCCCGCAAGGTTCTTGCGGGCGCCTCTCTGCATTGCTAAAACGGGGAAGCCTATCGGGACTTGATGCAGTAACGTTTCAGTACCTCGTACGCCTCTTCCAGTCCCAGCTCGCCCGCCTTGCTCAGGTCGAGGCAGCCTTTCTGGGTGTCCTGCATGAAAATCTGCACCAGCCCCCGGTTGTAATACGCCTCCGCGAAATACGGGAACCGCTCGATCGCCGTCGTGTATTGCTCGAAAGCGCCCGGCAGGTCACCGCTCAGGCAGAGCATGTTTCCCAGGTTGTAATAGACCTGCGGCAGCTCCGGCATCAGTTCCGCCGCCCGCCGCGTATCCGCGATCGCTTCGCTGTAATCGTAAGTCCGCCGGCTTTGCGTTTGCAGCAGTTTCGTTGCCGGGTCGTCCGTGTGGATCGAGATCTGCTGCATGACGTTGTTGCCCTCCAGCGACGCGATGAACTCGATCATCTCCGCCTGCGCCGCCCCGCGGTTCAGGTAAACCAGCGGATTGTCCTGCGCCACCCGCGCCGCCCGGCGGTAATAGCTCAATGCCGAGGCATACTGCCGCAGCAGCGTTTGCGTGATCCCTTTCAGGAAATTATCCTGCCAGGAGACCGGCACCCCGTTCGCGGCATCCCATACTGCCGTGCTGTCCTCGGGCACAACCGAAGCAGTCGTTGCCAGTCCGGTCAGGTCGAAACGGTATCCCGCGTACTCCGACGATTTGCCCGTCGCTGTTGCAGCCAGTTCGGCCAGGTAGCCGTCCAGACGGGCGTTGCGGTAATTCCGTGGATTATAGACCATAGCTGTGTCCTGCGGGATGAACGAGATCCGGAACACCGGCATCAGGTGCACATCGCGCCGCACGTCGCCCCGCATCGAGCGAAGCTCGTTGTTGTCGAAATCCGCGTCGAACGAAAGCAGTTTGTCGAATTGCCGGCTGGTGTCGGCAAATGAAGTGAAAGTGCTGTCGCTCAGTTTTTTCTTGTATGCTTCGATCTTTTGTTCGGCGATGTTTCGGTCGCTTTCCGCCCCCCGGAAGTCCCGCAGTGCCGCCTTGAGTTGCGAACGGTACAGGTAGGCGTTCGCAAAGTCCGGATAGAGTTCGATGGCCCGCGTGTAATCGGCGATCGCCCCGCGGTAATCCCCGACCTGTATCTTCACCGACGCCCGGTTGTAGAATACCAGCACGTTGCCCGGATTGTACGCCGCCACCCGGTCGTAGTCCTCGATGGCCCGGTTGTAGTCCCCGATCTGGCTCCGCAGGATCGCCCGGTTAAAGTAGGTCACCGAGTTGGTGGAGTCGTAGGCGATGGCCCGGTCGAAATCGGCCAGCGCCCGGATCGGCTGTTGTTCGTTTACATAGGCATACGCCCGGTAAAAATATGCCACCGACTGCGTGCTGTCGATGCTGAGCGCTTCGGTCAGGTCGCGGATGCCCTCCTCGTTCTTGTTTTGCGCCACTTCGAGCAGCCCCCGCCGCACGTATCCGTCCGCTTCGTAAGGGTTGATCTCCACGGCCCGGTTGAAATCGGCGTAGGCTTTTGTGGTATCCTTGAGGTAGAGATAGCAGGTTCCGCGGTTGGTCAGGGCGTTGATGTCGGCCGGCGTCGAGCGCAGGTAGCGCGAAAAGTCCTCGACCGCTTTTTCGAATTGCTGGCTCAGGAAGTAGGTCACCCCCCGGCTATAGTATGATGTCGGCATATTGGGCCGCAGCTCCACCGCATACTGGTAATCCTTGAGCGCGTCGTTGTAGTTGCCCATCCGCGAGCGGGTGATGGCCCGGTACTGGTAGGCCATGGTATATACCGGATTGATCGCGATGGCGCTGGTGAAGTCGGCTTCGGCCCCCAACAGGTCGTCCAGGTTGTACTTGGCCACCCCGCGCAGGAAATAGCCTTCGTATTCCTTGGTCTCGGTGCGCAGGAGCAGGTTGAGCATCTCGATCGCCTCACGGTAGTTCCCCTCGACGATCAGTTCGCGGCCTTTGTAGAAGAAATAGGGTTTGTTGAGCTGTGCGGATGCCTCGCCTCCGCCCCACAGACAGACGGACAGGAACAAGAAAAAGGCGGCGAGGAGTTTTTTCATATTGCAAATATACGTTTTTTCGTTTTGGACCGTTGTAAGGGGCAATACGAAAAGTACAAATAGGGGAAATGGGTGTATATCTCTGAGGGATAGTGTTTAAGACGTTAAAAGGGTATTTTGAGAGGTATAATTTAGTATAATTCAGATTGTAGAAATTTCAAGAAAAAAGCCGCCATTTGAAACCCCAAATATA
>CAZAPI010000206.1:0-2326 GCA_964486945.1 uncultured Rikenella sp. | reverse complement strand
AGGAAGGATAAGCTGCCCGGAAGGTCGGAGGCTGAAATGATCGGTCTGCTGGCTGGCCGTGGTGGTGTACCGGTGGATGACGGATTTTTTATTTGCGCGGGAGTTTAATTCAAGTATGTTAAGAATTTGGAAACCAGGATGGTGTAATTTGAACAGACGATGCGCTGGTGTGGGCCGAACGGCCCGGTCTCGCTGGCCGATATTCGGCAGGCGGGTGCAACCGGGGGGGGGATCCTGCTCCAGCTCGCTCCGGGCGAGCTGTGGCCGCTGGACGAGATCGAGCGGCAGGTGAATATCCTGTCGGATTCCGGCCTTTTGAACTGTTTCGTCGGGATGCGCGCCGATTTGCGCAGTTTCTTTTCGTTCCCGCGGCACGAATATTTCTGTCGCCTGCTTTGCGACAGCCGGGCCGGATCCGGAGCGGGGATTGGTCCCGCTCTCCGAGATGGCCGCCGTAGGCCGGATGGTAGAGGATATATATGCTACGGCAATGCGAAAGGCTATTTCGGAATTCGCCCGGTGAATTTGCATGAAATTTGCTATTCATTCTATACGATAAATTCCAAATCTTGTATAGATGAAATCGAATCGAAATCCATGGGTCGGGTTTCTGCTGAGCGAGCGGTACGCTAATCTGGCTCTGTTGCTGTTGCGCCTTTTCGTGGGCGGCATGATGCTGACCCACGGAATCGCGAAATTGGAAAACTTCACGGCCCTGCGCGAAGGCTTTCCCGATCCGATCGGGTGGGGCGCAGGCTTGTCGCTGGTGATGATCATTCTGGTGGAGGTCGGCTGCTCGTTGATGGTAATTACCGGAGTGCTGACCCGTTTCGCCGTGATCCCCTTGGTTTTCGCCATGATTATGGCCATGACCGTCCATCCCGATATGAGCCTCGGCAGTATCGAGCTGCCGTTGTTCTATCTCGGCATGTATGTGGTGATCTTTATCGCCGGGCCGGGTAAATGCTCGATCGACTTCCTGATCGGCAAGACCATCGCGCGGCCCGAAGCATAGCCGCTTTTCAAAAGCCGTTTAAAATCGCACGGGCGGACACTCGAAAGGAAGAGTGTCCGCCCGTGCCGTCTGTGCCGTCTGTGCGCCGTGGCGTAAAGAACCCTTACACCGCGTACTGGTTCCGGAACTGGTAGAACACCCCCCGCGATACCTGGTACTCGCGGCAGATATGTGCGATCGACGTTCCCTGCTTGATCAGGTGCAGCACCCGTTGTTTGTCGTCGATCAGCTTTTGGAGTTTGACCCGGCTACCCACAGGCCGTCCGATTTTGACTCCCTCCGCTTTTTTGAGCGCCAGGGCCTCTTTCGTGCGCAGCGAGATCAGGTTGTGCTCGATTTCCGCCACCAGTCCGAACGCGAACGCCAGCACCTTGCTGTTGATGTTGTTGTCGAACGCATAGCCGTCCTTGGTGCTGTAGATCATGATTTGTTTTTCCATGCAGGTGTTCAGGATCGACATGATGTCCAGCAGCGTACGGCTCAGGCGCGAGAGTTCCGTAACGATCAGCGTGTCCCCCTTTTTGAGCCGTCGGATCAGCAGTCCGAGCCGTCTTTCGTTGCGTTTTGTTTTGCCGCTGACCACCTCGGTGACCCACCTGTCGATTTTGATCCCGCGTGCGTCCGCGAACTTAGTGATTTCCAGCTGTTGGTTTTCGAGATGCTGTTTCTCGGTGCTGACTCTTAGATAAGCGATAACCATGATAGAAAAGAATATAAATGAAATTTTGATAGTAATACGTCCAGGTTTCCATAAAAGTCTGTGTATCGTAAATATAGCTATAAATGGGACTTTTTGTCGGTAAAAAGTACCCTTTCAATTAATCGTTCGATTAATAATAATGGGAAATAAGCCCGTAAAACGAGGCAGGAAAAGCGCATTTTTATCATGTCAGAAATTAAAGGTATTCACTTGATAAAAGGTTGTTTAAGTCAGTTTTTGTTTGGTTATTACAATTTCCTTTCATACATTTGTGACATAATTAGTGATTAATCGAACGGTTAATCGAAAGGTTTTATTGCTGTAAGCGTGTGGTTTACAGCAGATTTGCGGGTGAGTAAATGCAGATATGACGAAGATGAAACAGTATTTACTGGTATCCATTGCATTATTGGCAGTAGTGGGTTGTCAGCGCCGTTCGCTGCTCGGTGACGATCCGGCCGGTGAGGCTTGTTTGGTGCGATTTCAGGCGAAAGACAACGTGGAAGTGGGAACCAAGTCCACTTCGAACCTGCTCGAAAACAGTACGGTGTGCGTCGTAGCCTACCAGCGCGGGAGCGCCGGACAGACGAATCCCGACCTGAACAACGACA
>CAZAPI010000205.1:0-2375 GCA_964486945.1 uncultured Rikenella sp. | reverse complement strand
AATGCGTTTCGTTGTCTACAGCGACCTGTACCACGACTTGATTCCGTCCCGGCCAAAGGCGTTGCGGGGGATTGTCGGGGCTGCGGAACGGGAGAAAGCCGAGTTTCTGGTCGATCTCGGCGACCTGGCATTCCCGCTGCCGCAGAACCGGGGGATTGCGGATATTCTCGACTCGGCAGCGGTGCCGGTCTGCCATGTGTTGGGCAACCTGACGGTCGAGGGGATGGAAAGCAGCTACCTGCCCCCAGCGCCCGATCCGGCGAAGCTGGATGCTAAACCATACCGTTGCTCGCCGTCGGTGGAGAGCCGTAAACTGAAATTCTGAACCGGTGCCGATGAACAGCCGACGCCCCGTATACACGCCTTATCCGCCCCGCGTGCCTTATGTGCCGCGCGAGGCGGCTCCTGTCCGCGAACCTGCCGGCCCGGGTGCGGGACCGCACCGTCCCCGGCCGCAGAAGCGTAAGCGGCGGCTCAAAAAGAGTGTCAAATGTCTTTTTTGGATCGTGGGCACGCTGGTTTTCCTGTTGATCGCCCGGCCGTGGCATTGGTCCTCGGGCAAGCCGGGCGGGACGGTAACGGCGAGCGTGGCGGAGGACACGCTGGCGACGCCGAAGCCGCTGAACCAGATACTGTGCAATGCGGACAGCGAGCTTCCGGAGGCGGTGCGTTTCGACCGGGCGGTGCTGGCCTTTATGCGGAAGTGGGAGCTGACGGGGGCTTCGCTGGCCATTATGAAGGACGGGAACCTGATCTATGCCAAGGGATACGGTTGGGCGGACCGTGAGGATGGAGAGCCGATGGAGGTGAGGCATATCATGCGGATCGCATCGATCTCCAAGCTGATCACGGCCACGGCGGTGATGAAGCTGTGGGAGCAGGGCAAATTGAGGCTGGATGGGCGTGTTTTCGGCAAGCGGGGGATTTTGGAGGACGACCGTTTCTGCGGCTATACGGACAAGCGGCTGGAGCAGGTGACGGTGGAGCAGTTGCTGCGGCACCGGGGCGGTTTCTCGGTGCGGTCGGGCGACCCGATGTTCGACTGGCAGATTGTGGAGCGGGTGTTGGGGCGCAGGCCGCCGTACACGATGGACGACTATGTGGAGTATGCCACGCGCAGCGGTTTGGGCTACCGGCCGGGGGCGAGGACCTATTATTCGAATCTGGGCTATGTGGTGCTGTCGAAGGTGGTGGAAAAGGTGTCGGGGATGCCGTACGAGCAGTATGTGCAGGACAGTATACTGGCCCCGGCGGGGTGTTATGATATGCACATCGGGCGGAGCCGCCACGAGGAGAAGTTCCCGAACGAGGTGCGTTACTATGAGGTGAAGGAGGCGGAGGATGTCCCGGCATGCGACGGTACGGGGCTGCCGGTGCCGAAGAGCAACGGTGGGAACGATATTCAGGGCCTGAGCGGTGCTGGGGGTTGGGTGGCGTCGCCGACGGAGCTGTTGCGTTTCGTGGCGGCGATCGACGGGAGTCCGTCGCGTCCGGATATACTCAAACCGGCGACGGTGCGCAAAATGACAACGGAGCTGAAGGGGGAACTGCCGATCGGTTGGATGCATACGCACCGGGACGGTACGTGGTCGCGCACGGGGACGATGGCGGGCACGAATGCGCTGCTGCGCAAGCAGAGCAACGGTTATGTCTGGGTGTTCGTGACCAACACGAGCAGCTGGAAGGGCTCGCGGTTCCATAATCAGATCGGCTCGATGCTGCGCCAGGCGTTCGACAAGGTGACGGAGTGGCCGGAAAAGGATATGTTCGAGGCGGACAGCCTGATGAATGGGGAGGACAATTAACCGTCCGGTTTTATCATTACCCGCCGCATGGCGCCCTATGTTTCGGTCTTGCTCCGCTCGGCAGTGTATAAGCGGGTTTGCACTGCCCTCGCCGGCAGCGTCGGTTGATGGCGCTCGGCTGTGTTTTCAATTGTAAAAAGTGGGCCCGCCGGACAGTTATAATCCAGTTTTGCGGCGATCGTAGCGAGTCGTGCGGGCCGAACCGACGCAGCAGCCGAGTTGCCATCAGGCTTGCCTGAATGGCCGAGGCGCAAGGAGGAAGCCTGAAAGGCAATCCACCCCCGGCGGAGGGCTGCAATATTTGCGATGCTCATTTGCGGCACCGCTGCTCCGACCCTAATTACCCGTCAAAATACAGGATTGCGGAGCCTGAGTTCCGGAACCCCGAAAGGTAACCCGCCCTTAGGGCAGGCCTGGTGTCGCCGGACCTCCAGCCGGGCTGTAATCACCCTTATACGGTACCGCTGGTTCCGGCCCGCTGACGTAAGACTTTAAGGAAACACAGCCCGGAAGCCCGAAAGACCCGGTTTTTATAAAAAACGGCTGTCCTATACAGAGGGCGTAATAAAC
>CAZAPI010000204.1:0-2405 GCA_964486945.1 uncultured Rikenella sp. | reverse complement strand
AGGAAGACCGAAGGTCAACAAAGGACAGTCACACACGGCACTGTGCAAAATAAACGAACCATTAAGAAAGAATCGATTATGGAAAAGAAAAAAGTAGTGCTCGCCTTCAGCGGCGGCTTGGATACCTCATACTGCGCGATCTACCTGGCTAAGGAGATGGGGATGGAAGTGCATGCGGCATTGGCCGATACCGGCGGATTCTCGAAAGAAGAACTGGCCAAGATCGAAAGCCGGGCCAAAGGGCTCGGTGTGAAGAGTTACGTGCGCCTCGACGTATCGCACACCTACTATGAGGAGAGCATCAAATACATGATCTTCGGCAACGTGCTCAAAAACAGCACCTACCCGATCTCAGTCAGCTCGGAACGCATCTCGCAGGCCACGGCCATCGCCAAATATGCTAAGGAAATCGGGGCGGACTGCCTTTGCCACGGTTCGACCGGCGCCGGGAACGACCAGGTGCGGTTCGACATGATCTTCAATATTATTGCGCCGGAGATCGAAGTGATCGCCCTGATCCGCGAAAAACGCCTTTCCCGCGAGGAAGAGATCGAATACCTGCGTTCGCACGGAGTCGATTTCGACTTCAAAAAAGCCGAATACTCGATCAACCAGGGGATCTGGGGCACCTCGGTCGGCGGGAAAGAAACCCTGACCTCCAGCGAAACGCTGCCCGAAGAAGCCTATCCGAGCCAGCTTGAAGTGGCGCACGATGCAGCAGCCAAACGGGTGACGCTGACCTTCGAGAAAGGGGAACTGGTGGGCATCGACGGCAAGCACTACGACGACAAAGTCAAAGCCATTCAGGATTTGCAGCACATCGCCGCTCCGTATGCCATTGGGCGCGATATGCACGTAGGGGATACGATTATCGGGATCAAGGGGCGCGTGGGGTTCGAGGCTGCGGCGCCGATGATCATCATCAAAGCCCACCATATGCTGGAAAAACACGTGCTGGCCAAATGGCAGCTGTTTTGGAAAGACCAGCTTTCGGCCTTCTACGGCAACTACCTCCACGAAGGACAGTACTATGACCCGGTGATGCGCGACATGGAGGCCTTCCTCGAAAGCTCGCAGCGCAATGTGACAGGGGATGTGTTCGTAGACCTGCTCCCGTACCGCTTCGTGGTGGTGGGGATCGACTCGAAGCATGACCTGATGTCGAACAAATTCGGTGCGTACGGCGAGACGATGAGTAACTGGACATCGGACGACGTGAAGGGCTTCGGCAAAATCTTCGGCAACCAGAATGCGATCTATTACGCGGTCAACCCGGACGAGATCGAAAAATAACCGTTCGTTTTAAACGAGCGATTGATTTTAGGACTATGAGCGAAACGAAAAAGATAAAAGTCGGGATCATCGGCGGTGCCGGATACACCGGCGGCGAAGCGGTGCGTTTGCTGATCAACCACCCGAATGCAGAACTGGTCTATGTGCACAGCAACTCGAACGGGGGTAACCTTATCAGTGACGTTCATGCCGACCTGTTTGGCGACACCGATATGCGGTTCACCGACGCGGCGATCGAACAGCTGCCGAAAGTGGAGGTGATGTTCCTCTGCGTGGGACACGGCGATGCGCGGAAATTCCTCGAAACCAACCGCATTGCCGATGATGTGCGCATTATCGACCTGTCGCAGGATTTCCGGATTATGCCGGATACGGCTGTCGACGGGCACGAGTTTGTCTACGGGTTGCCGGAGCAGAACCGGGAAGCTGTCAAGGGAGCGAGGAATATTGCCAATCCGGGCTGTTTTGCGACTTGTTTGCAGCTGGCCCTGTTGCCGCTGGCGGCCAAGGGGCTGATCCGCGGGGATGTGCATATCTCGGCGACGACGGGTTCGACGGGAGCGGGGCAGAAGCTGGCCTCTACGTCGCACTTCTCGTGGCGCGCCAACAATCTCTCGACCTATAAGGTGTTCGAACATCAGCACTTGCGCGAGGTGGGGCAGATGATCCGCTCGTTCGAGCCGCAGTTTTCCGGAGCGGTGAACTTCATCCCGTACCGGGGTGATTTCACTCGCGGGATTATCGCTTCGGTCTACACGGATTTCGCGGGGACTTTGGAAGAGGCACAGGCCATTTACAAGGATTACTATGCTTCGGCAGCGTTCACGCACGTGAGCGACAAGGCGATCTCGCTGAAACAGGTGGTCAATACCAACAAATGCCTCGTTCACCTGACGGTGCATGATGGTAAACTGCTCATTATGTCTGCAATCGACAATCTCCTGAAGGGAGCTTCCGGACAGGCGGTCCAGAATATGAACCTGATGTGCGGCCTGCCGGAGACAGCGGGCCTGCGGCTCAAACCGATCGCTTTTTAATTGTAGGGTTATTATTCCGGCGCCCGCGGCAATTCAGTTTCGTTTGGCAAAAGCCAAACGAAACTGAATTGCCCT
>CAZAPI010000203.1:0-2408 GCA_964486945.1 uncultured Rikenella sp. | reverse complement strand
AAGCAGCTTTTCGGCTACCTGCGCGACAGCGGAAGAGGGCGGTTCTACTGGGATTACGACAACTACTTTTTCAAATCCGACGACCAGGAAGCCGGGCGGTTCATCCGGCGCAACGTAGCGCGATTCGGCGACGACGATCCCTCGTTCGCACGGGATAATTTCGTACGGCCCAAGCGGATCGAGGTGATCTCCACGCCGTCCGACATCCTGCAATGCAAAGCCCTCTACCGGGAGTTGGAACGGATTTACGAACAACAAGGATTCCTCGACAAGGAGACAGCCATCGTACTGACCGACGAAAACCTGCTCCTGCCCGTGCTCCACTCCATCCCCCCCGTGGCCGAAAACCTCAACATCACGATGGGCTACCCTTTGGCCAACACGGTACCATATATCCTGTTGGAACGGCTGTTGATGCTCCAGAACCGCGCACGCGACGGAGAGTTCGCGCACACCGACGTGCTGGGCATACTGACCCACCCGTATGTGATCGAACAGGCGGCCGGAGCCGCCAAAGCGGTGACGGAACGGATCAATACGTGGCAGACAGTGTGGGTACCCCCGGACTTTTTCGGCGACAATGATCTTTTGCGGCGCATCTTCCGACCCGTAACGGGGGTCGGAGAGATGCAGCGGTACATCGAGGAGATACTTTCGGAATTGGGCACCGTGGCTTCCGACACCGGCGAGGCGCGGGAGCGGAAAGAGTTCATCTTCACCATCCTCGACCATGTGATCCGGCTGGGCAACACAGTTCGCGAGTGCGGCATCGACCTACCTCTGAGCATCTATATCTCGCTGCTGCGACAGACACTGGTCAAAAGCCGGGTGCCTTACGAAGGGGAGCCGCTCAGCGGATTGCAGATCATGGGAATCCTGGAGACCCGCAACCTCGACTTCGACAATGTGATCCTGCTTTCGCTCACGGACGACACCTTTCCCGGGAACCGCGAAGGCAGCTCGTACGTGCCATTCAACCTGCGGCAGGCCTTCGGCCTGCCGACACCGCAGGACCACGAGGCCATGTACGCCTACTACTTCTACCGGCTCACCGCCCGGTGCCGCCGTCTGACGATGATGTACAGCTCGGCGGCCGACGACAAACGGACAGGCGAGCAGAGCCGCTATATCTACCAGTTGGAATACGAGTCGCCGCACACAGTGGAGCGGGCCAACGTCAATCTGCGGATCGACTACCGGCCCGTGGAACCGATCCGCGTGGAGAAATCGCCGGAGATACTGGAACGGCTCCGGAAGATGGAATTCTACCCGTCGAAACTGAACCGCTACATCGACTGCCCGCTGAAATTCTATTTCGCCGACATCGAACGGCTCGAAACACCGGAACAGATCGAACAGGAGGTCACCCATCTGGACGTGGGAAACACACTGCACCGGGCGATGGAGCTGCTCTGCACGCCGCTCGCCGGACGACCCGATGCGGCCCGGCACCTTTCGGCTTTCACCTCCTCGGACATGCTGGCGGCGACCGAGCAGGCGATGGCCGACGTGATGGGCGCGCGGGGACAGAACATCGAGCTCAGCGGCCGGATGCAGATGCACCGGGACATCGTGATGCGCTACCTTAGGAACATCCTCCGGTTCGACTCGCGCGACGGAGCGGAGCCGTTCGTGATACAGGGGCTGGAACGCACCGTCAAACAGCAGTTCGACATGGGCGACCGGTCTGTGACACTGGCCGGGGTGGCCGACCGGGTAGACCTGCTCCACGACGGGACCCTGCGGATCGTCGATTACAAGAGCGGCGGGGACACCCCGGAATTCGCCTCGGTGGAGAGTCTCTTCACGAACGAAGGGGTCACCCGCGACGGCGAGCTACGCTACGAGCCGCACAACGGGGCGGTATTGCAGACGCTACTTTACGCATTGGTATTCGGGGCCGCCGAGCATGCGGAGGTCACCCCGGCGCTATACGTGGCCCGCAAGATGGGTGCGGACGATTTTTCGCCCTATCCGGTCTGCAAGGCGGACGGTATGGCGCAGGTGGAACGCCTGCGGCCCGAACACGCGGCGGTCCTGACCCAGGGGTTGGAACAACTTTTCAGCCAGATGCTCGACCCGTCGTTACCGTTCGTGCAGACGGACTACGAACAGAAGTGCGCGGTCTGCGATTTCCGGACAATCTGCCGAAAATAAAACGATCGGTTATTGGTAACCCTTTACTTCGGGTTGAAGGGAATATCCACTTTTGGCACAACAGGTGGCTCCGGAGCCAGCGGAGGCGAAACCGAGCATCGCGAGGTTGCGCCCCTCCGCCGGGGATGGCTCCGGGCCGCACGGCTCGCGTTGCTCGCCGTCATTTTTATATCAACACCGCCCGCGGCAATTCTTTTCTGTTTTGCATAAGCAAAACGAGAAGAATTGCCCTTTAAGCGAGCGGGCGATGC
>CAZAPI010000202.1:0-2447 GCA_964486945.1 uncultured Rikenella sp. | reverse complement strand
TTTTTGGTTCTTTTTCTTCAGAAAAAGAACGGTTCCGTACTGCGAAATGACAAATGAACGAACGGTTAAATTTAAAGAAATGTAAAGATATGGAATTTATTTCAAACGATCACGCAGGAGTTCCAGCATAGCCGCATTGGCCGGCGATTGCAGGGAAGTATGCACGCGGTTCACGATCTTGAGCGCCGCACTCCTGGCCTCCCTCGAACCGCGTTCCGCCACGACATCCAGCGACATCGCCAGCGGCAGGTGGTACGACTCCGGCACCACGTCCAGCAACAGACCCAACCGCGCGACGAACAGGGACAGATCCTCCGCTTCACGGAGCGCCGCCACATCCGACATCGACTGTAACGACAGCGCAGCGGGCAGTTCCAGGCTTTCGGCCGTCCGGATCATAGTCTCCGCCACGTCCGCCCCATACGGCACGCTTCCCACCACATACGGCAGCATCGATTGTAACAAAGCCTCCGTCAATACCGCATCCACAGCCCCCCGCCCGATCTCCTGACGGAACAGGTCCACATGCGAGATCAGGTAGTCGAACGCCGTCGAACCGTACCGCATCACCACGCTGTTCTCGAACATCGGCCACACCACCCCGTTAGCCACGTCTTGCAGCAGCTGTCCTTCCAGGAACTGCGCCACCGCCGCATCGGTTGCCGCCGCATCCGACTGCTCCGCCGCCGCATAGACCTGCCTCAGACGCCACGTCCCGGTCCCCTGCACCGCCATCAGGATCGTCTGAATGCGCTGTTCGAAATCCTCCGGGTCGAGCGTCACGTCGATCTTGTCCAGCACATCACCGTTCGCGTTGAATATCAGGATCGCGGGATAACCCGTCACCTGATATATCTCCGCCAGGTCGGCACCGTCCGGCGTTCCTGTCGGCACCTGTACCGCCACGAACCGGGACTCGACGAGCGACCGTACCGCCGAATCGCCCAGCACCCGCTCCGACATCCAGCGGCTACGGCGGTTCCAATCGGCATAGAACTCCACCAACAACAATTTCCGCTGCTGTTTGGCCACCGCCAAAGCCGCATAAGGATCGCTACCCCAATACTCCAGCCCCCGCCGAGCCGTATCCGCCTGCCCCTTCCCCGCGCGGGCCGCGTTGACCGACAAACACAACATTAAGAGGCTGAAAACCTTGGTCCAACCGGCCATAAATAATATTTTTGCAAAAAGGAAGAGGTTTTCGCGACCCTGAAGGCAAAATCCGCCCGGCACGAAAACCTCTTCGTAAATAAACCGATAAACCTGCATCCGGCAAGACGTATCGCCAGCCGGAGCGGGGAGATTAGTGGCAACCGCAGCCGTCGCCGCAACCGCCGCCCTCGCAGCCATCGCCGCAGTCGCCCCCGCAGGAGCAACCGCCGCCCGCCGGCATCAGATCTTCCGGAGTGGCTTCGCGCACGCCGAGGATCTCGCCCGTAAAGTTGAGCGTTTTACCGGCCATCGGGTGGTTGAAGTCCATCGCGACATCGTTTTCGTTCACCGCCTTGACGGTACCCATCAGCCGATTCCCGGACTGGTCGGCCATCGGCAACACGTTGCCCACCACCAGCATATCGTCCGGAATGGCCCCGTCCACCATGAACACATCTTTAGGCAGATTAACCACTGCCTGCGGGTTGACCTCGCCGTACCCTTCCGCAGGGGTCAGCACGAACTCGAATTTGTCCCCGACTTCCTTGCCGGCGATAAACTCTTCGAACTTCGGCAGAAGCATGCCCACGCCGTAAACGAACTCCAACGGACGCTCTGCCGTAGCCTGGTCGGCCACCTGGCCGTCGACCGTCAGTGTATATGCCAACGATACGAATTTGTTTTCTGAAATTTTCATCTATTGTTATGTTGGTAATTGTATTGTCAACGGACCTGTACCGCCTTTTATTTTTCATTAAACCGCCCGCCCGGTGGTCAATCACACAATGTAAAAAATGAACGACTTTACAGGTAAGACTCCAACGGGTCGCACGTACACACCAGATTCCGGTCTCCGTACCCCGCATCGATCTTCGACACATACGGCCAGAACTTGTTCTCCGCCACCCACGGCAGCGGGAATGCCGCCTGCATCCGCGAATACGGATGGGCCCAGCCCTCTTCGCCGTCGGCCCCGCAACATTCCAGCGAGGTGTGCGGCGCATTCTTCACGATATGGTCTTCCTGCCCGACCCCCGCTTCGCACTCCGCTTTGATCGCGATCAGCGTTTCGAGGAAACGGTCCAGCTCTGCTTTCGGTTCGCTTTCCGTCGGTTCCACCATCAGCGTGTCGTGCACCGGGAACGACAGTGTCGGCGCATGGAACCCGTAATCCATCATCCGCCGCGCAATATCCCCGCATTCGACTCCGTAATCCGCCCGGAAATTCCTGCAGTCTACGATCATCTCATGCCCCACACGTCCCGTCTCGCCCGTATAGACGATTCCGTAGTGTC
>CAZAPI010000201.1:0-2455 GCA_964486945.1 uncultured Rikenella sp. | reverse complement strand
CGCGGGGCCGCGTGCTCGCGGCGAGCGGGCGATACTGCGTATCGCATGACTATATGGGTAACCCCAAAGTGCTCGCGAGCACCGGCGGCCCCAACAAGATTACCAGGTCCTTACACCCTTACAACAGCCGGCAGACCACGAAAACCACACCCCATATATATTACATTTTAAAGCCATGAGCCTATACCGAGACTTCCTGACCAACACCCGCGCCACATTCAGCGACGCCTCCTATAACGACATCCGTCGGGCCCTGCACACCGCCGTGCGCGCACTGGCAGGACAAAAACGCTACGACGGCACCCCGCTCGCGTTCCACAGCGTCAAGACCGCACAGATCGTGGCCGACGAAATCGGACTGGGGCGCAACTCCGTGATCTCCACCCTGCTGCACGACGTGGCCCGCACCGGACAGGCAACCCCCCAACAGATCGGCCGCGAATACGGCCACGAATGCGAAACCATCATCCGAGGCCTCAACAACATCTCCGAAGTCGACCCCAAGACCTCGACCCTCCAAGCCGACAACTTCCGCGAACTGATCGTCTCCTACTCCACCGACCCGCGCGTGATCCTCATCAAGATGGCCGACCGCTTAGAAGTGATGCGTTCGCTGGAGAGCTTCCCCGAACTCAAACGCAACAAAAAATCGTGGGAGACCCTGAACCTATACTCCCAACTGGCCCACAAACTGGGGCTTTACGCCGTCAAGTCCGAGATGGAAGACCTCTCGCTGCGGTACCTCGAGCCGAAAGAGTACGCCCACATCGTGCGCAAACTCTCCGAAGGAGCCGGCGAACGCGAACGGTTCATCGCCGAATTCGTGCGGCCGGTGCGCGAGCGGCTCGACGCGCTGGGGATACACTACAAACTCAAAAGCCGGACCAAATCGGTCTACTCCATCTGGCGCAAGATGCGCAAACAGAAAGTGGCATTCGAAGAGGTCTACGACCTGTTCGCCATCCGCATCATCATCGACTGCCCGCCGGCCGAAGAGAAGATGCAGTGCTGGTCGGTCTACTCGGTGGTGACCGACTTCTACACCCCCAACCCGGAGCGGATGCGGGACTGGATCTCCATCCCGAAATCGAACGGCTACGAATCGCTGCACACCACCGTAGTGACCCCGCAGGGGCGGTGGGTCGAGGTGCAGATCCGCACGCAGCGGATGGACGAAGTGGCCGAGCGCGGGGTGGCCGCCCACTGGCGCTACAAAGGGGTCGAAGGCGGCGGCCTGGGCAGCGAGCAGTGGCTGGCGCGCCTGCGCGAGATCGTGGAGACCGCCTCGGCCACCGAATCCATCGCGGAACGGTTCGACCTGGCCCTGAGCAGCAAGGAAGTGTTCGTCTTCACCCCCACCGGCGACCTGCGCAAACTGCCGGAGGGAGCCACCCTGCTGGACTTCGCCTTCGACATCCACTCCAACTTGGGGGCGAGCTGTACGGGCGGACGAGTCAACGGGCGCAACGTATCGATGCGCGAGCGGCTCCGCAACGGAGACGTGGTCGAGATTACGACATCCAAGTCGCAGCGGCCGAAAGCAGGCTGGATGGACTACGTGGTGACTTCCAAAGCCAAGGCCAAGATCAAGCAGATCCTGCGCGAGGACGAGGCCCGCAGCGCCCAGCTGGGACGCGAGGAGCTGGAACGCAAGGTAAAGAACTGGAAACTGCCCCTCACGATCGAAGAGGCGGTCACGGCGCTCTCCAAATACTACAAGATCAAGACGGGGTTCGAAGTCTACGCGCTGGTGGCGCAGCAACGGGTCTCGACGGCGGAGGTCAAAGAGGTGTTGACCAACTACGCGGAGGGCAACCTGCCGGCGCCGGAGACGCGTCCGCGCAAAGCCAAGGCGGAGAGCGGCCCCGATTCGGGCCGGGGGGGCAACTGCCTGATGATCGACGAGACGCTGGGCAACGTGGAGTACAAGTTGGCGCGGTGCTGCAACCCGATCTACGGCGACCCGGTATTCGGCTTCGTGACTATCCACAACGGCATCACGATCCACCGTACAGACTGCCCCAACGCGGCGCGGCTCAGGGAGCAGTACCCCTACCGGGTGATGGGGGCGAAGTGGCGCGAGACGAGTTCGTCGGGGGCGTTCCGGGCGACGATCCGGGTGCAGGGCGACGACGTACCGGGGCTGGCGGGACGGGTGACCGACCTGGTGTCGCAAGAGCTGAAGCTCAACATCCGCTCGATGTCGTTCGGGGCGCAGCGCGGGGTAATGGAGGGGCAGCTCTCGATCGAGGTGACCAACGCGCAGATGGTGGACATGGTGCTCTACAAGCTCAAGAAGATCAAGGGGGTAACACGGGCGTTCCGGATCAACTGACTTTTGTCCGGGCAATGACAGCCACCGGTCCGGCGGGGTACCGGTGGCTGGCTGCGGAGCGCGTGAGCGCGGAGCCGCAGTAAGGCTGGGAGCGAGTAGCGCGTTCCGATAAGGAACGCC
>CAZAPI010000200.1:0-2501 GCA_964486945.1 uncultured Rikenella sp. | reverse complement strand
CAGCAGGAGCATCAGGTAGAACCCCGCCATCGAGATGAAAATCCACGATGCCGGCTGCCCCAGTATATAAAGATGGTCGGCGACGTTCTTGACCCACCGCCCGTCGTAATTCATATTGATGAGGTACGACGGCATGCCGCCGAAATTCCGGCCCGCCCACTGCGGGTGTTCGCCGTAGCGTTCGACATGCTGCTGGATGTCGCTGGTCACACCGTTGAGCATCACCATATCGGTCTGCCGCAAGGCTTTCCCCTCGTACTGGGGCGCGAAAAAGAGGGCCGAAACGGCCGCAAAAAGGAGCAAGGCAACAATATGGGGCAAGGCTTTCCGGAAGAAGCGGGAGATGCCGTTCTGCATAACACGTTGAAATTTGGGGTAAAAGTACGCTTTTCCGGGGGATTTCGCAACCCGCACGGACCGGCACAGGAATTATCGACAACTATCCGGACATCTTACCCGCATGCTTGATAAAAAAGCATTTTCCGATTAAACTTACAGCCGGGAATCAGCCCGTTTTTCGTTGAAAGAGATACAAATCGACACCTGCGGAACGCTGCGCATCTCTTGCCCTTGTCGCAGCGGGCGTGCCCTGGGCCTGCCGGAAAAAGCGGGAGCGGATCCGACGCAGCACAGGACGCGCTGACCGTCGAGCAGACCCGTTCCGAGGGTTGCCGACATCCGGAGGAGGACAAGCACGCCTACCGCCTGGCTTACGCACTCGAATAATGCAATACGGACAACTTTTGCACGCCCGGCACTATCTTTGTACTTTTGCGTTCGGACCGTAAAATTCCCCTCCATGCTCCGCCACCTGCTCACCATGTTCGTCTCGTTCTTCAAGATCGGCTGCTTCACCTTCGGCGGCGGATACGCCATGATACCCATCATCCAGAAAGAGGTGATCGACAAACGGCACTGGGTCGACAAAGAAGAGTTCATCAACCTGCTGGCCGTGGCCCAGTCGGCACCGGGGCCAATGGCCGTCAACGTGTCGATCATGGTCGGTTACAAGATATTCCACACACGGGGAGCCGTGGCGGCATTCCTGGGCACCGTCCTGCCCTCGTTCATCATCCTGCTCGTGATCGCCATTTTCTTTTCCCGCATCTACCAGGACCCCACGGTGAACAGCGTTTTCAAGGGGATGCGCCCCGCCGTGGTAGCCCTGATCCTGCAACCCGTTTTCGCGTTCGCCAAAGGGCTGAAGTACTGGGAGTACGGCGTATTCATCATCATCGCCGCAGCGATCTGGCTCAAGCTGTCGCCGATCTGGTTCATCGCCGGCGGGATCGCGGCGGGAATCGCCTACACCTATTGGAAATCGAAACGCCTTAGCCGGAAATAACACCATGCTGTACCTTCAACTTTTCCTGACGTTTTTCAAGATCGGCGTATTCGGCTTCGGTGGCGGCTACGCGATGATCTCGCTGATCCAGGCCGAGGTAGTGACCGAACACGGGTGGATCACCGCATCGCAGTTCGCAGACATCATCGCCATCTCGCAAATAACGCCCGGGCCTATCGCGATCAACAGCGCAACCTACATCGGTTACACGGCGACGGGGTCGGTGTGGGGCTCGGCACTGGCCACGCTGGGAGTATGCGCGCCGTCTCTGATCATCATGCTCATCGCCTCGCGCTTCTACCTGAAGATGAAGGACAATCCCTATGTGGCCCAAGTTATGAAGGCGCTGCGTCCCGTGGTGATCGGGTTGATCCTGTCGGCGGCCCTTATGCTGCTGACGCCGGACAATTTCATCGACTGGAAAAGTTATGCGATCTTCGGGCTGGTGCTGGTAGCGGCGATCCGCAAGGTGAATCCCATCCTGCTGATCGTGCTGGCCGGCCTGGCCGGCTATCTGTTCTATTAGCCGCCCGGTTATTCGGAGATCGGAGATTCGCAGCATCACACCTCCCGCCGGAAGTGGCTCCGGCCTGGGCAGCGGACCGAACCCGCGAAGAGCGAGCAGCTGAGTGCCCGTGGCAATGGTCAGGCCGGTACCTCTCCGGGCGAAGAACCACTCCCCTAATCCCCGCTCGTCATAAGGCCCCCAAAGGCCCCGCGGCTACGGACTGCGATGAAGCTGGAATTACCCTGGCTGGAGGTCGCGCGCTAACGGAAATCCGGCGAAAAGCCTGACGGCTTTCCAGCCGTCTTTCCTACGTTAGCGGAGCGCGCGACGAGTTTTGCAAATGCCCGGCCATATTTTACCAACAAGAGGGAACTGCGCTCCCGCGCGGGGCCGCGTGCTCGCGGCGAGCGGGCGATACTGCGTATCGCATGACCATACAGGAAACAAAAATTCCCGCGCCAGCGGGCCGAATCCGCAAAGAGCGAGTAGCTGAAGCTCTGCGTTAACGGCGACCCGAAGCCTTCCCCGAAATACCGGTGCAAGCCTTTTGCCAGCCGAGCGGAGCGAGGCTGTGCGGCGACCGCCTCGCCCGGCGGGAGCCGCAACTACGCCAAAGGCTTCGTTGCTTAATCCCGCAGGCGGTCGCTT
>CAZAPI010000199.1:0-2511 GCA_964486945.1 uncultured Rikenella sp. | reverse complement strand
TGCGGCTTCGCCCCCTGGCGGCGGCCCGAAAACATAAGAGCGGATAACTGAATTCCCGTGATAACGGCAGCCTCAGCGCCGGACGATTGGCTATGACGGAGCGCTTTAGCGCGGAACCGCGGTAAAGCAGAGAGCGAGAAGCGCGTTCCGGTAAGGAACGCCGGGCGGACCCGAGGGGGCCGGGGTGCCCGAAAACAACAGAACGGGAAACTAAAGCCGAACCCGAGTGTGCGAGGAACGCAATACACAGGATTACAGAGCCGCCCCGTCTCCCGACAACGAGAGCAGCCCCCTGCTCGTACCGGAGATACCCCCTTTAGAGCGTATCTTCGTACCGCTTTTCGACCACCTTCCAGTCCACCAGGTTCCACAAGCCCAACAAGAAATCCAGCCTCCGGTTCTGGTAGTCCAGGTAATAAGCGTGCTCCCAAACATCCGCCGTCAGCAGCGGCATGGCCCCCTCCTTAAGCGGATTGTGCGCGTTCGGCCCCTGCGTGATCTCCAGCCTGCCGTCCGGCCTGGCCGACAGCCACGCCCAGCCCGATCCGAACAGAGTCGCCCCAGCCTTGGCGAAAGCCTCCCTGAACGCCTCGAACGAGCCGAAACTGTTGTTGATCGCCTCCAGCAACGCACCACCCGGCTCTTTCTTGCCATTCGGGGCCAGCTGGAAGAAAAAGAAGATATGGTTCCACGCCTGCGCCGCATTGTTGTAGATCGCCCCGTCCGACTTGCGCACGATCTCCTCCAGCGTGTCGTTTTCCAGCGGCGTCCCCGCAACCAGGCCGTTCAGGTTGTCGATATACGCCGCCTCGTGTTTGCCCCAGTGGAACTCGATGGTCCGGGCACTCATGGTCGGCTCCAGCGCATTGACCGGATAAGGCAGGGCAGGTAATTCGAATTTCATAACATTTCGGTTTTAAACGATGTTGAACGAATGTTGATTCTTTGTCCGGTACAAAATGCAAAATCCGTTCCAAAGCCCTACCTTTGTTAGCACAAAGCCCCAAAAACGCCCCATGAAACAGACTTCCGCCCTTTTAGCCAGCCTCTGTGCCATCCTCCTGCTCGCCTCCTGCGGAGGACCGGAAAAAAGCGCGTACGATACCGGCGACACCCTGCGCCCCCTGTACGAGACGCGGTATGCTGAGCGTTTCGAGCTGCTCACCGACGACCGCGGGCCGGTGCTGCGGGTCAGGAATCCGTGGCAGGGAGCCGACAGCGTCGTCTACGACTACCGGCTGGTTGCCGACACCGCCGCGGCGCTGCGACCCGGCGAGATCCGGTATCCGATCCGGAAAGCCGTCTGCATGTCCTCGACCCATGTCGCCTTCCTCGATGCCGTAGGCGCTGTCGAGGTCGTCAAAGGCGTGTCCGGGCTGGACTTTATCACCAACCCCGCCGTGCATGCCGGCGATGTGAAAGACGTGGGGTACGACAACAACCTCAACTACGAAATGATCGTCGCCCTACAGCCGGACGCGGTATTCATCTACGGCCTGACGGGCGAGAATTCGGCTGTGGTCAAATTACAGCAGTTAGGCATTCCGGTCGTCTATATCTCCGACTATATAGAGAACGATCCCCTCGGGCGGGCCGAATGGATCGTCCCCTTCGGGTTGCTGACAGGCCGGATGGACGATGCCGTGGCGCAGTTCATGCACACCGAGAACGAATACAACTCCCTTGGCGAACGGGTGGCGGGCAGCGTGGACGAACGGCCCGAAGTGATGCTCAACTCGCCTTACAAGGATGTCTGGTACCTACCCGGCGACCGGAGTTATATGGTGCGGCTGCTCGAAGATGCGGGGGGCGACTACCTCGGCAAGGGGGAAGATACGGACGTGAGCCGCCCTGTGAGCGCCGAGAAAGCCCTCGTGCTGATGGCCCGGGCGGACTACTGGCTGAATCCGGGGATGGCCCGGGACATGGCACAGCTCAGGGCTGACAACCGCCGCTTCGCCACCCTGCCGGTGGTGCAAAAGAGGAAGGTGTATAACAACAATGCCCGGATCACGCCGATGGGAGGCAGCGACTTCTGGGAGTCGGGAGCCGTGCGGCCCGACATCGTACTTTCCGACATGGTACGGATCCTGCACCCGGAATTGCTGCCGGAGCACGAGTTGTACTACTTTCGGAAACTGGAATAAACGGCCGCAGCACTGGACGGTGGGCTGCGGCTCCGCGCTTACGCTTTTCGCCGCAATAAGACGAAGAGCGAGAAGCGCGTTCCGGGAAAGATCGCCGGGCCTGCCGCTGTACATAGGGCAGTTCCAGCCCTTTTGGAGTGCCCAGCAGCACCGGCGGGCCGAACCCGCAAAGAGCGAGTAGCTGCCATTCGTCAGAATGACCGGGCCGCCCCGTGAGGGGCGTGGGCGGCTGAATAGGGTAGTTATGGCCCGACTGGAGTGCCTGCGGCAGTGGCGGAGCGGGTAAGCGACCGCCTCGCCCGGCGGGAACCGCAACTACGCCCAAGGCTTCGTTGCTTAGTCCCGCAGGCGGTCCCCGAAACCG
>CAZAPI010000198.1:0-2542 GCA_964486945.1 uncultured Rikenella sp. | reverse complement strand
AAGACCGCAGCCGATATGCGGCAAGGCATCTTCGATTACGCCGGCGACCCGAACTGCAGTAACATGATCCGGTTTTTCCGGTCGACCGTACATTTAAAAAGAGTTCGTTCCACAAGGCGGAAAATCAAAGTTTGTCCAATACATCGGTGCGAATCTCCGCACAGCACGCCCGGATCTGCTCCTCCGTGATGGTCAGTGGCGGAGAGATCCGGAACGCCGTGTCGCAGAACAGGAACCAGTCCGACAAATACCCCGCTTCCTTGAGCAATCCCATCGCTTTGAACAACCGTTCCGACTCACCCAGCTCTACTGCCAGCAGCAGGCCGCTGCGCCGGACCTCCCGCACCGTCGGATGACCTTTCAACAACTCTTCGAAGAGAAACCCTTTCGCCTCGGCCTGTTCCGCCAGACGATGTTCCTGAATATAGTTCAGCGCCGCCAACCCCGCCGCGCAGCAGACCGGATGTCCTCCGAAGGTAGTGATATGTCCCAGCGACGGATTGCTCTGGAATCCGGCCATGATCTCGTTCGAGGAGACGAAAGCTCCCAGCGGCATTCCCCCGCCCAACGCTTTGGCCAGGCAAACGATATCCGGCGTCACCCCGTATTTGAGCATCGCGAACATCGCCCCGCTGCGCCCGAAGCCCGTCTGTACCTCGTCGAAGATCAGCAGCGCCCCCACCGCCGAACAACGTTCCCTCAACGCCTCCAGGAATCCAGGCACAGGCGGATTCACCCCGCTCTCGCCCTGCACCGGCTCGACCAGCACGCACGCCGTCCGTTCAGTAATCCGTTCCACGTCCTCGAAACAGTTGTACCGCAACTTGCGCGTGTCCGGCAGCAGCGGCCGGTAAGCCCCTACGAAAAACTCGTCGCCCATCACGCTCATCGCACCGTGCGTCGAACCGTGGTAGGCATTGCGGAACGATATGATCTCCGTACGGTGCGTATACCGTTTGGCCAGTTTCAATGCTCCTTCGATCGCCTCCGCGCCCGAGTTGACGAAATAGACGCTCTCCAGCGGCTCCGGCAGCAACCCGGCGATCGCCGCCGCATATTTCACCTGCGGCCGTTCGACCATCTCGCCGTAGACCATGATGTGCATATAGTCCCGCGCCTGCGCGCATACCGCCTCCACCACTTGCCGGTTGCCATGCCCCACGTTGCTGACCGACACGCCCGATACCAAATCAACGTACCGTTTCCCCTGCGGAAACTCCGGCGTGGGCGGCGTATAGAAATAGATCCCCTCGGCCCGCGCCACTTCGATCATCAGCGGCGCGTCCGACGTCTGCCCCACATGGTGCAGGAACTGTTTGCGTAGTATATCCATTGTATTGAACCGTTTCAAAGGTTTTTATCTCAGCACGAAGCCACCCTCGGCACAGGACTGCAACCTGCACTTGTTTTGGTCTTGCCTTCCGCTGGCTTCGTGTTTATTCCACCCAAATAAAAATCCCCTTACTTTCTTCGACCGTCACCGGCTGCGAATCGCTCTGCAGAACTGGAAGAGTGCGGTCTTCGCGAAGCAGAAATAACCTTGTCGCGGGATGGTATGCCTCCGGGCTTTCGGTTGCGCCGGCATAGCCGCCTCGCACATCGGGACGACTCTTTCCATCACCGCCCCTTCGCGGTTCAGGTCGTCGAAAGCGTTGGCCACATTGTCCTGCGCCGCCGAAGGAAGTCTGCAAGGGCCGCACAGCAACAGGACGGCCAGGGGAATGTAAGAAAACCGCCGGGGTGTCAGCAGTCATTATCCGGGAACGTTACAGCGAAAACCCGCCGCGTTCCAATATGCGCCGGTAGTCCCGCACCGAGTTGCAGAGCCAGCGGCAGAGCAGCCGGTCGCGGTCTTCCGGGGTTAATTTCCAGTCAATACCCGCTTCCGGCTCCCGCAGTCGTTCCGTGAGCCGCTGCGCCACGATCGCCGCCGAGACCGAGATGTTGAGGCTCTCGGCGAACCCGACCATCGGGATCGAGACCACCGCATCGGCCTCTGCCATCAGTCCCGGCGAGATACCGGTTTTCTCGGTCCCCATAAAGAGGGCGAAAGGCCCCGCCGCAACATCGAAACCCGACGGGGTGAAATTCATGCTCCGGGAGCCCGGCGTTTCCTCCTTCGGCGGTGCCGTCACCACGATCCGGTAGCCCCGCGCGCGCAAGTGGGCGACCAGCGACGGCGTGTCGTTCCACTTGCGGATGTCGACCCATCGGTCGGTTCCCCGCACGATATGTTTGTTCGGAGCGAAACGCACTGTGTTCTCCACCGCGTGCATCTCCTGCAGGCCGAACGCCTCGGAACTGCGGATCACGGCGCTGGCGTTGTGCGGATAATAAATGTCTTCGAGACACATCACCATGTACCGTGTCCGGAAATCCAGCCGCCGTGCCAGGCTTTCGTACCGCTCCGGCAATACGAAGCCTTTCAGGTATTCGATTTTGCGTTGCAGCATCTCCGGCGTGTCGGACAGCTCGCCCGCCGCCGAACGCTGCACGGGCCTCACGTCGCCCCGTTGCAGCGAGGCGTTGAGTTCGCGCAGCT
>CAZAPI010000197.1:0-2568 GCA_964486945.1 uncultured Rikenella sp. | reverse complement strand
CGCGGCCTGAGCGGGACGGGAGGTAAGACCTCCACCCGGCGCAAAAACAAAGGCCGCAAATATCACTACATATAGCGATTGCCGGGCCGGCGGCAATACCTTTCCTTTGCAACCGGAACCAACCACCTCTCCATGAAACGATTTTTACTGGCCGTATGCGCTATGGTCATAGCCGCCGGGGTCTGTGCCGCAGATAACGGCAAGGCGCTCCCGCTTCCCGTACCGGCGGATGAAAACACCCTGCCCGACTCGATCCGCACCCTCGAAACCGACGAAATAGTGATACGCTCCTCCTCGAAAGAGACCAACGACCTGTGGAGCGTTCCTGAAGCCGTCAGCCTTATCACCCCGGCGAAAATCAACAACCGCCAGATCGAAAGCGTCAAAGACCTCAGCGCCTTCGTGCCGAACCTCTTCATCCCGGACTACGGGTCGAAGCTGACCACCCCCATCTACCTGCGGGGCGTCGGGGCGCGCAGCAGCGGCCAGAGCGTGGCCATGTATGTGGACAACATCCCTTATATGGACAAATCGACCTTCGACTTCGAATTTATGGACATCCAGCGCATCGAAGTGCTCCGCGGGCCGCAGGGAACCCTCTACGGCCGCAACGCCATGGGCGGGATCATCAACGTCTACACCCTCTCGCCGTTCGAGTACCAGGGGCACAAGCTCTCGGTCGGGGGCGGCAACTACGGGAACTGGAACGTCAAAATATCGAAGCTCGCCAAACTCAGCGACAAGGTGGGGCTGAGCGTAGGGGCATACTACGAGCGCGAGGGGGGCTATTTCAAGAACGAATTCACGGGCAAAAAGGTGGACGAAGGGCAATCGGCGGGCGGAAGGCTCAAACTGGAGTGGAAGATCACCCCCCGCCTGAAAGCGATGCTGGCCTCCAGCTTCGACTTCACCGACCAGGGGGCGTTCGCCTACGGGTTATATGACAAAGAGTCCGGCAAGATCAACCCCGTGGACTACAATGACCGAGGCAACTACCTGCGCCGGATGAGCAACAATTCCGTGCGGTTCGAGTACCGCACGGACAAGATCCTGCTCACCTCCAACACGGGGTACCAGTGGCTGAACGACGATATGTGGATGGACCAGGATTTCACGCGGCAGAGCATCTTCACCATCAACCAGCGGCAGCGCCAAAACTCGATCAACCAGGAGTTCGCGATCCGCTCGGTGAAGGAGCAGGACTACCAATGGTCGGTCGGAGCGTTCGGTTTCTACAACCACCTGACCACCGACGGCGACGTGCTGTTCAAGCAGGACGGCATCCGGAACATCCTCCAGCCGGTGTTCGACAATATCCAGATGCCGGTTGCGCTGACGATCCTAAACGACGAGATACCCAATCCGGGAACTTATCGCACGCCTACCGTGGGAGGGGCGGTGTTCCACCAGTCCACGTTCAACAACCTGCTGACCGACGGTCTGTCGCTGACGTTGGGGCTACGGCTGGACTACGAAAAGCAATACCTGAAGTACAATACCTCGATGGCGATCGACCTGCTGGCGCAGAACAAGCCGGGGGGCATCCCGATGCTGCCGCCGGCGGGTGTCGAAATGCCGATCGGCAAGAACCTCGTCGGCAAGGACGACCAGGATTTCCTGCAATGGCTGCCGAAGGTCTCGCTCAAGTACGAGTGTACGCCCGAGATCATGACCTATTTCACGGTGGCGAAGGGCTACAAAGCCGGAGGATACAATATCCAGATGTTCTCGGAGGTGATGCAGGACAGCCTGCGCAATTCGCGGCCGTCCATGGGGGGCGGCAGCGGCCGTCCGGGTGCTTCCGTAACGAAGGTGGCATCCGACGGTAATATTCGCAATGCGCTGGCTTACAAGCCGGAACAGACGTGGAATTACGAGTTGGGGACGCGCGGGACTTTCCGGGACGGTTTACTGACTGCCGAGCTGGCGCTGTTTCTGATGGACATCAAGGATGTGCAGCTGACGCAGTTCGTGAACGGGGGCAGCGGCCGCATCCTGACCAATGCGGGCAAGGGGCGTAGCTACGGGGTCGAGGTGTCGTTGGGGTTGCGGCCTGCGGCGGGGCTGAGCATCGACGTGAATTACGGTTTCACGCATGCCACGTTCCGCGACTACGACGGGGGAACCAACTCCTCGGGTGTGGCAGTCGATTATAAAGGGAAGTTCATCCCTTACGTGCCGCAGCATACTTTCTCGGCGGGGGTGGCTTACTCGCTGAATCTGCCGGACAAGTGGGTAAACCAGATGACTTTCGCGGCGCAGTATACCGGAGCGGGGCGTATCTACTGGAACGAGGCGAACGATGTCCGGCAGCCGTTTTACGGGTTGTTGAATGCCAAAGTATCGTTCCGCCACGATTTCGTGCGGCTGGAGTTGTGGTCGCGCAATATCCTGGACGCCGACTACGGGGCGTTCTATTTCGAGTCGTTCGGCAATTCGTTCATCCAGCGGGGCAAACCGTTCACCTGCGGGGTAAACCTGGTGTTCGCTTTCTAAACCGATCGATTTACTGTTCCTCCATCTCCCTGCGCCGCTCCTCGCGGGCTTTCTCAGCCGCCGCCTGCAACT
>CAZAPI010000196.1:0-2601 GCA_964486945.1 uncultured Rikenella sp. | reverse complement strand
CGTGGTCAATGGCCGTCCGGAATTGTCGATCGGCATCAGCGGCGTCTCGGTACAAAGCTCGACCGCCGACAACCGGATCCTGCTCTGCACCCTGCCCATGGGCGACAGCCTCGATTACAGTTTCAACAAGGTGCGGGTGTTCCACGGCAAGTATGCGCCCATCATCGAAGCCGACGACAACCTCTCGGCAGGGCTCGGCACACCGGACATCATCTACGACTTCAATACCGACATCGATCTGGTGACTACCGTCGACTCGCTGGAACTGCACACCTACGCCGACGGTAACTTCGCCAAAGGGCCGGTTTACGGCTTCTCGCTGGAGAACGGGCGCGACGGGGTGCTCTATCACGCCATGGGGGTAAACAGCGCCTGCTACCTGCACTGGGGCAAACAGCAGGAGGTCGTACGGCAAAGCACCGCTTTGGAGCCCGACCTCATCATCCTCTCCATGGGATCGAACGAGGCAGCGGGGAACAACTTCAACGACGACGTTTTCTACCGCGAGATCGACCGCTTCGTGGCCCCGCTCCGGGAGGCCAATCCGGAGGCTTCAGTCTTGCTGACAGCACCGGCGCAAGCCTTCAAAAAAGGGTCGCCGAACGCCAACTTCGAACGCGTGAGCCGGACGTTGAAGCGGTACGCACGGGATAAAGGAGTGGCTTTTATCGACGTCTATGCGGCTACCGGAGGGGCCGGCTCCGCCGAACATTGGGCGAAGCACGACCTGATGGGCCGCGACAGGATACATTATACCGAGGAGGGGTACCGCATCCAGGGCCTTCTGATTTACAACGCACTTTACAACGGATATATCGGCCATGGCCCAACAGCTCAGTAACCTTATCGAACTGCTGAAATACAACCCCGAGGAGCCGCTGCTGTTCACCAGCGGGCTGTTTCTTTTCCTGTTCCTGGGGTTCACCTTTTTTTATGGGTTCATGCGCCGCACGGTGACCCTGCGAATCGTCTATGTCACGCTCTTCTCGCTCTATTTCTACTACAAGACCAGCGGCATCTTCTTCCTGCTCTTGATGTTCACGGCCACGAGCGACTTCTTTATCGGCCACTTTATCGCCACGGCCGCCAGTCGGCGGGCCAGGCGGGGGCTGGTGGCGCTTAGCGTGGCGGTCAACCTGGGGATGCTGTGCTACTTCAAGTACACCAACTTCCTGATCGAGATATTCAACAATTTCCTGGCCGACCCGCTGGAGTTCAGGAATATCTTCCTGCCCATCGGCATCTCGTTCTTCACCTTCCAGTCGATGAGCTACATCATCGACCTGTATCGCGGCAAAGTGAAACCGCTGCACCGGTGGATCGACTACCTGTTCTACATCTCGTTTTTCCCGCAGTTGGTAGCGGGTCCGATCGTGCGGGCGCGGGATTTCATTCCGCAGATCCACCAGCGGCCGCTGATCGTCAGCCGGGCGCAGTTCGGCGAGGGTTTCTGGCTGATCCTCTGCGGGCTGTTCAAAAAGGCGGTCATTTCGGACTTCATCAGCCTCAATTTCGTAGACCGCATCTTCGACAACCCGATGCTCTACACCGGACTGGAGAACCTGATGGGGGTTTTCGGGTATGCGATGCAGATCTACTGCGACTTCTCAGGCTACTCGGACATGGCCATCGGGATCGCGCTGCTGTTGGGGTTCCGGTTCAATGCGAACTTCGACTCGCCATACAAGTCGGCGACTATCACGGAGTTCTGGCGGCGGTGGCATATCTCTCTGTCGAGCTGGCTCAAGGATTACCTTTACATTTCGCTGGGGGGGAACCGCAAGGGGCGCTTCCGGACGTACCTGAACCTGATGGCGACGATGTTGCTGGGGGGCTTGTGGCATGGGGCGGCGATGCGTTTCCTGGTGTGGGGCGGCTTGCACGGGGCGGGGCTGGCCAGCCATAAGTGGACGATGAACCGTTTCCGGGGTTTCAAACCGGTGGGGGCCGAGATGCCGCGCTGGAGGCGGGTGATCGGGATCGCCGTCACTTTCAGTTTCGTATGTGCGACGTGGGTCTTTTTCCGCTCGCCGTCGATGGAGGTGGCCGGACAGGTCTTTTCGCAGATCTTCACGGCGTTCCACCCGGAAATTTTCTTCGATTTCGTGACGGGGTACAAATGGGTGGTCCTGCTGATGGCGATCGGCTACCTGCTCCATTTCACGAGCGCTCGGGTTGAGGCGCGGACGCTGCGCTTGGTGCAGCGCCTGCCGGTCGTGCTCTATGCGGTGATGATGACGGGCCTGATCTGGCTGATCATGCAGCTCCGTAACGGCGACGTCCAACCGTTTATCTATTTCCAATTCTAATCGTTCGGTTATTCTGTACGTACCCGCAGGGGACTGTCGCTTTCTGAAGAAAGCTCCGCAAAGACTTTCGCGGATGCTGCGCATCCTAAACCTGCCGGCAGACCTTTGGTTTTCGGGCCGGGACTTTCCGGCGTAGTGGGCCATGGGGTTTGAATTGCATTGGGCCCGCTCACCGCGAAAGCCCGCCCCGGACGAACTGAGGCCAGACACGCTTGGATTAGCGAAGCTCTGGAAAAATTTGGCTTCGCCTTCCTCCTGGCGCCTCGGCCATTCAAGCAAACTTGATGGCTGC
>CAZAPI010000195.1:0-2640 GCA_964486945.1 uncultured Rikenella sp. | reverse complement strand
GAAAAGAACAGTCCCCTCCCGACAACAAGTGCAAATAAAACGAACGAATAAATCACGAATAGGAACCCCGAACCACACAAACTTTTTTATGAGCGTCAACCAGGAAAAGATCAAAGAGCTCGTCGCTCTCCGCGAGAAAGCCAAACTCGGCGGCGGACAAAAGCGCATCGACTCGCAACATGCAAAAGGGAAGCTCACCGCCCGCGAGCGCATCGACATGCTACTCGACGAAGGGAGCTTCGAAGAATTCGACATGTTCGTCACCCACCGGTGCAACAACTTCGGCATCGAAAAAGAATCGTACTACGGCGACGGCGTCGTGACCGGGTACGGGACCATCGACGGGCGGCTCGTCTATGTCTTCAGCCAGGACTTCACCGTGTTCGGAGGGTCGCTGTCCGAGACCTTCGCGGCCAAGATCTGCAAAGTGATGGACATGGCCATGAAAAACGGAGCCCCGGTGATCGGAATCAACGACTCCGGCGGAGCACGTATCCAGGAAGCGGTCAATGCTTTGAGCGGCTATACCGAGATCTTCCAGCGGAACATTATGGCCAGCGGCGTAATCCCGCAGATCTCGGCCATCTTCGGGCCGTGCGCGGGAGGGGCAGTGTACTCGCCGGCCCTGACCGACTTCATCCTGATGAACAAAGGGACCAGCTACATGTTCGTCACCGGGCCGAAAGTCGTCAAGACCGTGACCGGCGAAGAGGTGACCCAGGAACAGCTGGGCGGCGCTTCCATGCACTCCACCAAATCGGGCGTGGCCCACTTCGTGAGCGAAACCGAAGAGGAAGGGATGGCCATGCTGCGCAAACTGCTGAGTTACCTGCCGCAGAATAACCTCGAAGACGCGCCGCTGGCGGTCTGCACCGACGACATCGACCGGCTGGAGGACGCCCTGAACGAAATTATTCCCGACAATCCGAACAAACCGTATGATGTGCTCGACGTGATCCATGCGATTGTGGATAACGGAGAGTTCCTGGAGTCGCAGCGGACTTTCGCGCCCAATATCGTGACCGGGTTCGCAAGATTTAACGGCCAAAGCGTCGGGATCATCGCAAACCAACCGAAATACTATGCCGGAGTGCTGGACATCAACGCATCTCGCAAGGCGGCTCGTTTCGTGCGTTTCTGCGACGCGTTCAACATTCCGATCGTGACGCTGGTGGACGTGCCGGGCTTCCTGCCGGGCACCGCGCAGGAGTACGGCGGGATCATTACCCACGGGGCCAAACTGCTGTTCGCCTACGGCGAGGCGACAGTGCCGAAAGTGACCGTTATCCTACGGAAAGCATATGGCGGGGCCTATTGCGTGATGAGCTCGAAACATCTGCGGGGCGACCTCAATTACGCATGGCCGACGGCCGAGATCGCGGTGATGGGGGCGCAGGGTGCCGTCGAAGTGCTGATGGCCAAGGAGGCCAAATCCATCGAAGATGATGCCAAGCGTGTCGAGTTCCTCGCCGAAAAAGAAGAGGAGTACCGCCAAAAGTTCGCCAATCCGTACGTGGCAGCTAAGTATGGCTATATCGACGACGTGATCGAGCCGCGGAATACCCGTTTCCGGATCATCCGCGCACTTCAGTCGCTGGTGACCAAGAAAGTGGTCAATCCGCCCAAGAAGCATTCCAATATTCCGTTGTAAGACTGCGCGTTATGATGAAGAGACTATTATTTTCACTCGGCCTCGCCGCACTTTGCGCGGCAGGCTATGCGCAGGGGCTGAAAGATATACGGATCAACGAAGTGCTGGTCGACAACCAGACCAGCTACATCGACGACCACGGCAACCACGTGGGCTGGATCGAGCTGCACAACACGGGTTACTCCAACGTGAACATCGGAGGAGCCTATCTTACGGTGCGACGCGGAGATGCCACGCGGACGTACCGCATCCCGAAGAACGACGCCCGGACACTGATCGCGCCGCAGGGCTACGCGATCTTCTTTGCGGACAGCTCGTCGAACCGCGGGACATTCCACACCAATTTCGTGCTGGATGAGACCGGCTATCTGGCCTTTATGGACCAGGGCAAGAACATGGTGGACTCGATCATTTACGACGTGAAAGCACAGCTGCCGGACGTCTCGATCGGCTGGACGAACGACCCGGAGACAGGCGCCGAGACTTTCGGGCCGTTGGCAGGCATCACGCCGATGCAGGCCAACGAGATCGAAGAGAAGATGCCGGCTTCCGAGAGATTCCGTCTGCGCGACCCTTCGGGAGGTGTAATGGCCCTGACGGCCATGTCGGTCGTGTTTACGGCGCTGATACTGCTCTATCTGATCTTCAAGAACCTCGGCCGGCTGATGGCCCGGGTGTCGGTGAAAAAAGAGCAGAAAGCCGTGGCGGCTATGCCGGAGGCGGTCAAAAAGTCGGCCAAACCCGACCAGGAGCTGGTCGGCGAGGAGATCGCGGCGATCGCCATTGCCCTGCGCCGGTACGAGGAGGATATGCACGATATCGAGTCGCACATCCTGACCATCAACCGCGTAGCTCGGGCCTACTCGCCATGGAGTTCGAAAATCTACGGCCTCAACAACCAACCTGTACGGAAATAGCAACCATCCACCTAACCGTTCGTTTATTTGATTTATCGGAGCCGAGTATAGCACGACCCGATGGGTAGTTAC
>CAZAPI010000194.1:0-2642 GCA_964486945.1 uncultured Rikenella sp. | reverse complement strand
ACAGAGCAGGAAAAGATTTTTTCTCATAATTAAGTCAGTAGTTTTTGTCCATGTAAAGATATAAATTGTCTTTTCATTATCTTTACTTTTTATCAATTCCAAACGACTACAAAATGAAAAAAATCTTTATCGTGCTGGCCGCCGTGATGACCCTGGGCGGCACGTGGGCTGCCGGAGCGGCACAGCAGGTGCAGATCGTGCCGTGGCCCAACCGGATTACCGTGGGTGACGAGTCGTTGTCGCTGGCCGGAGGAGTGACGATCAAAAGTCCTTCCGACAGTTTCGCCGCCGGTTATCTGGCCGGTTTGCTCGCAGACGAATACGGCATCGGCAGCGGGAAGGTCAGGATTACATTGGATACCGATGCGAAACTGGCCGGGATGCTGGGCGGGGAGGGTTATACCCTGAATGTAGACCGCAAAGGAATCCGTATCGCGGCGGCGGACAAGAAAGGCTTGTTTTACGGCGTGCAGACGCTGCGGCAGCTGGTCACGCAGGAAAGAGAAGTACCTTATGTTTCGATCGAAGACCGTCCGGCATTCGGCTGGCGCGCCTTTATGCTGGACGAGGCCCGCTATTTCAAAGGGAAAGAGGTGGCCGAGAAGATGATCGACGAGATGGCGCGGCTCAAGATGAATGTGCTGCACTGGCACCTGACCGACGATGCCGGATGGCGTATCGAGATCAAGAAATACCCGCTTCTGACCGAGGTGGGTTCCGTGCGCGACAGCTCGGAGATCGGGACGTGGCGCAGCGGCAGGTACGATCCCAACCCGCACGGCGGTTTCTACACGCAGGAGGAGATCCGGGAGATCATCGTTTATGCGGCCGACCGGAATGTCACCGTCGTGCCGGAGATCGAGATGCCGGGCCACGCTTCGGCGGCCATTGCGGCCTATCCGTGGCTGGGAACGACCAAAGAGAAGATCCGGGTTCCGGCCGAGTTCGCCGGAAATCCGTGGGTCTACAATGTGGCGGATCCGAAGGTATATGAGTTTTTGCAGGATGTGATCACCGAGGTGGCGGCGCTGTTTCCCTCGCAGGTGATCCATATCGGGGGCGACGAGGTGAAATACGACCACTGGAAGCTGAGTCCGGAGGTGAAGGTGTTGATGGAAAAGGAGGGAATGCAGAATCTGAGCGACGTACAGGTCTATTTTACCAACAACATGTCGAATTTCATCGAGGGGCTGGGAAAGCGGATGATGGGATGGAACGAGATCCTGGGCAAGAATGTGCACGAGTGGTCTACGGAGGCGAACGCGGCTTCGGCGACTCTGGCACCGAATGCGGTGGTGCATTTCTGGAAGGGCGACGTGGCCATTATGAAGGAGGCTTTGGCGCAGGGGCACGACGTGGTCAACTCGACGCACAATTATACCTATCTGGATTACAACTACAATACGATTCCGGTGAAGCTGGCTTATCATTTCAGCCCGGTACCGGAGGGGGTATCGGCGCAGGAGGCCGGACATGTGCTGGGCTTGGGCTGCCAGATGTGGAGCGAGTGGACGCCGACGCCTGAGGATGTCTACCGGCAAACGTTCCCGCGCATCGCGGCGTATGCGGAGGTAGGCTGGACGCGGCCTGAGAACAAGGATTTCTCCCGGTTCGAGAGTGTGCTGCCGTTCCTGAAGGCGGAGTGGAAAAGCCGCGGCATCATCGCCGGCGAATGAGTTTAACCGATGTTTATTTTACCCTCGTGCCGGCGGGGGGATTCCTCGCCGGAAAGGGCTGTCGGCGTTTTTACGCCGGGTGGAGGTTGTACCACCCATCCCTCTCAGGCCGCCGGAGGGCCCTTACTTTTTGTGATGCGACAAAAAGTAAGTAAAAAGCACATCAAAGGGGGCCAGCCCCCTTTGCCATCCCCCCTCCCTGCTAAGGCAAGAGCGGAAGCACCCCCGACAGCGTCGTGTTTTGACTTGAGCCGCCAGTGCACCCGCACTGGCGGCGACAAGGCGAAACCGGCTGGAGGCACTTTCTTTGTCTTCTTTCTTTGGTGTCAAAGAAAGAAGATGCCCCGCCGGCACGAGGCGACTAAGAAAAAATCCCGCGGCAGGAGCGGGAATCCCTACCCGGCATGAGGGGTAAAAATTAAAGATCGATTTTTATCAAAACCGCATTAACGGGCGGGCCACGGGCGGTCGAAAAAGGCCTTGCGCACGAAATTGCGGTCGAACTCGTCGAGAGTCTCCACCCGCAGGTCCGCGAGAATATTTTTTAACAAGTCGTTCATCTGTCCATTTTTAGTATATTTGCGAAAATGAGAGTTTTGTATCGTTATGGAAACGATTTTCGATCATAATCCCACCTCCGAAGAACTGCGCGCTATCGGCTGTGGTCACGATACCGTTGCTTGGTATCCAGACCATGTACACGAGGTGTCGGCGTGGTTCGATCTGGCCCTGTTGTTTCGGGAGCGCGGGGACACAGAGGGTGAAGCGTGGGCGTGGAGCCATATTCCGGAGCGGCGCGATGAATATTTGCGTGGCTTCGATTGTATCGATGTAGCCGATTAGAATAACAATCGGGCCTCGAATGTTTGCGCGTCGTCTGAAAGTTTCCCCATTAGCGTTTCAGCATTCCTCACCCCTTTCCCTTTCAAATACTCCGCGGCGTACTCGCCGATCTTTTCGTAAGGC
>CAZAPI010000193.1:0-2654 GCA_964486945.1 uncultured Rikenella sp. | reverse complement strand
CGCCGCCAGTGCGGGGGCACTGGCGGCTCAAGTCAAAACACGACGCTGTCGGGGGGCTTTCGCTCTCGCCTTAGCGGGGGATGGCAAGGGGGGGGGCTGGCCCCCTTTGATGCGCTTTTTGTTTACTTTTTGTCGCATCACAAATCCCCGCGGTCTGAGCGGGAAGGGAGGCAAGACCTCCACCCGGCGTGGACGCGCCGACAGCCTTCCGGCGAGGAATCCTCGCCCGGCGGGAGGACAAATTAAAAATCTTTTTTAAGTCCGCATAGCTCACTTCGGCAGCATAAAATGGGTCGGATGCGCGTGCTCGTGCCGAGCGTGAGGCTGTAACTACCCTAAAGTTGCGGGCCTCCCGTTAAGGCGAAGCAAGCTCTCGACCGGAGTGCCCAGCGGCACCATCCGGCCCGCACGGCTCGCTGCGCTCGCCGCAAAAACGGGAAGTTATGGGCCGAATGCCCATTGGGACTGTTAAAAAAACGGTCGTAGTACCATGCAAAAATAACCGACCATTATACCGTACGGAAGTATTTTTCGTAGATATCTTTGCGCAGGTCGTTCAGCGAGCCCAGCCTTTGCATGATCTCCTGCGCCTCCTCCATCGTGCTGATGCCCAGCAGCTCTTTCTGTAAGGACGCGATAATCGAGCTGACCACCTTCGACTTGTAGATCGTGATCGCCTTCGGGATCGCCTCGCCCAGCCGCTCCCGCTCCGTCGAAACCCGGATCTCGTACCGCTGCCACATCCGGCTCGGCGCGTACGTCTCCTCCTCCGTCAGCAGGTCCACCGCCAGCGAAGCCACTTCCGGCGAAGGATGGTTGATAAAATGGTTCGCCGCCGGCGCACCGTGTTCCCGGAATTCCCTTGCATACTCTTCGTAGATCTGACGACAAAGCGGATTGTGCATCTCTATGCGGTCCATCTCCAGGTCGCCGATGATCGTCTCCGCCACGCTCAGCGACACGATCTCCGTCGGCGACATCTCGAAATCGAAATTCTCGTCGCCGTACTTGAGCAGATAGCCCACCAGCTCGCGTTCCAATCGGTCCAGCTCCCGGTTCAGTCCTTGTTCCGCGTAACTGAGCTTGGGAGTCAGGTCGACAGGCGCCGCGGGTTCCGTTACCGGCGCATCCGGCGAAAAGGCCGGCGCAGAGGAAAGATCGCCCTGGTGCCGTTGCAAAAATTGCTCCTTGCGCCGGGCATTCTCCGCCACCTCGCGTCCCGCCTGTCCGTCCACCATCGTCACCCGCTTCTTGGCCACCTCGCGGATCAAAATATCCTCGTCGATTTCGAGCTTCCGGGCACACTCGCGAATAAAGACCGACCGCGTGATGGCCTCCGGAATAGTGGCGATAGACTCCACGACGCTCGTTATCACCTCCGCCCGCTTGATCGGGTCGTTTGCCGCGTCGCCCAGCAAAATCCGAGTCTTGAACGAGATGAAGTCCTCTTCGTGTTCCTCGATATAGGCCTGCAACTCGGTGGCGTTGTGCGACCGGGCGAACGAGTCCGGATCCTCGCCGTCGGGCAACAGGATGCACCGCACGGTAAGCCCTTCCTTGAGGATCATATCGATCCCGCGCATCGAGGCCTTGATCCCCGCCGCGTCGCCGTCATAGATGACCGTCACGTTCTTGGTAAACCGCTTGATGAGCTTGATCTGCTCCGTGGTCAGCGATGTCCCCGACGAGGCGACCACGTTCTCGACCCCCGCCTGGTGCATCTGGAGCACGTCGGTGTAGCCCTCGACCAGTATGCAGCGGTTGAACTGCGTGATGGCTTTCTTGGCGAAGTAGATACCGTAGAGGGTGTTGCTTTTGTGATAGATCTCGCTCTCGGGCGAGTTGAGGTATTTGGCGACTTTCTTGTCGGTCCGCAGGGTTCGTCCGCCGAACGCAATGACGCGCCCGGACAGCGAGTGCACGGGGAACATCACTCGCCCGCAGAACCGGTCATAGTATCCCCCGCCGCCATGCGTCTCCCGTTTGATGGTCAGCCCCGTGCCCACTAAGAAAGGTTCCTGGTACCCTTCGGCCAGCGCTGCCTGGGTCATGGCATCGCCTTTGGCCGGGCAGTATCCGAGCTGGAACTTGGCGATGGTGGCGTCGGTGAATCCCCGCTCGCGGAAATATCCCACTCCGATGTTCTCCCCCTCGGGGGTTTTGAGCTGCTCGACGAAGTATTGGTTGGCCCACGAGGTGACGACCATCATACTTTCGCGGTCGTCGTTGCGTTGCTTTTCTTCGGGCGACTGCTCTTTTTCCCTGACTTCGATGCCGTATTTTTTGGCCACCCATTTCAGGGCTTCGACGTAGCTCAACCCTTCGTGCTCCATCACGAAACTGATGGCGTTCCCGCCTTTGCCGCACCCGAAGCATTTGTAGAGACCTTTGGAGGGCGATACGACGAACGAGGGGGTTTTCTCATTATGGAACGGACAGCATGCCTGGTAGTTGACTCCTTTTTTCTTGAGGGTCACAAAGTCGCTCACCACGTCTACGATGTCTGCGGCGGCGAATATCCGGTCTACTGTCTGACGATCGATCATGATAACCGCAAAGTTACGCTTTTTTACCGTTCGTTTTCTTTTGCACTGTGCCGTGTGTGACTGTTCTTTCTTTTCAACCGACGCTGCCAGCGAGAGCAAAGCGGGCTT
>CAZAPI010000192.1:0-2674 GCA_964486945.1 uncultured Rikenella sp. | reverse complement strand
CTTCAGCCGGCGGTTGATAAAGCCCAGGGCCGAGCGGTAACGGCCGTAGCTGTCGCCCGGCTCCCCTTCGGCGGGAGCCAGCAGCGGAAAAATGTACTCCCCGTCGCCGGCATACCGGCCGATCAGCTCCCGCAGCGGCTCGGTGACCGTGACCTGAAGGTATTGCCTGGTCTTGCTGCGGTAATACGAGATCACCCCGTCGGTAATGTTCCGTTTACGGAGGTGGGCGATATCCACGAACGACATGCCGCGGGCATAGTAGCTGAAAAGGAATATGTCGCGGGCGAGCGCCAGGTCGGGAGAATCGCTCAGATCCAACCGGGCTATGCGCCTGAGGTTGTCGCGCGACAAGGCCCGCTTGACGGTTTTGCCGATGCGGATCGGGACGGCACGGAACGGATTGGAACGCCCGATGTCCACCCCGTCGGCCGCCGCCCGGTTATACAGCGACCGGAAATTGCGCAGGTAAAAGCAGACGGTATTGGCGCTCACGCCCCGGGTATAGAGGAATTGCTGGTAGGAACGGACGAATTGCCCGTCTATATCTCCGAAACGGAGGTCGGCGCCGGCGGTGAATTCGCCGAGCGACCGCACGGTGCTCCGATAGGCGGCGGCAGTCCCGTGGCGGCCGCCTTGTTCCAGGGCTGCAATCTGGCGGCCGGCATAGGTGAACAGGTAATTCCCGTCTTGCAGGCAACGGTAGTTTTGCATGAAGTCGTCGGCCGTGAAGCCGGGACAGGTCGCCTCCATCCGTTCCAGCAGTTCGGCGATCTCCCGCCTTTTCTCTTTCAGGGCGGCATTGATCCCTTTCGCGTCGCGGCGGGAACAGCTCCCGCACGGCACGCTCCGCACAACGGACAACGAGTCGTCGAACTCCGCCTCGAACAGTTTGTAAGGCGTGTAGATCAGTTTTTTCCGCCGGCGGTGGATGAGCTGGAAAACAAGGGGATAACGGCCGTCGTGCAGGGCGCGGCTTTTGTTGAGCATTAATTTTACGGATGCCATATTTTTTTGGATAGCTGAATTACGGCTATCCAACGAAGAACCGATCGTTTCGGGTATCTGCATGACAAGAAAAATAGAACCTGACATGACAAAAGGCCGGAATCCGTGAAAAGGATTCCGGCCCGTATTCCAGATCCGGCAGTCCGGGAATTATCTGAAATCGGCGCAGATAGCCGCCTCGGTATCGGTCGGGTTTTTGAATGCGAAAGTCACCGGGCTGTACGAATCGTCCGACAGGACCAGGGCGCCGACCACGTTCCCGGCTTTCGTTCCGCCGAACGAGCATCTCTCCGCCGGACAGGTTCCGCCCGACCATCTCTTCCGCCGGGTCGGCCGGCAGGAGCAGCTCCCGGAATGCCCGCTTCGCCCGGGGTGAAGCTATATATATTAGGTATGGCCGTCAGGCTTCATCCTCGAAAAAAAGCTGGTAGAAGTGCATGCCGGTCTCTTCGTCGAATCCTTTGCGGATAAATTGCCGGTTACCGTGCACGTAGATATGGAAATTCTTGTCCAGTTTGATGACGCTCTTCAGGCCCCTCGCCTCCCGCCTGACCGCCGGGGCCGAGATCTCGAACTGCTCGGCGATCTCCATGTCGCGCTGTTTCTCGTAGTCCTCTTTGTAGCTTTTGAAGCTGTCGATCACCTCAGGCTGCTGCATCACTTCGGCGGCGAATTCGGCCATGTCGAACGTCTCTTTCTCTTTGAAAAACGCGACCGATTTGTTGAGCATATCGGCCTGGTCGGCTTTCGACACTTCGTATTCCTGCGGCAGCTGTTTCGTGACGAAGCTCTTGCACAGGGCGAGCGTCGCTGCGGTCTGGTAATAATCGTCCTCCCGCTGGCGAATGTGCAGGAACTCGTCCATCCAATACCGGGCCTCGGTACGGTTGGTGTTGTCCACCGCGGCTACCAGGTAGCCGTTTTCGCGCTCGGTATTGAAAATCAAGCATCCTTTATCGAGTTTGTTGATGTTGATCCCTTTTTCGCTTTCGATTTCGAAACCTCCGCCCTGCGGCCACACGCGCAGGAAGGTATCTTTGTTCTCGGATTTGAACAGCCCGACGGCATCGACGGTTTCGCCGTCCACGATACATCCGTTGAAGTAGGCTACGTAAAATTCGCCGCCCTTGATCTTGGGATGTGTGCTCTGCTCGTACAGGTGCCGGGCCAGCGCCACGGACTGTTCGTAAAAGATACCATCGGCCTGGTCCGGATCGGCGTCGAATATCCTGGAGACGTAGGCGAACACTTCGTTCAGGGCAATGTCGCTGTCATGGTAGAGGTGATAGTATTCGGCCCCGGCAACCGTATTTTCTTTGGCGAACGGGTTGGTGAAATAGGCGGCCAGCAGCTCTCGCACGCGGTCGCTGACGTCGAGCAGAGTTTCGGAGATGCGTATCCCGTCGTCGCTGAGCTTATTTCCTACGTGATGCAGGGCAATCTGTTCCAATGTCGCCTCTTCGCAATATATCATAATCTGTCGTATTAATCAAGGGTTAATTTGCAGGTGGGGCCGGGCGTCCGGGAGCGACAGCAATCAGGACGCAAGCGTCCTGATTGCCGGCCTCCCGTTAAGGCAATGCAGACTCTCGGCTGGAGTGCCCAGCGGCACCGTCCGGCCCGCACGGCTCGCTGCGCTCGCCGCCAAAAGCGACAGTTCTCTCAACTC
>CAZAPI010000191.1:0-2726 GCA_964486945.1 uncultured Rikenella sp. | reverse complement strand
CCAAAGGCGCTTGGCGGCGGGCCCGGCAATCCTACGGATTGCGCCAAAGAACTCAGCTACTCGGTCTGTCGGGAGCGGCCTCGCGCCGCGTTGGCGCGGGAACTTCTACTGCTCGCCGGCGACTTTAGGTCGCGCGGGCCGAAGCCTCTTCACGGAACGCACTACTCGTTTCCTTACTTCGGGCCGCCCGCCCGGGAGCGGAAGCCGCGAAGCGGCTTGGCGGCAGGCCCGGCAATCCTGCGGATTGCGCAAAAGAACTCAGCTACTCGCTCTTCGTCTTGCCACGGGTACTCAGCTGCTCTCTCAGGTTCGGCCTCGCGCCGCCCCCCCCGACGGCTGAAAGCCGTCCGGCGCTGAGGCCGCCGTTGCCACGGAAACCCGACTACTCGCTCCCTGCCTTACTGCGGCTCCGCGCTAAAGCGCTCCGCCGCTGCCGCGAGGCACTCCAACGGGCTGGAACTACTCTATTCGGGACACCGCGGACGCGGAAAACCGATGGTGCATTCCGAGTTTTCATACGGGTCGTGCGGGTATCACGATTTAAATACCGAAATCCGGGCCAGTATCCTGTTCTTGCGGTCGAGCATCAAAAATTCGGCCAATAAGACCGCCAATGCGGCGGCAAGCAGGTAGTGGAACTGGTCGTTGTATTCGGCGAAGGCCATGGAGGAGAACTCTTTTTTCTCCATCCGGCCGATCTGGCGCAGGATCTCGTCGAGGCCGATGCTGCGGTCGGTGGCGCGCACGTAGCTGCCGCCGGTCAGCACGGCGATCTGCTGGAGGGTCTGCTCGTCGAGCTTCGAGACGACCATCTGGCCGTCGTCGTCTTTGATGGGCTCGCCGCCGATGCTGATGGGAGCGCCCTGGGGGGTGCCGATACCGACGGTGTAGATCACAACGCCGGCCTCGCGGGCGGCCTGGGCGGCAGCGATGGGGTCGTCGTCGTGGCTCTCGCCGTCGGTCACCAGGATGATGGCGCGGCTCTGGTGGCTCTGGTCGGAGAATGACCGGGTGGCAACTTCGATGGCGCGGGCGATCGAGGTGCCCTGGACGGGAACCATGTTGGGGTGCAGACCGCTCACGAAGCTCTTGGCGGAAATGTAGTCGGAGGTGATGGGTAGCTGTATGTAGGCGTCGCCGGCGAAGACGACCATCCCGATGCGGTCTTTGTCGAGCTGTTCGATGAGCCGTCCCACGGCGTTCTTGGTCCGTTCGAGCCGGTTGGGGGCGAAGTCTTCGGCGAGCATGCTGTTGGATACGTCGACGGCGAGCATGATCTCGACGCCTTTCCGTGTCACTTCGTGGAGCTTGGCGCCGAATTGGGGCTGGCCCAAGGCCAGGACCATCAGGATCAGTGCTGTGGCCGTAAGCACGAATTTATTCCGCACTCTTTTCGGGGAGGCTTCGGGCATCAGCCCGCGGATGATGTCCATGTCGCCGAACCGTTCGAGCCGCCGTTTCTGCGCGCGGCGGTAGAGGAGGTAGACGACGACGGACAGCGGCGCCAAAAGCAGCAGCCACAGGTATTCGGGTTGTGCGAATCTGAACATATTCTCTCCTAATTTGTTTGTCGGTTCGTTTAAAATGTATAGCGATACTGCGTACGCTATACATTTTAAACGAACGGTTGGTTCACTACGGTATCTGGCGCAAGAACAGGTAGCGGCACAGTATTTCAACAAAAAGCAATCCCACGGCCAACAGCAGCCACTGGTGGTAAATTTCGGAATATTTCACGAAGTTCTCGACTTCGACTTCGGTTTTCTCCAGCTGGTCGATCTCGGCGTAGATCTCGGCCAGCTTGGTGTTGTCGGTGGCCCGGAAATAGCGGCCCCCGGTCTTGTCGGCGATCTGGCCGAGCATCTTCTCGTCGATCTCGACTTTGGCCTGCACGAAGCTCACGCCGCCCCACGCATTCAAGGTGGGAATCGGCGCAACGCCCTCGGTTCCCACGCCGATGGTATAGACGCGGATGCCGTAGTCGGAGGCGATCTGGGCGGCGGTCAGGGGGTCGATCTGCCCGCTGTTGTTGACTCCGTCGGTCAGCAGGATGATGACTTTGCTGGGCGAGTCGCTCTCTTTGAGCCGGTTAACGGCGGTGGCAAGTCCGTTGCCGATGGCGGTGCCGTCGGCGATCATGCCGCTCTCGATCTGGTTCATCAGGTTCACAAGCGACACGTGGTCGGTGGTAATGGGCGACTGTGTGAAGGCTTCGCCGGCGAACACGACCAGGCCGATCCGGTCGGTGGACCGCCCGATGATGAATTTCGACCCAATGTCTTTGGCGGCGGTCAGCCGGTCGGGGGTGAAGTCGCTGGCGAGCATGGAGCTGGAAATGTCGAGGGCCATCACGATGTCGATACCTTCGGCATTGACGTTACTCCGGTCTTCTGAGCTTTGAGGACGGGCCATGGCGAAGATAACCAGGGCTATGACCAGGCTCCGCAGCACGAAGGGAGTGTGCCGCAGCCAGTAGCGGTAGGTGTGCCTCAACTGCTGCACGCCGCCGGTGACGGATAGCCGTATGGCGGCGCGGCCTTGTACGGTGCGGTAAACGTAATAGGCGACCATGGGTGCCAAAACGAGCAGCAGCCACAGGATACGGGGATTCTCGAATCTTACTATATCGAACATGTAGGTCTGTTATGTTTTATCTCTATCGGTTCTTTCCGGGCCGGGGGACTCTGCAACTTCTCGGCGACCTTGCGGTCATGGGCTGACCGCTG
>CAZAPI010000190.1:0-2820 GCA_964486945.1 uncultured Rikenella sp. | reverse complement strand
AGGAAAAAGCCCCGTGTATCGTGTTTATCGACGAGATCGACGCCATCGGGCGGGCGAGGTCGAAAAACAGCGGGTGGTCGTCCAACGACGAACGGGAAAATACGCTCAACCAGTTGCTGACCGAGATGGACGGATTCGGCACTAATGCCGGCGTCATTATACTGGCGGCTACCAATAGGGCGGATATTCTGGATAAGGCATTGCTGCGCGCAGGGCGCTTCGACCGCCAGATCGAAGTGGGGCTGCCGGACATCAAGGAACGCGCCGAGATATTCGCCGTGCATCTCAAGAAACTGAAACTCGACCCGGACCTCAAGACCGACTTCCTCGCACGGCAGACCCCGGGATTCTCCGGAGCGGATATTGCCAATGTGTGCAATGAAGCAGCGCTGATTGCTGCGCGCAAGAACAAAACGCAGGTCGAGCGGCAGGACTTTATGGATGCCGTAGACCGGATCGTGGGCGGTCTGGAACGCAAGAACAAGATCCTCACCGACGTGGAGAAGCGCACCATCGCTTTCCACGAGGCGGGACACGCCACGGTCAGCTGGATGCTCAAGTGGGCCAACCCGCTTTTGAAAGTGACCATCATTCCGCGCGGGCGGGCGCTGGGGGCGGCCTGGTACCTGCCGGACGAACGGCAGATCACCACCCGCGAGCAGATGATTCACGAGATGGCGGCCCTGTTGGGTGGGCGTGCGTCCGAGGAACTGACCTTCGGCGAAATATCGTCGGGGGCCCTGAACGACCTCGAACGGACGACGAAGCAGGCCTATGCCATGGTCGCCTATTACGGGATGAGCGGGGCCGTCGGCAACCGCAGCTTCTACGACAGCACAGGCCAGAGCGAGATGATGATCGGCAAACCCTACAGTGAACAGACCGCGCAGCTCATCGACAAAGAGGTCGACGCTTTGATCGGAGAGTGCTACGCGCTGGCCAGGAAAATACTCGCCGAGAACCGGGAGGGGCTGCGGAAATTGGCGGAATTGCTGTTGGAACGCGAAGTTATCTTCACCGAAGACCTCGAACGCATATTCGGCAAACGGCAGGCCGGGGCCAGGAACCCGCTGGACTCGGTGAATCCCGGCGCTGCGGACGACGGGGAGGGACAAGGCGAACGCGTGGCTACGCTGCCCGACGCCGTGGACGAAACCCGGCAGACCGCGGACGGCGGCGACTTTCAAAACCGACCGGAATAGGAGTGACACTATGAAAGCGAAATCATTGCTTATACGCGCCCTGAGCGGCATCGTGCTGGTGCTGGTGATGGTGGGAATGACCCTGGCGTGGTACGACCCCGCCACGGGAGTGCCCGGGTGGACTTTCTACTTCCTGTGGTCGGCCGTGGGGGGGCTGACCGTGTGGGAATACTGGCGGCTGTTGCGGCGGCATGCCGTCTCCGGCAAAGCGGCGTGGGCGGTTTTCGGGACGTTGTATATCGCCCAGGCCGTCGTGCTGATCCAGCTGATGGACCCCGTGATGGTGGTCACCCTGATGACCGTCGTGTGGATGTCCGACACCGGGGCTTATCTGGTGGGGAGCACCGTCGGGCAGCATAAGATGGCCCCCGTCATCTCGCCTAAGAAGACGTGGGAAGGGTTTGCGGGAGGGCTGCTGTTCGCCGTGGGGACCGCCCTGGTGTGGTACTCCCTGTACTGGAGCGGGCAGTTCGACGGCGCTGCAGCCACATGGGGGGCGCAGGCCTACGACGACCATGTGCTCGGCTCGCTGAAATGGGCCGGGCTCGGGATCGCCGTGGGGCTGGCCGCGACCGGCGGTGACCTCCTCGAATCGAAATTCAAGCGGAGCGTCGGCATCAAGGATTCCGGGTGCATCATTCCGGGCCACGGCGGCATGCTCGACCGCTTCGACGCCTTGCTGTTGGCCGTGCCCGTGGCCTGGGGCTGCATCCTGCTGGCCGGACTGTTAGGATAAAGGTGCGCCGCGCGGGGAAAGGCGAACGAATACCGAACCAACGAAAGAACGACATAAACGACACAGATGCGCAGATATTTACACCGGGAAGGACGCCGGATCATAGCAACCAGTGCATTCATCGCCATAGTGGCCGCCGTGGCCGCCGTACGTTTCCTGCCCTTGTGGCTGAGCATCGCCATCGTGGTGGCCGTGCTGCTGAAAGTGCTTTTCGTATGCCGGTTTTTCCGGGTTCCCGTGCGCAGCGTGCCGGCGGACCTCGGTGACGACCCGTATGCCGTATTGGCCCCGGCCGACGGCACCGTAGTGGCCATCGAAGAGGTGTACGAAGACGAGATCCTGTCCGAGAAACGGATACAGGTCTCCATCTTCATGTCCATCTGGAATATCCATATCAATTGGTACCCGGTGTCGGGGATGGTGGAGTATTTCCGCCACCACAACGGGCGGTTCCTCGTGGCGTGGCACCCCAAGTCGTCCACCGACAACGAGCGGACCACTACCGTGGTCAGGACGGGGGCCGGGCATAAGGTATTGTTCCGGCAGATCGCCGGGTTCGTGGCGCGGCGGATTGTCAGCTACTCCCACGACGGGCTGGAGGCGGAGCGGGGGCGCGAGTGCGGCTTTATCAAGTTCGGTTCGCGTGTGGACGTTTTCCTGCCGTTGGGGAGCGAGGTGTGCGTGAAGCTGGGCGAGAAGACCACCGGTATGCGGACCCTGCTGGCTCGGATGCCGCAGGACGTGTGCCGGGACAAATAAGGCCATCGGCGGAGCCATCAGCGGCGGCCCGAATAGGGTAGTTCCAGCTCGGTTGGAGTGTCCGGCGGCTGCGGCGGAGCGCTTTAGCGCGGAGCCGCAGTGGGGCGGGTACGGGTTTCCTCG
>CAZAPI010000189.1:0-2842 GCA_964486945.1 uncultured Rikenella sp. | reverse complement strand
GCGCGGGGCCGCGTGCTCGCGGCGAGCGGGCGATACTGCGTATCGCATGACTATAATAGGTAACAAAAATTTCCGCGCCTGCGGGCGGGCCAGTGTCACTCGGCACTCAATCCGGGAGCTTACTTCGCCCATAGCGGAGGCCCGAACATAGGGCAGTTGCAGCCAATAAAAAAACGCGTCAGCGTGCGGGCCGCAGTCTCTCCGCGCGGCGGCCCGAAACTTCGTTGCAAACACTCCGCAGGCTGCGACCGAAAAAAGTTCCCGCGGCCCGAACAGAGGGTAGTTATAGCCAGCAAAACAGGCAACGCCTGCACGTTACCGGCGGCCCGAAGCCGACAGCCGCAAGTAGCTGAGTGTCCGTGACACCGGCGACCACAATGTAAGCCCTGGCCGCGTCCCGCTTTTCAGACCATTCCATTCGCATATCAGTTGCCGTACAGGAGTCTGTCCACCGCCTCGCGCATCGCCGCCTTGGTCATCGCCCCGATCTCGATCCGGCAAGAACCTTCGAGAGGAAGAAACACCAGCGCCGGAACACGTCTCACCTTGAAACGCACGGCCACACGCCACTCTTTGTCAATGTCGACAGTGTAGAAATCGACCCGCCCGGCATACTCGTCGGCCACCTCTTTCAAAAAAGACACCAGCGCCAGGCAGGGTTTGCACCAGGGCACGTAAAAATCCAGCACGGCCGGTCGTCCGCCCACCGGCCTCCACATGCCGGGCGCTTCGGAACACGGCTCTATCACGTTCTGCAACTCGGATTCGGTCAGTTCTTTCAGATTCATGGCTACCATATTACAGTCCGGAGAGCGGTCATAGCAAAAACGATTCCTTTTCTTGTCACCGGAAGCAACAAAAAAAGGTTTCCCGCAGAACAACTACAGGAAACCCACCGTCAGGCACCGTCCGTACCGCCTCTATTCGGCTTTCACGGCGATGGTTTCGATCTCGACCAACGCCCCCAGCGGCAGCGCGGCCACTTCGTAAGCGACCCGCGCAGGCGGATTCTCGGTGTAGAATGCGGCATACACTTCGTTCATGGCGCCGAAATCGGCGATATGCTGCAACAAAACGGTCGATTTGACCACATCGTTTTTGGTATACCCGGCTTTTTCGAGTATGGCCGCGATATTTTTCAGGCTCTGTTCGGTCTGCGCTTTGATGCCGTCGGGCATTGATCCGGTAGCGGGATCGATGGGCAACTGACCTGAGATATAGAGCATTCCGCCGGCTTCGACAGCCTGACTGTAAGGTCCGACGGCCGCGGGGGCCGCGGCGGTGGCGATAATTTTTTTCATCCTCTGACGTTCTTTGGTACTAATTATTGGTTTATATTACCTTTGTGTGCAAAATAACGGAAATATGATCAGAATCGCAACAGCAATTTTGACTGCCGCTTTCCTCGCGGCGTGTAAAAGTGTCAGTGAGTCGCCGCTGGTGCTGGACTGCGACTTGTGGGTCGTTCCGAACACCACGGACAGCTCCTCGACGCCGAAGGGGGAGTCCATGCGGGAGGGTTCCCTGTCCATCGAGTTCCTCAACGACGGCCAGGTGCAGGGGTTCACTTGCTGCAACAGTTACTTCGGAAGCTATACGACCAATGAGAGCGACTCGGTTCGCCGGATAAATATCACCATCGAGGGGATGACGCTGGCGCTGTGTCCGCACGGCGACCTGGAGCGGGAGTATATCGAGAAGTTGAAGGAGGTGCGCAGCTACGCGGTGTGCCACAAGCAGCTGATGATGATGGACAGCACCGGGGAGGTGACCCTGAGGTTCATCCCGGCCAGTATGACCCAAAAAAAACATTAACACAACCGACCCTATGATGAAGAAAACGTTTACCCGGGCGACCGTCGTGCTGGCTGCCGTAGTCCTCAGCTCTTGCTGCGCGTGCCGCAAGGGCAGTCCGAAGATCGCCAACCTGGAGGCGGACAACTGGCGGCTGATCGAGTTCCGGGGCGAGGCGGTGCCGACGGACAAGGCGGTGACGCTCACGTTCGACGCGGAGAAAAAGATGATCTACGGCCAGGCGCCGTGCAACAATTTCTTTGCGGGCTACAGCCTGTTCAAGGATGCGGAGCACAATATCGAGATCAGCAATGCGGGCGCTACGCGCATGTTCTGCCCGGACACGGAGATCGAAAATGGTTTCACGCGGGAACTGAGCAATATCAAGCGGCTCAAGATCGAAGGCGAACGTCTTCTGATGCTGGACGCGGACGGGAACCTGGTGGCTTTGCTGACGGCTGTCCCCAGAACCGCGCAATAATGCTTTACGATTGACTTTTCCGCGAAGCGGGTCAGGTCGCCGCTATCCGGGGCGGAGATGGCAGCCTGCCTGCTGATGCGGCAACTTACTCTTAACCTGAGAATTAATTTCCCGGAACCTGCGGTAGAGATGCGATTTTCGTGTAAACGAAAATCGCATCTCTGCCTTTCGGGCGGGCGGCGGTGCTTTCGGGCGAAACCGCAGTAAGCCGGAAGCGAAAAGCGCGTCCGGTAAGGAACGCCGGGCCGCCCCCAAGGGGTGTATTTTCGGGTCGAAGCCTGCGGAGCCGTCACCGAGCGACGTGAGGTTGCGGCCCTACGCCGGGGGAGAGGCTGCGGCCCGCGCGACCTAAAGATCGCCGGCGAGCAGTAGAAGTCATGCGCCAGCGCCGGGCGCCTCCGAGGGAGCAGGGCGACCCGAAAACGACAGAACGGGGAACTAAAGCCGAACCCGAGAGCAGCTGGGTACCCGTGGCAAGACGAAGAGCGAATAACCGCCATTCGTCAGAATGGCCGGGCCCGCCGCCAAGCCGCTCTGCGGCTCTCGCCCCCCGGTGGCGGCCCGAAT
>CAZAPI010000188.1:0-2912 GCA_964486945.1 uncultured Rikenella sp. | reverse complement strand
TCGCTGGCAGCGTCGGTTGTTCACAAAAAGAACAGTACCAAGCGGTACAGTGTAAAATAACCTACGGTTTTAGAAAACCGGTGTGAATTGGCGCAGGAACCGCAGGTCGTTTTCAAAATAGAGCCGCAAATCCCGGACCCCGTACTTCAACATCGCGATACGCTCAACCCCCATGCCGAACGCGAACCCCGTGTACCTTTTGCTGTCGATCCCGCAGGCCTCCAGCACATTCGGATCCACCATTCCAGCACCCATGATCTCCAGCCAGCCCGTATACTTGCACACCGGGCAGCCCTTGCCCCCGCACAGGTTGCACGATACATCCACCTCCGTCGAAGGCTCCGTGAACGGGAAATACGACGGCCGCATACGGATTTCGGACTTCTCGCCGAACATCTCCTTGGCAAAGTAAAGAATCGTCTGCTTCAGGTCCGCAAACGACACATTCTCGTCGATATACAAGCCCTCCGCCTGGTGGAAAATGCAGTGCGCCCGGTACGAGATCGCCTCGTTGCGGAACACCCGGCCCGGACAGATCACCCGGATCGGCGGTTTCTGCGTCTGCATCACCCGCACCTGGATCGACGAGGTATGCGTACGCAGCAGGATGTCCGGGTCTTTCTCGACAAAGAACGTGTCCTGCATATCCCGTGCCGGATGCTCCGGCGGGAAGTTCAACGCCGTGAAGACATGCCAGTCGTCCTCGATCTCCGGCCCTTCGGCCGGCACGAAACCGATCCGCCCGAAAATGTCCAGTATCTGGTTGCGCACCAGCGAGATCGGATGCCGCGTCCCCACCTTGTCCGCCCCCGCCGGACGCGTCATGTCCAGCGCCAGCGACGAGGCGTCCGCCGAAGCGAAAGCCAGCTCCTCCAGTTTCGCTTTCAGGTCGTTGATCTTCTCCATCGTCGTCGTCTTGAGGCGGTTCATCGCCTGCCCCAGCGCCTTTTTCTGCTCGGCCGGGGCCGCCTTGAACTCGTCGAACAAGGCCGTGATCGTCCCCTTTTTGCCCAGCAGGCGGATGCGGAACTCCTCGACCTCGGCGAGGGTTTTCGGGGCGAAGGCTTTTACCTCAGCCAACAATGCTTCTATCTTTTCAGTCATGGAAATCGTTGTTTATCGTCGCCAAACAAAATTATTTATCCCCCTTGCGGTCTTTCACAATCTCGACCTTCACCTCTTTGATATAGACATCGTCCCCAAAAGGCCGGTCCTGCAGATCGGTCGGGAGTTTCGAAATCTTCAGCACGGTCCCCATACCCGACACCACCTCCCCGAAAATCGTATAGCTGCCGTCCAGGTGCGGCGCTCCGCCCGCCGTGCGGTAAACCTTCTCGCGTTCGGCCGTGATCTGCGCCTCCGAAGGGTTTGCAGCCCGTTCCGCGATCTTCTTCTGCGCCGCCGTCAGCGTGCTGTCGTTCTGCACCTTACCTGTCACGATATAGAACTGCGAACTCGACGACCGACGGGCCGGGTTGACATCGTCCCCCTCCCGCGCCGCAGCTATGGCGCCCCGCTTGTGGTAATGGCGCGGCACGATCTCCGCATCGAGCTTGTACCCCGCATCGGCGTTGCCGTACACCTTCACCTGCGAAGCCTCGATGCTCTCCGGGTCGCCCGTCTGGATCATGAAGTCGCGGATCACCCGGTGGAACAGCAGGTTATCGTAAAACCCCTTTTCCGTCAGCTTCACGAAGTTGTCCCGGTGGTTCGGCGTATCGTTGAAAAGGCGGAACCTGACCGTCCCTTTGGAGGTTTTCATCGTCACCACGTAATGGGCTCCCTCGCCCGCAACGAGCGCCTTCTTTTTCGCCGCCGCCGGTAAAGCGAGCACGCAGCAGAATGCCGCTATGAGCGAATAGCGAATTTTTTTTACTAATTTTACATTTTGTTCTATCATCGGTCCGGGATATAGGTTTCAAAGAACAAATTTACTAAATTCCCGGCAAAACGCGGGCGATTATGAAGCGAATTCTCACCCTTGTGCTGATTCTTATGCTGGCCGGCAGCGCGCGGGCACAGCGTGTGGGTGTGGTTTTCAGCGGCGGCGGGGCCAAAGGGTTATACCATGTCGGCATCCTCAAGGCGCTGGAGGAGAACAATATCCCGATAGACTACGTCTCCGGTGCCTCGATGGGAGCCATCGTGGCGGGGATGTACGCGGCGGGCTACTCGCCCGACGAGATGATCCGCTTCTTCATCACCGACAGCGTGCAGCGCTGGCTCTCGGCCAAAAGCTCGGACCTGGACAACAACTACTATTTCAAGAAGTTCGAGCCGACGCCGACCATGATCTCGGTCAAGATCGACCCCAAGGCGGTCAAATCGGCCGCCATTCAGATACCGACCAATATCATCTCGCCCTACCTGCTCGACCTGGCCTTCATGCGGATGCTCTATCCCGCGTCGGCAGCCGCCGGGAACGACTTCGACAGCCTGATGGTCCCGTTCCGGTGCAACGCCTCGGATGTCTACAACAAAGAGACCGTCGTATTCGACAAGGGGAGCCTGCCGTTCGCCATCCGGGCTTCGATGACCATCCCGCTGGTGTTCAAGCCGGTGACGCAGGACACCGTGGTGCTGTTCGACGGGGGGTTGTACAACAATTTTCCGTGGCAGCCATTGGATTCGGCGTTCCGGCCGGACATCCTGATCGGAGGCATCTGCGCTTCGAACTACGAGAACCCGTCGGCCGACAACCTCGTGCAGCAGATCAGCGTGATGACCACCAACAAGACCGACTATTCACTGCCGGACAGCCTCGACGTGGAGATCCGGCGGCGGTTCCACGAGGTGGGGGTGCTGGACTACGACAAAGCCAGCTACATCATCGCCTGCGGCTACGAGGACGCCATGCGACAGATGCCGGCGATCCGCTCCCGGATCGCGCGCCGCGTCTCCGACGGGGAGAT
>CAZAPI010000187.1:0-2914 GCA_964486945.1 uncultured Rikenella sp. | reverse complement strand
TCGGCGGAAGCACCGATATTTTCTGTACGCTGGCAGACGGCGAGCCGACCGTCTTTTTTGTCGGCAGAATTGATTAACTTTGCTGTTACGGCGTGCCGCAGCACGCCGATGCGTGAAGCGGCACGCGCCAACGGACGGACCGAAGCCTCCCGCAGTGCAGGCCCGCAACCGATGAAACCTGTGAGAGCCATGCAAATTTGCTTACATGGCCGAACGCAAGGAGAAAAACGAACGAAGCGAAGTAAACTGTTGCGCGCTCCGCAGGCCCCGGCCCGGTAAAACTCGACAAACCACCGATCAATAAGCCAGTTATGGGAAATTTCAAAGAAGAGGTAGCGAAGATACGCGCCTTTGTGTTCGATGTAGACGGCGTGTTCACCGACGGACGGATACTCATTACCCCCGAGGGCGAGTTCTTGCGCGAATACAGCGTACGGGACGGGCTGGCGGTAGTCCGGGCCGTACAGAAAGGCTATCCGATCGGGATCATTTCCGGCGGCAAAGGCGACCAGCTCCGCCAACGCATGGAAGGGCTCGGTATCGAACATATCTACACCGGCAAGGACTCGAAAATCGAGTCCTTGCACCACTTCGCCGAACAATGCGGCATCCCGTTGGATGAAATGATATACATGGGCGACGACTATCCCGACATCGAACCGATGCGCGCCGTGCGGTTGTCGACGGCTCCGGCCGACGCGGCAGATGCGGTGAAAAGCGTCGTGCACTACGTGTCCGCATTCAAAGGCGGCCGCGGATGCGTGCGCGACATTATCGAGCAGGTTCTCCGGGCCCGCGGCGACTGGTTTGAATAATTAATCCACACAACCTAAATATAAGACCTTATGCGCCATCTGTTAACAGCCTTAGCCGGCCTCCTCTGCATCGGAACCTCACATGCGCAAAACATCGTCCCGGAACCGCTGTCGGTCGTTCCCGGCAACGGAATGAACCGAACGGGCAGCAAGCCGGTAACGGCGATAGACACTGTGTCCTTTTCCAATCCGGAAGCCTACCGGCTGGAGGTTACCCCGCGCAAGGTACAGATCACCGGCGGCTCTCCGGCAGGCGTATTCTACGGTATCCAGACCCTGCGGCAACTTGTCGACCCCAACGGCCATATTCCCTGCGTTACGATCGAGGACGAGCCCCGTTTCGCCCACCGCGGGCTGATGCTCGACCCGGCGCGGCATTTCCTGCCCATCGAAGATATAGAGCGGTTTATCGACGCCATGGCAATGTACAAATTCAACGTGCTGCACCTCCACCTGACCGACGACCAGGGGTGGCGCGTCGAGATCAAAAAATACCCGCGGCTGACCGAAACAGGCTCCGTTCGGACCGAGACCGACGGCAACGGCGTTCCTCACAGCGGATTTTATACTCAGGACGAACTACGCCACCTGGTGGCATATGCCCAAGAGCGGCACATCGAGATCGTGCCCGAGTTCGACATTCCGGGCCACTCGGTAGCGGCCGTGGCCTCATACCCCTGGCTCGCCTGCAAGACAATCGACACGCTGGCCGTACGGACAACGGCAGGAGTTTCTCCCGATTTGCTCTGCGCCGGGAATGATTCCACCGTGGCATTTATCCGGGACGTTATGCGCGAGATAGCCGCTATATTCCCGTCCCCGCGGTTCCATATCGGCGGCGACGAAGCGCCGATGGACCGCTGGGCCGAATGCCCGAAATGCCAGGCCCGGAAAGCGGCGCTGAAACTCGAAGACGAGCCGGAACTGATGGGCTGGCTGCTCGGGCAGGCAGCCGAGGCACTGGCCGAAACAGGCAAGAAGCCGATGCTTTGGTACGAGACCAACGTACCGAACTATCCGGCCGGTGCGACGATGTACTCCTGGCGGATGGGCCTGACCCCCGCAGTGATCGACAGCGCCGCCGTACATCATTGGCCGGTGGTGCTGGCACCGGGCGAGCACGCCTACTTCGACTATCCGCAGGCAGCCGACGAGCGCCCCAAGGGCGGCGAATGGATGCCGGTACTCACCTTGCGTCAAGCCTACGCTTTCAAGCCGCAGAGCACCCCCGCCACCGGCGTGGAAGCAACGCTGTGGGGCGAATACATACCCACGATCGAACGGGCGTTCTACATGGCCTTCCCGCGGGCGCTGGCCCTCTCCGAAGCGGCGTGGAGCCTGCCCGAAAACCGCTCCTGGGAACGTTTCAAGGCCAAACTGCCGGGCCAGCTCCGGCTCCTCAAACAGGCAAACATCCCGTTCCGGCAGCCGTCGGACGCGGAACTCGACTGACCCCTATGAAAAAATTCCTGGACGAAGTGGCCGCCTCCCTCTACACGGAATACGGGGTCGGAATTTCGGATCTGCATATCATCTTTCCCGGCAAGCGGGCACGGCTCTTTTTCAACGAGGCGCTGCTGGGCATCACCGGCGGACAGCCCATGTGGCAGCCCCGGTACCTCTCCATGGACGACCTGATCCGCAGCCTCTCGCCGCTGGAGACAGGCGACCGCCTGCGGTTAGTGGCCGAGCTGTATAAGATATACAACGAATACCACCCGGAACCATTCGACCGCTTCTTCCGCTGGGGCGAGATGCTTCTCGCAGACTTCGACACCATCGACAAATACCTGATCGACGCCGCATCGTTGTACGCCAACGTCAGCGACCTGCGCGACATCGAAACGCAGTTCGGAGGGCTATTCGCCGGGAACGACGAGGCGATGGAACTGGTGCGGAGATTCTGGCAGAGCCTGAACCGCAAAGGGGTGCAATCCGCCGAGCAACAGCAATTCCTGAAGATATGGCGGTCGCTGTTCGACATTTACACACAATACAAAGCCCGCCTGCGCTCACTGGGGATCGGCTACGGCGGGATGATCTACCGCGACCTCGCCGAGAGCCTCGACCCGGACAAGACAGACGAGCGGTTCGAAGGC
>CAZAPI010000186.1:0-2961 GCA_964486945.1 uncultured Rikenella sp. | reverse complement strand
CGCAGTATCGCCCGCTCGCCGCGAGCACGCGGCCCCGCGCGGGAGCGCAGTTCCGGACAGTTTAGGGTAGAAGTGTCATTTCGGAGTGCCCGGAGGCATCGCCCGCTCGCCTTATGGGCAGATTTGCGATTTTCGTGTGAACGAAAATCACAAATTTGCCGCGGGCGCCGGAATGATAATCCTACGGTTATTTGGCACAGTGCCGTCTGGCACCGTTCTTTCTTTGCAAAGAAAAGCCTATTATGTTTCTCAGCCTTAATTCATTGCCAGCCGCACTTTTGACAAACGGTCGGAGCCGGAACCAGCGAAGCCGAAACAAGCGCAGCGTAGTTGCGGCCCTCCGCCGGGGTGGCTCCGGGCCGACCGCTGACGCGGAGACTTTTAGGAAACACAACCCGAGTGCCCGGCAGCACCGGCCGGGCCGTACGGTTCACTACCTCGCTGCCGAAATGGGTAGCTACACTCCGAAAAGCCCCAACGGGCCCCCTTTATTCACAACCGCCGCTGCCGGCGAACGCCATCAATCAACGCACCATGCCGGATCAGAGGCCGCAAGCGGCCTCTGATCCGGCATGGAGGAGAAAGCCCGAAAGCCCACAAAGAGAGCCCTCGGACAGTGATAAAACCGGAGGGTTAATCGAGATAGAGCTCGACCTCTACCGGAGCCGGTTGTTCGTCCTTGACAGCCTTCGGCGTCGAGATCAACGCGCTACGCACCGTGCCCGAAGCATCCTTGAACTCCGCCTTCAACTCCTGGCCGAAAGGCAGGTAAAGCGTCAGATAGTCATTCATATCCGCCGTCGGACCGGCCGTTTTACCCGCCGCCACCATATTCCCGGCCACATCTACCACCTTGATATCCTGCGCCACACGATCCGCACTGCTGCGACCGCCGTCCTCGGACTTGAACATCCGGATCACCACCGGCGCCCCGTTTTTAGCCTCCGCCATCTGCGCGTTATACAGGTCGATATAGAAATCCGTCACATCGATGCCCGGCACATTCTTATTCTTATGCTCCCACACCATCGGGAACGACAGCCCCGTAGGCTTCCACGAAGTGGCATACATCCAGAAGATCGGATTGCTCTTGTCCGCTTTGCCCGCCCGTTCGAGGAACCAGCTGTGGTTCAGCGCCGGCGTCGGATAGTATTCCGTGAAGTACCACTGTCCGTCGATCCACACCTCCGTCCAGTTGTGGTTTCCCTCTTTCGACACCCACAGCGGCGTTCCCGCGATGCGCGACGGGATACCCATCGTCCGGAAAGCGTCCGTCAGCAGGATAGAGAGCCCGCTGCACGAAGCCATCCCGATCTCCATCGACTCGCCCGGCGACTGGTGAGGCTTCTTGCGTTTGGTGTTGTACTCTACATTGACCAGATATTGCAGTTGTTTGTTGATCGTGTCGATCGCCGCCCGCACGTCCGTGATGCTGTCCACCAGCGGGTAGAGCTTTTCCCAGAACATCGCCCGCCACGGTTCGCGTTTTTCGTTCATCGAAGCGTACGGCAACACGTCATTGTAGAATACAGAGTCCGGCAACGCCTTGGCCCACGGGAAAGTCTCCCGCGCCTTATACGCCCAGCCGACCTCTTCCAGCAGGAAGTCCGCCTTGAGCGTATCGCGATCGCCCTCCGGCATGTAGGCGATCAGGAAAGCCATGCCCTCCTTTTGGCCTTTCGGCGCTTTTTTCAGAGCCGCGAGCAGTTCCTGTCCGTTTTCGCCCGCAGCGGCGATATTGGCCTGCAAGTCGGCAGCCAATTTGGATTCGAGCCCCTCGTACGGGTCGCTGGTGCAAGAGCACATCAACGCAACCGCTGCAATAGAAGCAATCAGTGAAAATTTCTTCATATTAATCTGGTTTTGGATTAACCTTGAGAAAACAAAGGTATTAATTTTGTTGAAATAAACTTCAACTCGGACAGACTGCACCCCGTCCATTCGGGCAAGCCCTATTGCCGTCGGTTTGCACTGTCTTCGTGGGTATTATGATAAAAAAGCTCCTCTTATTGCCGGCGTTATTCGCATGGGGCAGCATGGCGGTCCGAGCCCAGTCGCTGCGGGTGACCCCCGGCGTGGTGCAACTGGGCGACATCCCGCTGCGGTCCAAGAACCGGGTCGAGCTGACATGCGTCAATGTATCGAACAAACCGTTGGTTATCAGCGACATCCAGACAGACTGCACCTGCACCAAACCGTCGTGGACGAAAGCTCCGGTCATGCCGGGCGACAGTGTGCGCGTAACGGTAACGCTGACCCCGACGGATCGGGGGGCATTCTACAAATCGGTGCGTTTCGTGACCGCTCCCGCGTCCGGGAAGGTTCCGCAGGCCGTTTTACGTGGAAAAGTTTACTGATTTTGGGATTGTCATTTCAGAAACAAAACCATAACTTTGTCATTAGTCGGCCTGACAGGCCGTATTTCCTTAGCCCAAACAACTAACAATCCACACGTTATGAACATTTCCCACATCGAACACCTCGGCATCGCGGTAAAAAATCTCGAACAGGCCATCCCCTATTATGAAAAGGTGCTGAGCCTGAAGTGTTACAATATCGAAGAGGTGGCGGACCAGAAGGTGCGCACGGCTTTCTTCAAGGTGGGCCAGACGAAGATCGAGCTATTGGAGCCGACTTCGGAGGACAGCACGATCGCCAAGTTCATCGAGAAGCGGGGCGAAGGCATCCATCACCTGGCGTTCGCAGTGGCTGACGGAGTGGCCGAGGCGCTGGCACAGTGCGAAACAGAGGGTGTGCAGCTGATCGACAAGGCTCCGCGCAAGGGGGCAGAGGGGCTGAACATCGCGTTCCTGCACCCGAAATCGACAATGGGAGTGCTGACCGAACTGTGCGAAAACCCGGCCGAAAAGTAATCTATTAATCGTTCGTTTATTTGTCCTTGAGCCGGATGGTACCGTTCTCTTTGTGAACAAAGAGAACCAGAAAAACTTTCGTACGGAT
>CAZAPI010000185.1:0-2989 GCA_964486945.1 uncultured Rikenella sp. | reverse complement strand
GAGCCCCAGCGGGATCACAAATCTGCTAAAGCCTCTCTTTCCGAGAGGCTTTTTTTGTTTTGCATCTGTCAAAAAATGCCGTAGGGGTTATTCGGCTCGAAAGCTGGTCGGTGGATTTGGAATAGTTGTTGATATGAAAATATTTAGATGAAGAAAGCCGTGATAAGGGTTCCGGCAGCCATAAACTTTTTGCGAGATGTTAAAAGAAGGTTTCGTTTTCATGTTCATATCCTCGTTTATGGCCCTCTTTCCGGTTGCGAATCCGGTGGGTTCGGGATTTATCGTCAATGGGTTTTTGTCGGGACTGGATGAGCGGGAGCGGAAAACGGTCGTCCGGAAAATCCTTGCCAATTACCTGTTGGTCGGGCTTGGCAGCTTAGCTATCGGGCATTTCGTCCTGTCCCTTTTCGGGCTTTCCGTGCCGGTCATCGAGTTGGGAGGCGGACTGCTGATTTGCAGGACTGCGTTGCAGTGGCTCAGCGATTCGGATGCCTCGTTCGGCAGCAAACCGAAAAAGGTCGTGGATCCGATCCATGTTTCGACCCTGAATTCCCAGGTGTTCTATCCCCTTACCTTTCCGATCAGCATCGGCCCTGGCAGCATTTCGGTTATCTTCACCCTTATGGCCTCGGCCAGCACCAAAGGCGACTGGATCAGGAGTGCCGTCAATTATGCGATCATAGCGTTCGTCATCGTGCTGATGTGCCTGATCTTGTATTTTTTCCTGTCGCAGGGGCCTAAGATCGTTAATAAACTGGGCAATACCGGCAGTGTGATTATCAATAAGATGATCGCATTTTTCACCTTTTGCGTAGGAATTCAGATCGTAGTGGAGGGCCTTGTCAAGGTATTCCACCTGGCCGTTTCGTGAGACAAGATCGATATTTCGGCCGACCGGCCGAAAGAGGGCTGCCCCTTTCTTTTTAGGATTCGGCAGAAGCGCTGTTCGCCATCCGTTGCCGGATGGCGAACAGCGCTTGGTGTTTAAAGGTCTTTGATCAGCACCGGGTTGTCGTGCCGATATGCCCGATCGCGGATGTTCAGGATGGTTTGCCACTCGCGACAGAAGTCGTTCTTGATGTCGATCCGGAAGTCTTCGGAGCCGTAGGTGTCCACTTTTTCGAAGAGATAGCTTACGCTGATCTTCCCGATGTCGAGGGCGGGGATATAAGCGGGTACCACCTTGTCGTCCTCCGCAGGGGTTTCGGCGATCAGGCCGATCTTGAGCAGCAGGTCGAGCGTGTCCGAGGTCAATTGCGTGGGGATGCGGTACTGTTCGGAAATGTTGTCTGCTGTGTAGGGCGAATCGCCGGCCTCGAACCGCTTGACGATAATGTGCATGACAGTCAGCAGGGTGAAGTCCCGGTAGCGGCGGCTGATGTTCCTGGTCTCCTGTTCGAAATCGAATTTGTTGACGTTCTGGTGGGCGAAGGCCAGCTCGGCGCCGAACAGGCAGATGAACCATGACAGCTGCAGCCAAAGGAGCAGCAACGGTAGGGCGGCGAAGCTCCCGTAGATGGCGTTGTATTTCGAGATCCAGATCTGCCCGCTGATGTAGAGGAGCTGGAATATCTGGAAGGCGATGCCGGCGAAGAGTCCGGCGAACAGTGCGCTGCCGAATTTGACTTTGGTGTTGGGCACGTACATGTATAGGAAGACGAACAGCAGGATCGTGATCAGGTACGGAATGGCTTTGGCCACCGGGGCGATGGCCTGGCCGATGATGTGTTCCTGTCCGGCGGCGGTATTGAGCAGAAGCGAGAATCCGGCGCTGCAGATCAGGAACACCGGGGTGATGATGAGCAGGGCCAGGTAGTCGGTGAATTGCCGCATGTAGGGCCGTCCGCGTTTGATCTGCCAGATGTCGTTGAAGTTGCTCTCGATCTTGCTGAGCAGGTTGAATACGGTGTAAAGCAGCAGGATAATGCCGACGCCCAGGAATACGCCTCTTTTGGCGTATTCGATCGACTGGTCAATGAAGCCCATGGCTTTGCGCAGCAGCTCCTCCTGTCCCGAAAAGTAACGGAACAGCTCGCTCTGGACGATGTTCTGGAACCCGAAGCCGCGCGCTATGGCGAACAGCACGGCCAGTATGGGCACGATGGAGAGCAGGGTGTTGTAGGTCAGCGCCCCGGCCCGGATGTTGAGCTGGGTTCCGCTGATGTTGCGGATGGCGAGGATAAAGCTTTTCAGCAGGTTGTAGAGTCCGACTCGTTTGACCGAGCCGTCGATGCTGCTGATCCGCCAGATGTCGTGGGTGAAAAAGCGGATGGTGTCGATGACGAATTGTTTTATTTTGTAGAATAGTTTTTTCATAGACGCGTGTTGTTTGGGATGAAGTTATCAAAAAATGGGCAATGGGGTTTTGGATAGATTGGGAATTTAATAATAAAAGCGCATAAACTTTTCTTTTTAAGAAAAATAATGTATATTGCAATCGAAATACCACTCATTTGATTTCTTTCATAAGGATGAAAAAAATTCGCTCTTTTCTCTGCTATGCTGTTTGTTTCTTGCTATTTCGTGTAACAGGCAGTCCGAAGCAGTTGATGATGCCCCAAGGGGCATTGAATTGAAGTCGCCTGAGGACCAATTCCTGAGAAATTTTCTTGTGGTGGATCATGGGCGATTAACGGTTTCCATTAATCGTAATGACGCTCTTTTTGCAGGTGCTACCGGGGCGGGGTATGATGATCTGATGCAGCAGATAGATCGGATTAATGCTTTGCCGGGTGAAATAGATCGTAATTACTGGGAGCGGCAAATCTTGCGGGGACAAATGCAGACCAAAGCTGCTGCTGTGGTGGAAGATTACGATAAGTATCATGTATTGAAACGCGATATGTTTCTGGAATATTTCGTATATGCGGAAAATGGGGAGGTGCTTTTGAAGATTTCGGAGGAGCAGGCCGTGCTTTGTTTGCGGGGCGACGGCAGCGGGGTATCGGACGATTCGCGGCGAGGTGGAGGAATTGAACCGGATGGTGCA
>CAZAPI010000184.1:0-2991 GCA_964486945.1 uncultured Rikenella sp. | reverse complement strand
ATTTTACTCTAAGAGTATTAAGCGACCGCCTGCGGGACTAAGCAACGAAGCCTTTGGCGTAGTTGCGGCTCCCGCTGGGCGAGGCGGTCGCCGCACAGCCTCGCTCCGCTCGGCTGGCAAAAGGATTGCAGGGATTCCGGGGGAGACTGCGGGCTGACCCGCTGCTGCGGACTATTTACAAAAACGTACGATTATACCCTAACCTGGAGCCTGCGCGGGCAAGACCTTTAGGTTGCAGCCCTGCGCCGGGGGAGGCTCCGGACTGACATAGGGAGATCCCGTCCAAAACCCTACAAATAAAAAGCATGGGGCTCGCATTTTTCCGCAATGGCAGACGTTGGCGGGGATATCTGCCTGAAAAAACACAAGCCCCATGCGAAAAGTCATATCCTTTTCCGACAAAAACGCCGGGCGATACGCATGAGATTATGGCACAAAGATAATAACAAAACGGATAAACGGCAAAAAAATATTAAATTTACACCTCGAAATATCCAAAAGACCCCTGCAACGATTCGCAGAAGCCTATGAAACTCTACACCCTCTGCGGCCTCACCGCACTCACCGCCGCCGCGACAGGCTGCCAAAGCACTATGACCATCAAAACCGAACCTTACCCCATCGCCCGCATGGACACTACCGTGCAAGACGACTACCACGGCACCCTTGTGAAAGACCCCTACCGCTGGCTGGAGGACGACAACTCCGCCGAAACAGCCGCGTGGGTCAAAGCCGAAAACAAAGTGACGCAAAACTACCTGTCGCAGATACCCTATCGCGACCGGATCAAAGAGCGGCTCACCCAACTCTACGACTATCCGAAAGAAGGAACACCGTTCCGTGTCGGCGAATACTACTTCTTCTACAAAAACGACGGACTGCAGAACCAGAGCGTCTTGTATTACCAAAAGGGGCTGGACGGAACGCCGGAGGTGTTCCTCGACCCCAATGCCTTGTCCGAAAACGGAACCGTGGCGCTGAACACCGTCACCTTCTCGAAAGACGACAAATATGCAGCCTACTCGGTGGCGAAATCGGGGTCGGACTGGGTCGAGATCTTCGTGATGGAGGTGGCCACGCGGAAGCAATTGAACGATAAGATCGAATGGGTCAAGTTCAGCGGAGCGAGCTGGGGCCGGGACGGGTTCTACTACAGCCGCTACGACGCCCCGGCACAGGGGACGAGCGCCTATTCTGCTAAAAACGAGTACCAGAAAGTCTACTTCCATAAGCTGGGGACTTCGCAGGCCGAAGACCGACTCGTTTACGAAGACAAATCGCACCCGCTGCGCTATTTTTCGGGCTTCGTGAGCGACGACTTCAAGTGGCTGTTTATCGTGGGTTCGGAGGGAACGAGCGGCACCGAGATCCTTTATAAAAACACGGCACTGCCGAACGCCCCGTTCAAGACACTGTTCAAAGGGTTTGCCAACGACTATTCGATTATCGACTGCACGGACGGCCGGGCATTGGTGCTGACCAATGACAATGCGCTGAACTTCAGGCTGGTGTCGGTGGACCTGAACGCGGCAGAGCCGGCATCGGGCATGCAAGATATTATCCCGCAGAGCGAAAACCTGCTGCAATGGGTGACCACGGCAGGCGGGGCTGTCTTTGCCGGATACCTCAAGGACGCTTCGAGCCGGGTCTACCAGTACGACATGACGGGCCGCCAGGTGCGGGAGATCCCGCTGCCGGGGATCGGCACGGCGGGCGGATTCGACGGAAAAGCGGAAGACAAGGAAGTCTTCTACGGTTTCAGCAGCTTCAACGTACCGCCGACTTCGTACCGCTACACGATTGCGGACGGGACCTCGACCCTGTACAGACAGACGAAAGTCAATTTCGACGTCGAGGCGTTCGAGGTCGAACAAGTGTTTTACACCTCCAAAGACGGCACGCAGGTGCCGATGTTCCTGGTTTACAAGAAAGGCCTGAAAAAAGACGGGAACAATCCGGTCTACCTCTACGCCTACGGCGGATTCAACATCAGCCGCACGCCGGGCTTCTCGGCATCCAACATCCTGTTGATGGAGCAGGGAGGCATCTATGCGCTGGCCAATATCCGCGGAGGCGGCGAGTACGGCGAGGCGTGGCACCGGGCCGGGATGCTGGAGCAGAAACAGAACGTGTTCGACGACTTTATCGCAGCGGCGGAATACCTGATTGCCGAGAAGTACACCTCGCCGAAGAAACTGGCCATTGCGGGCGGTTCGAACGGCGGCCTGCTGGTCGGAGCGTGCCTCACGCAGCGGCCGGACCTCTACTGCGCCACGTTCCCGATGGTCGGGGTGCTGGACATGCTGCGCTACCACCGCTTCACGATCGGCTGGGGCTGGGTCGTGGAGTACGGCAGCGCGGATAATGCGACCGACTTCCCGTACCTCTATAAGTACTCGCCGCTGCACAACGTCAAGCCGGGAACCTGCTACCCGCCGACGATGATCATGACGGCGGACCACGACGACCGGGTGGTGCCGGCGCACTCGTTCAAGTTCGGCGCGACGCTCCAGGCAGCCCAGGCGGCGGTTCCGGGGTGCGACAATCCGATCCTGCTGCGCGTGGAGTCGGACGCGGGACACGGGGCCGGGAAGCCGGTGTCGAAATCGATCCAGGAGCAGGCGGACATCTGGTCGTTCTTCCTCTGGAACGCGGGCGTGAGAAACATTCGATAACTGTTCGTTTACTCAGAAAAAGCCTTACCCATCTCCGGGTAAGGCTTTTCTTTTTGCCCAAACGCCTGATGCCGACGGGTATTTACAGACAACACCTCGCACGGAAGCCGGACGAAAACCGCACCTCCCGTCGCGTTCGACCTTTTGGGGCCTCCCCTTATCGACACTCCGCCATGCTGTTACCTTCCGCCGCCGCTGCCCGGCAATAGGTATCGGTTCATGTCGTAGCGCAGGTTGCCCCCTCCCTCGCAGCGGCCTTTGGAGCCGCCCTCCCACGCCGAAATCGTAATCGCCGCAGAAGCCGAATTCCCACCGG
>CAZAPI010000183.1:0-2992 GCA_964486945.1 uncultured Rikenella sp. | reverse complement strand
TCCCGCGCGGGGGCGTGTGCCCACGCCGGGCGGGCGATACTGCGTATCGCATGACTATACAGGTAACAAAAGGCCCTGCGTCAGCGGTGTCCCGGTCACGGGCGATCCCGCAGGGCACGTGCCGGGACAAATAAGGCCATACGGCGGAGCGCGCCAGCGGCGGTCCGAGCAGAGGGTAGTTACAGTCAGCAAGCCAGGTGACACCTACGTGTCAGCGGGCGGGCCACTCTGAGAAACACTTCTCCGAGAAACGAATGGTCTAACGGGCCGCGTTTTTGCTTATCTTTGTTTTAAGATGAAACGCGAAAAAATATCACATTACATAAAACCCTCGTTTTGGGTTTTCCTGCTGATCGCGGCACTGCTGTGGTACGGCGATAAGCTGGGCGGGCGGTACACCACGGAAGTCGTGGTGCCCATCGAGGTGCGGAACGACTTTTCGTCGAAGCTCTGGATCGAGCAACCGTTGGGCGAGGTGAACTGCCGCGTCGAAGGGATCGGCGGCAAACTGATGGCGTACAAGCTGAAGATGGGGGACCGGGCGGTGATCCCGATGTCGCAGCTGACGCTGGTGCCGGTGCGCGGGCAGGAGCGGAAGTTCCGTGTGGACAAAAGTTCGCTGACGGGGGCGTTGGCCGCTGCCGTCAAGGACTTGCGCATCCATGAAATACTGGACACGGCGCTGACCATCAGCGTGTCGCCGGTCGAGATCCGGCGGATGCCGGTGCGCAGCCGCATCGAACTGGGCACGGCGCGGCAGTATATGCTGGTGGACGGGATCGTTTTCGACCCGGACTCGGTGGCGGTGCGGGGGCCGCGGGTGGTGCTGGATTCGATGGAGGCGGTCTTCACGCGGCAGCGGAAATACAAAGACCTGAAAGCCTCCGTGGCGGGGCGGATCGACCTGGAACAGCGGTACGGGGTGCTGCTCTCGGACAGACAGGTGGACTATCGGGCGGAGGTGGTGCCGTTCACCCAGCATACGCTGGAGCTGCCGGTGAGGGTCGATAATATGCCGGAGGGGATGCAGGCCACGATCGTGCCGTCGCGGGTGACGGTGGTGGTCAATGTCCCGCTCAGGGATTACGAACGTATCTGCGAGGAACGGCTGCATGCCTGCGTAGACTATAACCTGGTGAGAGGGGAGAAGAGCGGCAAGTATGCGGTGCGGATCGACTCGCTGCCGGCGGGGACGGAGGTGATGCGGGTGGAACCGCAATTTGTGGAACCTTTTTTCACGCTGCGGTGATGGGCCGGCTGTTGCGTGTGGGGCTGACGGGGGGGATCGGCAGCGGGAAAAGCACGGTGGCACGGCTGCTGGGGATGATGGGGGCGGAAGTCTATACGGCGGATGACCGGGCCAAGGCGCTGATGGTGTCGGACGGCTCGCTGCGGGAGGGGATTGCCGGAATTTTCGGTCCGGAGGCGTATCTGCCGGACGGTTCGGGGCTGGACCGGGCCCGTATCGCTGCGCAGGCGTTCGGCGACAGGGAGAAGCTGGCGGCGCTGAACGCATTGGTGCACCCGGCGGTGGAGCGGGATTTCGCGGCGTGGGCTTCGGCGCGGGACGGGGTTGCGGATCGGCCGGCGTACCTGGTGGAGGAGGCGGCGGTGTTGATCGAGTCGGGAGGCTGGCGGCGGATGGACTGCATCGTGGTGGTGACGGCACCGCCGGAGGTGAGGCTGGAGCGGGTGATGCGCCGCGACGGGGTGTCGCGCGAGGCGGCGATGGGGCGTATCCGGGCTCAGATGGACGAACAGGCGAGGCTGGGCTATGCGGATTATGTGGTCGTGGCGGACGACCGGAGGCTGCTGATCCCGCAGGTGACTGAGTTGCGCGAGGCTTTGTGCCGGGCGGGGGAGCGGATTTAGGATTTTTTGCCTACATTTGTGCCGGGATCACTTGAAAAGTGTAATTTCTTAACAATTAGATACGATTATGGAATTAAAGGAGATTTTGGCAATATCGGGCGCGCCGGGGCTGTATAAGTACGTGGCTCAGGGCAAGGGCGGCATTATTGTCGAATCGCTGGCGGACGGCCGCCGCACGATGGTGGGCGGAGCGACGAAGGTGAGCGCGCTGGGCGACATCGCGGTGTTCACGCAGACGGCGGAGGTGGCGCTGGGGGATGTGCTCCAGTCGGTTTACGATAAAAATGCGGGTAAGCCGGTGGTGCTGGCGTCGAAGGCCGCCCCGGAGGAGCTGAAGGCGCTCATGGGGTCGGTGTTGCCGGATTACGATACGGATCGGGTTCACAATTCGGATATCAAGAAGATCGCCCAATGGTATAATGTGCTGGTCGCTGCGGGCATGACTTCGTTCAAGGCTGCCGAAGAAGAGACGGCAGGCGAGGGTGTCGAGGTTCCGGCGGAGGCGCCGAAAAAGAAGGCACCGGCGAAGAAAACGGCTGCTGCCGGTGCTGCGGCCAAGCGGGCACCGAAAGCGGAGAGCCGTTCGAAGGCCCCGGCGGCGCGGAGCACTACGGCGCGCAAAGCGCAGTAGTTCCGGGCTCCCCTTTTTCAGGGCAGTATTAACCAGAGCAGCAGGCCGATATTCGGCCTGCTGCTCTGGTTTTATCGGGATGGGGCGATTTTTCATGATCCGGAAATGTCTATCTTCGACGGGACGGGAATTGTGGCTAAGATGCTGATTATAGGCGACGAAGAGCGGCTGCGCGGGCTGCTGGCACGGAGTTCATCAAAGTCACCACTGACAAAGGCGGTACGCTGGTTTACAAATTGCCCGAGGAAACTACGTTTGCGTACAACATGTGCTACCGCTATATCATCACCGCCAACCTCACCGAGCTGGCCGTAAGCGCTGAAATCAATCCGTGGAATCCCGCAGGCACGGAATTCGGCGACGCCGAAATGGAATAACCGACCGCAGCAGCAACCATCCCGGGCCGTCTGCGTCAAGGCACGGAGATAAACCAGGAATGACTCCATAAGGTGTAACTGCACGCGTCGCGGCGGGCGGTGCATAAATGAA
>CAZAPI010000182.1:0-3010 GCA_964486945.1 uncultured Rikenella sp. | reverse complement strand
GGAGGCGGTCGCCGCACAGCCTCGCTCCGCGCGGCTGGCAAAAGGATTGCATCGGCATTTCCTTGGAGATTCGGGCCGTTCCGTTGTCCCGGCAGTTTCGCTGCCCGGCGCTGAGACCGCCGCTAAAGCAGGAATACAGGCTATTCGCTCTCTGAGGTCCGTCCCGCCGCCGGGAAAAGAAAAGGGTCAGAGGACGTTGACTTCCATCGACAGCGTGACGCCGAACTTCTGCTCCACGTCGCAGATGATGCGGCGGGCGAGGTTCAGGATCTCCTGCGCCGTGGCTCCGCCGAGATTGATAAGCACCAAAGCCTGCTTCGGATGCACGCCGACAGTTCCGCAGCGGAACCCTTTCCAACCGGCACGGTCGATCAGCCAGGCAGCGGGCACTTTGACCGCATCGCCCCCGTTGCAGGCATAGCCGGGCATCTCCGGATACCGTTCGCGCAGCTCCGCAGCCTGTGCGGCCGGGATGACCGGATTCTTGAAAAAACTTCCGGCATTACCGGTCACGGCCGGATCCGGCAGCTTAGCTTCGCGGATCGCGATCACAGCCTGCCGGATATTCCGCAGCGAAGGACCGCCCAACTCCATGACGCGGTCGTGCAGATCGCCGTATCCTATATTATAGGTATATTTACCATCCGCCTCAGGCGCGAGCCGGAACTCGACGGCCGTGACGATGGCGCGCCCTTTCAGGGCACCTTTGAAAACGGATTCGCGGTAGCCGAAAGCGCAGGCTTCTTTCGGAATACGGACGATTTCGAGCGTGTCGGCATCGAAATACTCGACCGTCTCGATAGTGTCCTTGGCTTCGGCGCCATAGGCACCGATGTTCTGCACGGGGGCGGCCCCGGCGTATCCGGGGATCAGGGAGAGATTCTCCAACCCTCCCAGCCCGCGCTCCACAGTCCACTCCACCAGTTCGTCCCATACCACGGCAGCCTCCGCGCGCACGAGGCCGGGCCCGATAAGAGCGATGCCGTCGGCAGCGGGGTGGATGACCGTGCCGGGGAAATTTCCGGTCAGGACGATGTTGCTGCCGCCGCTGAGGACATACCACGGCAGGCCCTGCTCGCGGCAGCGGAGGATGATGTCGCGCAGTTCGTCGGCAGTGCGGAATTCGGCCCAGTGGCGGGCTTCGGCGTCGAGGCCGAAAGTATTGCGGCCCCTGAGGGCGAAATTGTCGAAAAAATTGGTCATCTTGTCGCTTCGGGACGATTTAGGTGTTACAAATTTAAAAATAATACCTAACTTTAAACTCTGTATCACCATCGAAAAATTCGAGCTATGTTTACCCAGAATGACTATGCGCAGCTGGCGGAGCGGGGCATGGACCCGGCCCGGGCCGAAGAGCAATTGGAGGCGTTCCGTGCGGGCTTTCCGTACCTGACGATCGACCGTGCGGCGGTGGCGGGGGACGGCATTCTGAAACTGGATGCGGAAAAGGCGGCGGAGTTGGCGGCCCTCTATGGGCGGTCCGTGTGCCGGCTTTCGGTGGAGAAGTTCGTACCGGCCTCGGGGGCGGCGTCGCGCATGTTCAAGGAGCTGTACGAGTATGTCGCGGACGGCAAGTCGAGCGCGACGGTGGAGCGGGTACTGTCGGGGCTGGAGAATTTTGCGTTCTACGACGACATGAAAGAGCTGGGGATCAATATGAAAGATCCGAAGGCGGTGATCTCGGCGATCGTCGGTGACGACCCGGGGCTGGGCTTGGGCCGGAAGCCGAAAGGCCTGATCAAGTTCCATAAGTATGCGGACGGGGGACGTACGGCGATGGAGGAACACCTGGTGGAGGTGGCTTTGTACGGAGGGGCGCCGGCGCGGATCCATTTCACGGTGTCGCCGGAGCATATGGAGGATTTCAAACGGCTGGCGGCGGAAAAGGTCGGGGCGTTTTCGGCGAAGTACGGAGTGGAGTACGAAATAACCTATTCGGTACAGGAGCCTTCTACGGACACGATCGCGGTGAACCCGGACAACACGCCGTTCCGGGAGGGTGATCCGCAGTCGGGCGAGATCCTGTTCCGTCCGGGCGGCCACGGAGCGCTGATCGAGAACCTGAACCGCATCGACGCGGACTTGATCTTTGTCAAAACGGTGGACAATGTGGTGCCGGATCACCTTAAGGGAGACATGGTACTTTACAAGAAAGCGCTGGCGGCTGTGGCACTGGAATTGCAGCAGGAGGTGTTTTCGTACCTCAAGGCGATCGACGCCTCGTCGGGAGTGGCGGCGGTGGATGCGGCTGAAGTGAAGCGGTTTATCGAGGGAAAGCTGTGTTACCGTTTTCCGGCGGGGGTGGAGCCGACTTTGGCGGATATGCGGCGGGTGCTGGACAGGCCGCTGAGGGTGTGCGGGATGGTCAGGAACGAGGGGGAGCCGGGCGGCGGGCCGTTTTGGGCGCAAACGTCGCAGGGGATGCCGGGGGCGCTGTCGCTCCAGATCGCGGAGTCGTCGCAGATCGATCCGGCGGTGCGCGAGGCTTTGATGGGAGGTGGCACGCACTTTAATCCGGTCGATTTAGTTTGTGCCGTACGCGATTTTAAAGGAAAAAAATTCGACCTGACGCAATATATCGACAGGAAAACCGGTTTTATATCCGAAAAAAGTAAGGACGGTCGTAGTTTGAAGGCGCAGGAGCTGCCGGGACTGTGGAACGGGGCGATGGCGGACTGGACCACGGTGTTCGTGGAGGTGCCGGTTACCACATTCGCGCCGGTCAAGACGGTGGCTGATTTGTTGAGGCCGCAGCATCAGTAATTTTTTTCGGCGGATGGTTTTTGTGGCGGGTTGCTGGGTTGGGATAGGGCGGCAAGAAGCATGAGTTTTGAGCCGCATAGGGCGGTGGGCTGAAATCGTGCCCGTCCGGGGTGTTGTTGCCTGGTTTCGGCGGCTGAGCGCTTTAGCGCGGAGCCGCAGTGGTGCGGGGAGCGAGTAGCCGGGTTTCCGTGGCAATGGCGGCCTCAGCGCCGGACGGCTTTCAGCCGTCGGGGGGGCGGCGCGAGGC
>CAZAPI010000181.1:0-3040 GCA_964486945.1 uncultured Rikenella sp. | reverse complement strand
AAGAACTCAGCTACTCGTTCTTTGCGGGTTCGGCCTCGCGCCGCCCCCCGGCAGCTTCGCTGCCCGGCGCTGAGGCCGCCGCTGACGCGGGAACCAAGTTATTCACCCTTAAGTTTTCGGGCACCCCTGCCCCCTCGGGGGGCGCCCGGCGTTCCTTACCGGAACGCGCTTCTCGCTCAAAACCTCGCTTCCTCGGAACGGCAAGCCGTTCCGAGGAAGCCCGTACCCGCCCCACTGCGGCTCCGCGCTAAAGCGCTCCGCCGCAGCACCGAACAAACAGCCCACCCGCCGAAAAAAAACACCTCCCGTTTCCTACTTCGGAAAAAACCACTATTTTTGCCATACAGTTTCAAAAACGACACAACACAATATCATGGCAGAAACCAATAAGAACTGGCGCACCCAAGACCCCGAACAGGTCATCGAACAGGGGCTCGGCCGCTTCGAACTCTTCATCGAACGCAACGGGAAAGCGATGCTCATCGCCTTAGGCGTTATCATCGTCCTGGTAGGCGGGTACTTCTCCTACAAATACCTTTACCTCGCCCCGCGGGCCGACAAAGCCTCGGCCGCCATGTTCGAGGCCCAGAACCAGTTCGAGCGCGACTCCTTCGCACTGGCCCTGAACGGCAACGCCAGCTTCGACGGATTCCTCACCATCGCCGACCAGTACGGCAACACCCCGCAGGGGAACATCGCCAAACACTACGCCGGCCTGTGCTACCTTTACATGGGCGAATACCAGCAGGCCATCGACGCGTTCAAATCCTACAAAGCCCTTAAAGACAACGCCGCCGGCACCCTGATCGCCGCGCAGAACCTCGGCCTGACCGGCGACGCATACGTCGAACTCGGCCAGCTGGACGAAGGCGTGAAATACTACGAGCGCGCCGCAGCGTTCAGCGATAACATCGGCACCGCCCCCGTCTACCTGAAAAAAGCCGGGCTGGCGAACGAAAAGCTGGGCAACCTCCGGAAAGCACTCGACCAGTACACGACCATCCGCAACGACTACCCGCGGAGCATGCAGGCCCGCGACATCGAGAAATTCATCGCCCGCGTACAGCAACAGCTCTAACAAAAGCCCTGATCGCGCTTTCGCGAGCCATCGTTTTACCGACAAGTACGGCCCGGGCGGACAAGACCGGAGCCGTACTTTCGTTTTCTATCCCAGAAACACCACACACCAAGAGAATAATCCATGGCATCTAATCTGAAGAACCTCTCCGTATTCGACCGGCCCGTACCCTCGGCCGCCGAAATGTCCTTCGGCATCGTCGTGGCGGAGTGGAACCACTCCATCACCACCGCCCTTCTCGAAGGCGCCGTCGCCACCCTGCGCGCCGCCGGCTGTCCCGAAGAGAAGATCAGCGTCAAATGGGTCCCCGGCACCTTCGAATTGGCCATGGGGGCGCAATACTTCGCGGAATACACCAACGTCGATGCCGTGATCGTACTCGGCTGCGTCATCCAGGGCGACACCCGGCACTTCGATTTCGTCTGCCAGGGCGTCACCATGGGCGTGCAGCAGATGCAGCTCAGCTGGAACATGCCCATCGCTTTCGGCGTGCTCACCACCAATGACCGGCAGCAGGCCCTGGACCGCGCCGGCGGCAAACTCGGCAACAAAGGCGACGAAGCGGCGGCCACAGCCATCAAAATGGTCGCCCTGCAACGCGAGATGGAGATGGAAGACAACGGCGAGACCGCCGGACGCGCTGTCGTAAACTAACCGTTTTTGCAGTCCATATAAAAATCGGGGCGGGTTCCTGCAAACAGGAACCCGCCCCGATTTTCGTTTACCGTCGACCGCTTTTCGCCTCCCCTCGTCTCCCCGTCACTCCCATACGCAGCGACCGGTTGACGACAAGGGACACCGACCGTTACCCGAGGGACGGCGTGGCTTCCCAAAGGCAGCTACCGGGACTGGTACACAGGCTATATCGGTTCCGGGTGCACACTGAAAGAAACTGCCGGTCATCGCACTCGACACCCGACAGGTGCCGGATACCGCTACTATCTCAGTCAATCTCGACAACGAGGCGGCTTCCAGTCGGTACAGCGGCCTTTCTACGCAAGAATAACTTCAGCGACCACGGCCATTCCGGCCGCCGAGTACGAAGACGAAAAGGACAGCCGACGGAACACCCTGAACTACCGCAGCCTCCTGAAAAACTCCCATAGCACCACCCCGCCGCTCACCGCCACGTTCAGCGAATGCTTGGTCCCGACTTGCGGGATCTCGACCGCCCCGTGGCACAGGTCCACCACCTCCTGCCGCACCCCATCCACTTCGTTGCCGAACACCAGCGCGAACTTCCCGAAGCCGACGAACGCCTCCAGGTCGAGCTTATCCAGCGGAACCGCTCCCCGCACCTGTTCCACCGCCAGCACGCAATAGCCCTCTTCCCGGAGCTGTTCCACGGCTTCCACGCTATCTTTCACATATTCCCAAGCTACGGTCAGCTCAGCCCCCAGCGCGCTTTTATGGATATCCCGCGACGGTGGCGTCGCGCTGATGCCGCACAGCACCAGCCGTCCGATTCCGAACGCATCGCCTGTCCGGAAAAAGGCCCCAACGTTATTGGCGCTCCGCACGTTGTCCAAAACCACCGTCAACGGCAGCTTTTCCTGCGCGGCGAACTCCTCGGGGGTAGGCCGCCCCAACTCCTCGTTTTTGATCTTCTGCATACTATTTTTACACTTCTTCGATCTTTTATTTTGTATGGTACCACGACCGTTTTTTATGACCCCAATAGGTTTCCGAGCTGTAGTTACTCATATCGGCAGCGAGCGTAACGAGCCGTGCGGGCCGGACGCCCCCCACGGGAGGCCCGCAACACGACGCTTACGCGCCGCGTTACAGTCATCCCAGGCATCCGACCCCATTTTATACCGCCAAAGTGAGTATGCGGATAAAAATAAGCGATCTTTAATTTTTACCCCTCGTGCCGGGTAGGGATTCCCGCTCCCGCGGGGGGTTTTCTTAGTCGCCTCATGCCGGCGGGGCATCTTCTTTCTTTGACACCAAAGAAAGAAG
>CAZAPI010000180.1:0-3159 GCA_964486945.1 uncultured Rikenella sp. | reverse complement strand
CATTGCCTTAACGGGAGGCCCGCAACTCAGGTTGCGAACCTTTCCGCAGGCTGCGACCCGATAAATGATATTATAAACCCTACGGTTTTCGTAAGTATTCCGCGAAGCGGTCAGCCCGCAGCCTCCCCCGGCGCAGGGCCGGTGCCGCCGGCACCCCGGCTGCACGAAAGCAGTTTGTAAAACCCTACTTTGTAAAACATCAATCGGTTTGCCGCACGTAGCGGTTGACGGCCAAGGCCGTAAAGGTAGTGCAAATCGTCACTCCCGCCAAAATCATGGCACTGAAAAGCAGCGCGAACGTATCCCGGTCCGCCACCAGCCGGACATCCGGCATCACCTCCGCCAGCCCGTCCGCAAAGAGATAGAGCAACCCCGAGGCCAAGACCCCCGCCACCACGCCCTGCGTAAAGCTGCGCAGCACGAACGGCCGCCGGATAAACCCCGCCGTCGCCCCCACCAGCTTCATCGTCGCGATCGCCTGCCGCCGCGCCGCCACCGCCAGCCGCAATGTGTTCGAGATCAGCATCACCGTCACCAGCAGCAGAAAGCCCCCCAGCCCCAGCAGGATATAATTCAGCCGGTTCAGGTTCCGCATCACCGCCTCCACGATCTTCTGTTGGTAGACCACCTCGTCCACCCCCCGCCACGAAGCGCACTCCTTTTCCAGCGCCGCCAGCCCCTGCGAATCCGTATAGCCCGGATTGAGCGTCAGCTCATACGATGCCGGAAGCGGATTTTCACCCAGGAAATCCACGAAATCCGTGCCGATATAAGCCTGGAAATCCTTCGCCGCCTCGTCCGCCGGAATATACCGCCACGAGGCAATGGCCGGATACATGCCCATCTGCCTCTCGATCCCCGCCCGCTGGGCCTGCGTCACCGTGTCCGACAGCATCACCGAAAAGCGCAGCTCGCTCCGTACCGCCGACGTCGAGGAGTAGGCGTTGATCAGGATATACCCCACCACCCCCAACAGCAGCAGCACCAGCGTCACGCTGACCGTCGCCACCGAGTAGTCCGCCTTAAGCCCTTTATTACCAGCCATAATTATTTGTTGCTAACGCCATGCGTCTTTTTTGTTCCTTTTACCATCTTTCCTCTCCTCGGCCCCCGTGCCAACGGCAGCCTTTGCGCCCGGCGCTACACATGCTGTCTGCCGACCGGTCGTTTACAGCTCCGCACGCCGATCCCGATCAACAGACCCAGCGCCCCGAACAACAATATAGCGGAGGAAGCGCGGGTCACCGCCACCAACAGGCCGAAATGCGGCGCGGCAAAGCTGAACACAACCGTATGCTCGCCCGCCGGCACCCGGATCGCCCGCAGCACATAGTCCGCCCGGAAATACTCTGCCGGCCGGCCGTCGATCGTCGCCGTCCACCCCTTCGGGTAGTAAATTTCGGAGAGCACCGCCACCCCGTCCTGCGCCGCCCGCGTTTTATAAGTCTGCCGGTTCACCCGGTACTCCGTCAAAGTAATGGTCGCCGCACTATCCGCCCGCAATAAGACAGGGGTCAGCCCCTCCAACTGCGAAGCGAACCGCCGGTCCACCACCGCCGTGGTATGCGGGTCGAAACCGCCGCCATTGTCCAGCGCGGCGATCTCCCGGTCGGCGTTGTCCACCCACGCGATGCTGTCCACGAACCACGCGCTCCCGCAGGCATACGGATTCCGCTGCACGGCCGGCCTGCCTCCCTCGCCGGGCACGATGAAGTACCTGGTGTTCAGCATATCGTACACCGCCATGTTGTTCCGGGAGAGGTGATGGTCGATCAGGTCCTGATACCGCCTAAGTTTGGCCGCATGATACCCCCCTACCGAACGGTGGTAGTACGAAGTGGTGGCATCGGCGAACGGATTGAGCGTGAAATTCGCCACCCGGAAATCCGTCGTATCCTGCAGAATCAGCTTGTCGGCCTCGGTCATCGGAATCGCCAGCGCCTGCCGCTTCGGACGGAAATCGTCCGCCGACACATACCGCTTGTCCACGGGAAAAAGGTCCGCCACCACGACTACGCACAGCCCCGCCACCAGCCAGCCGCGTTTGATCTTCGCTTTGGCGAACAGCCACACCAGCCCCGCCGTCACCGCCACGAAAAAGAGCGACCGGAAAGCGTCCGTGCGCATCAGCGCCGCACGCTCCTGCTGCATCGCCGCGACGACCTGTTCCGGCAACCCCATCGCCTCGTCGCCAGCCCCCGTAAAGCTACTGAACATCGGCCCGAAGATCCCCACCAGCAAAGTCAGGCCACCGACAATAATCAGCGACCGTTTCAGCCCCTTTCGGATACGAGCGCCGTCAGCGTCATCCCGCGTCCGGAGCCGCGCCAGTCCGAGGACCGCCAGCAGCGGCACCGCCCATTCGACGATCACGAGGATCATCGACACCGTGCGGAACTTATTGTACATCGGAACGTAGTCGAGGAACAGGTTCGTGAACCACATCATGTGCCGCCCCCAGGCCAGGAATATCGCCAGCACCGCCACCGCCGCGATCCACCACTTCTGCCGCCCCCGCAGCACAAACAGGCCGAATACGGCCAAGAACACCAGACATGCCCCCATGTACACCGGTCCGTCGGTACTCGGCTGGTCGCCCCAGTACGACGGCAGGTTCCGTTCGAAGCCCCGCGGCACGTCGTACCCCCGCAACGATTGCGCCACCTCGCCGTCCGAAGCGAAATCATGTCCCCCGCCATAGAGGTTCGGCACCAACAGGTTGAGCGTTTCGAGTTTGCCGTAGCTCCACGCCGTGATATAGTCCCTGTCCAGCCCCCCCGTATGGTTGTCCGTATCGACCGTCGCCTCCGTCAGCTCGCTGCGGCCGCGCGTGGTTTCCGGCGTGTGCTGGGCCACATAATAGAGCTGCACGAGATTCGCCCCCACAGCCAAAGCGGCAGCCAGGGCCAGCACCGCCGTCGTTTTCCCGAACCGGGCCAGCATTTTGTCCTTATAGGCGACAACGAATTCGTTGATAACCAGCGCCAGTATCACGAACAGGAAATAATAGGTGATCTGCGGGTGGCTGGTCGAGATCTCGACCGCGGCGAAAAGGCCGGCCAACGCCGCCCCCAGCCACATATGCCTCCGGTAGGCGTACCGAACGGCCCCCACCATCGGAGCCACCCACGCCAGCGCCATCATCTTGGTGATATGCCC
>CAZAPI010000179.1:0-3189 GCA_964486945.1 uncultured Rikenella sp. | reverse complement strand
CTGATGCGAAGCCCTAAGGCCCCGCGGCGGTCGCTTTTGCTGGTGCAGGTCAGAGGCGCAGGAACTGTCGGTGCTATCGCCCTATGTCTGCCTTAAGGCTATAAAAATACAAAAATAGTGTAATTTTGCGAAGCGGCAGGCATCTGGGCCTCCGCTTTTTCGTTGCCGACATGATTTTCAAACCGCAAACCTATCGTATCCCCGACCGTCCGGGACTGCCCTTTATCGACGAAAAAGAGATTGAGGCGCTGTTGGCGGAACACCGTAAACCTTCGCGGGAGGAGGTGCAAGAGGTGATCGCGCGGGCGATGGATCGCGAACGGCTCTCGTTGCGGCAGACGGCGGTGCTGCTGGGGGCTTCGGCTGAGGACAGAGAACCGGTGCTGGAGGCGGCGTCGAGGCTCAAACGGGAGGTCTACGGCAACCGGATCGTGCTATTCGCGCCGCTCTATATCGGAAACCGCTGTACGAACCGATGCGCTTATTGCAGCTTCCGGGCGGACAGTCGCGAAACGGTGCGCAAAACGCTCTCGGACGAAGAGATCGTACGGGAGGTGACGGCTCTGGAGAAGGCGGGGCACAAACGTTCGATATTGGTCTACGGCGAGCACCCGCTGTACAGTCCGGAGTTCATAGCCCGAACGGTACGGACTACTTACGGGGTGCGCTCGGAACCGGGGGGAGAGATCCGGAGGGTGAATATCAACGCGGCGCCGCTGACGGTGGAGGGATTCCGCACGGTGCGCGAGGCGGGGATCGGGACGTACCAGATTTTCCAGGAGACGTATCATCGGGAGGCTTACAAGCATTATCATCTGGGGGGTAAAAAGGCGGACTACGACTGGCGTCTGATGGCGATGGACAGGGCGATGGAGGCGGGGATCGACGATGTGGGGCTGGGGGCGCTGCTGGGGCTGCACGACTGGCGGTTCGAGATCATGGCGCTGGTGCGGCACACGAACCACCTGGAGGCGTGTTACGGAGTGGGGCCGCACACGATCTCGTTCCCGCGGATCAAGGAGTCGTCGGCGTCGCTGCCGGCGGCTTCGCCGGTCTGCGACGAGGACTTCGTCTATGCAATTGCGGTGCTGCGGCTGGCGGTGCCGTACACGGGGCTGATCCTGACGGCGAGGGAACCGGCTTCGGTGCGCGACGCGGCGATCCGTTACGGGGTATCGCAGATCGACGGGGGTACGCATCTGGAGATCGGGAGCTATTCTGCGGCTCCGGAGGCGGGGGAGAAGCTGGGGTCGCGGCAGTTCGCCATCAATGACGACCGCTCGCTGGACGAGATTATCGGCACGCTGGTGGCGGGGGGGTATCTGCCATCGTTCTGCACGGCGTGCTATCGCCGGGGGCGCACGGGGGAGCATTTCATGGAGTTTTCGGTGCCGGGCTTTATCAAGCGTTTCTGCGGCCCGAATGCGATCCTGACGCTGGCGGAGTACCTGACGGATTACGGGTCGGATGAGGTGGCGGAACGGGGCTGGGCGGCGATCGAAGAGGCGCTGGCGGACCTTCCGGCGGCATCGGCGGAGCTGACGAGGGAGCGGCTGGAGCGTATCCGGGCCGGGGAGCGGGATCTCTATTTCTAAACGGAAATTATTTTGGTACAAAGAATCGTCGGGCGGCGGTCTTCTATAAGGTTCGTTCGTTTCCGGCGCAGGCGGGTGAATCGGCTGTTCCTTCCGGGGGGGCGTTGGGCCTCGAAAAAATCGAAAACGGGTTTGGCCCCGTTACATTTGCCGGATTGCTTCAAGGGTTTTCTCCATCGTGAGGTCGCGTTGGCTGAAAATGGCTGCCTCGAAGGATGGAGGTGGGGCGCGCATGGCTCTTTATCCTGTATGACTGTGGTATGGAGGTGGTGCTTTTTTGGGGGACGAAAATCGAACCGTCGCCTGTTATGTGCTGCCGAACGGATGTCTTGATCTGTCTTCCGGGGGCCGTGCGGGGCGGGGGATAATAGGCGAAAGGCGGAACGGATTGTCAAAAATGTTTATCTTTGTCGGCATAACGCTTTCTTTTAAAATTCTGTTGAGAATATGATGCTTTTGCAGGCCGCGCAGGCGGCGGCCAAACCCGAAACCATAGGCCTCGGCTCGCTGATCCTGGCGGGGGGCTGGCTGATGATCCCCCTGGCGATCCTTTCGGCCATTACGATCTTTATCTTTTGCGAACGGTTCTGGCTGATCCGTCAGGCGTCGGGCAAAACGGACGCGGGTTTCATGGCCAAGATCAGGGACCTGATCTATGAGGGCAAGGTGGAGCAGGCGATCCAGTTCTGCCGTGCGCGGCGAAGCCCGGTGGCGCGGATGATCGAAAAGGGGCTGATGAACCTGGGGCGGCCGAAAGCGGATGTTCAGGCGGCGATCGAGAATGTGGCGAACCTCGAGGTCTCGCGTCTGGAGAGCGGCCTGCCGTTCCTGGCGACCACGGCGGGGGGGGCGCCGATGATCGGTTTCCTGGGGACGGTGCTGGGGATGGTGCAGGCGTTCATGGATATGGCGGCGGCGGGGGGCTCGGTGGATCTCTCGATCCTGGCGAGCGGTATGTATACGGCGATGATCACGACGGTGGGGGGCTTGGTTGTGGGGATCCCGGCGTATTTCGGCTATAATTTCCTGGTGGCGAGGATCGAGAAGCTTGTGTTCCAGATGGAGGCCAATACGATCGCTTTCATGGATATTGTCACGGCGAAGGAGATTCCGGGAGCCGGGGGGAGTTACATCAATCGGTAGGAAGTCATGGCTATCAAAAGGGGTTCGAAGGTGGATATGGGGGGGAGTTCGGCGTCGCAGACGGACTTGATCTTCCTGCTCTTGCTGTTCCTGATGATCTCCACGACGCTGATCAACCCGAATGCGCTGAAGCTGCTGCTGCCCAAAAGCAACAATATGAACAAGGAGAAACCGTACACGACGGTGTCGATCACGGCTGATTTGCAGTATTTTGTGGAGACGGAGCAGGTGTCGTTCGCGGATCTGGCGGGGCGGCTTCGCGCTCGGCTGGAGGGGGTGGAGGAGCCGACGGTGTCGCTGCATTGCGACCGAACGGTGCCGGTGGACGAGGTGGTGAAGGTGATGAATATCGCGCGGGATAACAAGTATAAACTGGTGCTGGCAACGGCGCCGGAGTAGTTTTTTGTCGGCGGCCTTTGCGCGGAGCCGAATAGGGTAGTTACTGCTCGGT
>CAZAPI010000178.1:0-3212 GCA_964486945.1 uncultured Rikenella sp. | reverse complement strand
GTAACTACCCATCGGGTCGTGCTATACTCGGCTCCGATAAATCAAATAAACGAACAATTAAGAAAGAATATATGAACAGCTTCGGGCGCAAATTCAGGGTGTCGATATTCGGGGAGTCCCACGGTGAACTGATCGGAATCGTTGTGGACGGCGTGCCCGCCGGTATGGCGCTGAGCGAAGCCGACCTGAACGTCGACCTCGACCGGCGGAAAGCCGGAGCCAAAGGTACCACCCCTCGCAAAGAAGCCGACGAACCGCATATCGTTTCCGGCGTTTTTAACGGATATACCACCGGTGCGCCGTTGACCGTGGTGTTCCGGAATACCGATACTCGCTCGGGGGATTACTCCAACCTGGTGACCCAGCCGCGTCCGGGGCATGCAGACTATGTGGCGCGCGAGAAGTGGCACGGATACAGCGACTACCGGGGCGGCGGCCATTTCTCCGGGCGTATCACCCTCGGTATCGTGGCGGCCGGGGTCATTGCCAAGAAGATACTGGGCCGGTCGGTTAAGGTGGAGAGCCGTATATTGGAGATAGGAGGATTTACCCAGCCGGCAGATATCGAGGCCGCCGTGCAGCGTGCCGTGGACGAACAGGATTCGCTGGGCGGCATTGTCGAATGCACCGCCACGGGGATTCCCGTGGGGTGGGGAGAGCCGTTTTTCGACTCCATCGAAGCCGTGTTGAGCCATGCTTTATTCTCCATTCCGGCTATCAAAGGGGTGGAATTCGGAGCCGGTTTTGCAGCGGCGCGGATGCGCGGGAGCGAGCATAACGACGATATCGTCTCGGCCGACGGCACCACGCGTACCAATAACGCAGGAGGGATTAACGGAGGGATTGCCAACGGGAACCCCATCGTGTTCCGCGTGGTGGTGAAACCCACGTCGAGCATCGCGAGCCCCCAGGAAACATTTAACTTTGCGGACGGAAAAGTCGAACCGCTGATCGTGCACGGGCGGCACGACGCCTGCATCGCCTTGCGCGTACCGGTGGCGGTCGAAGCGATGACGGCTATCGTGCTCTGCGATTTCTCCATGATCTCGGCCGACCCCGCGCAAATGGCGCAGGACGTGCCGCAAGGGTAAATATGACCACCGCATTGCGAATTCTGAATTTATGATTACCTTTGCGGGATGCTAATTCAGCCCTCAGTGAGCGCGAATCCGACATATAAGATGGATTTTCACGGCCTTAGGTCGGGCGAAAACTACGCGTATGACTTTCCGGTCGACGACCGTTTCTTCGAACGATGGCCGGAATCGGAGGTGACCAGCGGGCGGGGAGAGGTCCGCGTGGAGGCGGTCAAACACGCTTCGATGATGGAACTGGCCGTCACGATCGACGCGGAGGTGCTGCTGACCTGCGACCGCTGCCTGGACGAATTCCTGTGTCCGGTGCATTTCGAAGGGCATCCGGTAGTGAAGATCAGCGCGTCCATCCCGGAAGGGGAACAGTACTCGGGAGATGCGCACGAGGCGGCGAATAACAGTGACGGGGAGGTGTTGTGGATATCTCCGGCAGAGGACTCGCTGGATCTGGGGCAGTATATTTACGAGAGCATTATCCTTTCGCTGCCGTTCCAGCGGGTGCATCCGGATGTCCGCGAGTGCAATCCCGATATGCTGAAACGGTTCCGGATCGTGAGCGAAGAGGAATTCGATGCGTTGGCGCATGAAAATGGTGCGGACGAAGCGGAAAGCCCGTTCGCAGTGCTCAAAGAGTTGGAAGAAGACGACAAGTAAGAATACAATAAATAAGCAGATAAAGAAAAATGGCACATCCTAAACACAAGGTCTCGTCGACCCGTCGTGACAAGAGAAGAACTCACTACAAAGCCGTAGCGCCGACGCTGGCTACCTGCTCCAACTGCGGGGCGACCATTCTGTACCACCGCGTATGCCCGGAATGCGGGTTCTACCGGGGTAAGAAAGCGATGGAAGTTAAAGGCCAGTAGTCTACTGCCTGGCGGCGGCATTATTGCCGTTACCCGGCATATTGCTGGAATCTCCGGCCGCGGTTTTTTCGACAAACCGCACACAGCCGTGTAACTTACGGTCGCAAAGGAAATCGCCTGTACATTCGCGGGGGACTTGTTTTGCGACCGGTTTGTAACAAAACCATCACGAACCTAACGTCATAAATTATGAGAATAGGCCTTGATGCAATGGGTGGCGACTTTGCTCCGCGGGTGACCGTGGAGGGTGCCCATACGGCCTTGACGCATTTATCGGAAGGGACGACCCTCGTCCTGTTCGGCGACCGCGAAGCCTTGAAAGCTCACGATACGTTCGGACTGCTGGACGATCCGCGGGTCGAAATAGTCCACACTTCCGAGGTCATCGCCATGGGGGACCACCCGGTAAAGGCTTTCGCCCGGAAAGGCGATTCGAGTATCGTCGTCGGCTTCCGCCATTTGTGCGAAGGGGATATTTCCGGTTTCGCCAGTGCGGGTAGCACGGGGGCGATGATGGTGGGCTCCATGCAGGGCGTGGGGCTGGTCGAGGGGGTGATCCGGCCGGCTATCGCCACGGCATTCAAGACTGTGGCGGGGAGCGATGTCCTGCTACTCGACGTGGGGCTGAATGCGGACTGCAAACCGGAGGTGCTGGCGCAGTACGGGGCCATCGGGAGCATCTATGCGCGCGAAACGCTGGGCATCCCGAACCCGCGGGTGGCGTTGCTCAATATCGGCGAGGAACCGGAAAAGGGCAACCTGCTGACGAAAGCCACTTATCCGCTGATGGCGGAGCGGGGTGCGGCGGGGAAATACAACTTCGTGGGGAATGTGGAGGGTAAACACCTGCTGACGGCGGATGTGGCGGATGTGGTGGTCTGCGACGGTTTCTCGGGCAACACGCTGCTCAAAACGGTCGAAGGGTTCTACCATATCCTGCACGAACAGGGGATGATCTCTCCGGTCCTCGAAGGACTGAATTACGAGAATGTGGGCGGCACGCCGGTGCTGGGCATCAACTCGACTGTCGTTATCGGCCACGGCTGCTCGTCGGCCAAGGCTATCACCAATATGATACTGCTCACGGAACGCACTGCGCGTACGGATATGGTATCGCAATTTAAAAAGGCTTTCGGTAACTGATCTTACACAGATCGAATGCCGAATCCCTTTTTTATTTTTAACCGTTCGTTTTATCACTACCCCGTATGGGACTGCCGCTTTTTGAAAAAAGCGGCACCAAAAACTTTTG
>CAZAPI010000177.1:0-3234 GCA_964486945.1 uncultured Rikenella sp. | reverse complement strand
GTGATGATCGATAACCAGGCCCAGAAGTTTGTAGAGGATTTCAAAGCCCGGATCAAACCGCTGATCTTCGAACAGATCGACATCGAAGGGCTGACGCCCAAACAGACGGAGTACGTCTACCGCCAGCTGGGGATCGAGCCGCGACAGCTGTTCGACGTGGCGTATTTCGACCGGAAATACATGCAGGTGCTGGCCGGCGGAGTGTTCAACGGCGAGTTTCCGGAGGTGACCTACAATCCCGAAACGGGATTTTTCCGGCTGAAACTGACGCTCCATACCCAAGCGAGCATGCGGTTCTCGCTGGGGGGCAACATCTCATCCACGGCGCTGAACCAGGGCTACGCGGCGCTCAGCTACCGCACCGTTGGGCACAACGTATCGACCTATGCCGTGCAGGGCTATTTCGGGACGTTCTACAACTCGGTGAAGGTGGGGGGCCGGCACGACATCTACACGCAGTTCCCGTTCTTCGTGGAGTACAATTACACGTACGACAATTACGACTACAAGGCCAACCACATGAACCGGTATTACCGGGACAAGGAGTGGCGCTACCGGACGCGGAACGAAAATACGTTCAGCACCTCCATCGCCATCCCGGTGCTGGAGAATGCGGCATTCCGGGGGCACCTGACGCTGGGGGTGACGGACGACTACTACTTCCGCGGGCAGTTCACCAACGCGGACAAGCCGGACCGGAGCTGTTTCACCTACGCGAACCTGACGGCCGAGGTGCAGGAGCAGTCGCTGAACTATGCCCTCTATCCGAACGGGGGTAAGGAGCATATTCTCCAGCTGCGGTTTACGGAGGGGTTGGAGAGTTACTATCCGGGGACGCTGCCGGGGGCTTCGGCGACGTTCCGGACGCGGAACCGAAACTGGTTCGAGGTGCGTTACCGGCGCGAGCAGTATATCCCGCTGGCGAAGTGGTTCACGTTCGGCTACCTGGCGGAGGCGACGGTGTCGAACCATCCGGATTTCGACAACCGGCTGGTGACGGCGATGTCGCTGCCGGCGTTCCAGCCGATCCCGCTGATGCGGACGATGTTCATGCCGGAGTTCCGTTCGAAGTCGTACCTGGGGGCCGGAGTGATTCCGGTGTTCAACATGGCCAACAATTTCTACCTGAAATCGTATGCCTACGCTTTCGTGCCGCAGGAGGTGGCCTATGACCACGGATGGACGGGGGATATCTGGAACCGCCTGCGCAAGCGTACGGAGTTCGTGTTCGGGGGATCGCTCGTCTACCAGACGTTCATCGGCCCGGCGTCGCTGACGTTGAACAAGTACAGCACGGGCAAGTCGGACTGGCAGCTGGTCTTCAACTTCGGCTATACGCTCTTCTCCTCCCGCAGATTCTGACGCGTTTCGGGATAAAATATGCGGCGCAGCCTCCCGGGATTCTAAGTCGGCGCTATCCGGGACGGAAAACGGTGCATTCTAACACATATCCTCCGACCAATTCCGTTGCATGTTCGGACGCTATGGGGCGAAAAATAACCGGGGCGGTTTCCATACGGAAACCGCCCCGGCCTGTGAACAGTATCTTCTGAGAAGGACTATTTGCGGATCGCCGTAACCCCCGGAAGCTCTTTGCCTTCCATGTACTCCAGCAGCGCGCCGCCGCCGGTAGACACGTAGCTGACCCGGTCGGCCATCCCGAACTTGTTGATGCAGGCTACCGAGTCGCCGCCGCCGATCAGCGAGTAAGCGCCTTTGGCCGTAGCTTCCACGATCGCTTCGGCAATGGCTTTCGAGCCGTCGGCGAAGGTGTCGAATTCGAATACCCCTACCGGGCCGTTCCAGAGGATCGTTTTCGAATCGGCGATCACTTTACGGAACTTCTCGGCCGTTTTCGGGCCGATATCCATCCCCTCCCAGCCGTCCGGGATGTCGTTGGCCGGGCAGATCTTGGTGTTGGCGTCGTTGCTGAACGCGTCGCCGCACTTGGCGTCTTCGGCCAGCACGAGGTTAACGCCCAGTTTCTTGGCTTTTTCCATAATGGCTTTGGCGGTATCGAACTGGTCTTTTTCGCAGATCGATTTGCCGATCTTGCCGCCCATGGCAGCCATGAAGGTATAGGTCATACCCCCGCCGAGGATCAGGTTGTCCACTTTCTCCATCAGCGATTCGATGATGGTGATCTTGGTCGAGACTTTCGATCCGCCGAGGATGGCGGTGAACGGTTTCTGCGGCGCTTCCAGCACGCTGTCGATCGCTTTCAACTCGCCTTCCATGATGTAGCCGAACATCTTGTCGTTCGGGAAGTACTCGGCGATCAGGGCCGTCGAGGCGTGGGCGCGGTGGGCCGTCCCGAACGCGTCGTTGATATATACGTCGGCGTAGCCGGCCAACTTCTTGGTGAACTCTTTCTGGGACTCCTTAACTTTGGCTTTGGCAGCTTTTTTCTCTTCGTCGGTGGCGTCCTCTTTCAGGCCGCGGGGTTTCCCTTCCTCTTCGGCATAGAAGCGGAGGTTTTCGAGCAGCAGCACCTGTCCCGGTTTCAGGGCGGCCGATTTTTCGGCGGCGTCGGCACCCATGCAGTCCGTAGCGAATTCGATCTTCTGGCCGAGGAGCTTTTCGATGGTCGGGATGATGTGTTTGAGCGAGAATTTGTCCTCCGGACCCTTCGGGCGTCCCAGGTGCGACATCAGGATCACCGAGCCGCCGCCTGCCAGTACCTTTTTGATGGTCGGGATGGCCGCGCGGATGCGGGTGTCGTCGGTTACGTTGAAGTCAGCGTCCAAAGGCACATTGAAGTCAACGCGGATAATCGCCCGTTTGCCTGCGAAGTTGTAGGTGTCGATTGATTGCTGCATGGCTGTGTGTGTTAAATGTATTTTGAGTGATTTTGTTTGCGAATGGTTGTTAGTTGATTCACAGCTACAAAGATATGGATATTTTCGGATATTACTAAAATATTTTCGGATCGGGGGTTTGCAGCGGCGGTCTATGGGAGGTGTTGCATTGAATATCGGCTGTCCCGGCGAGTGACCGGATGGGTTCCGGGGTCATTAAGGGCGCGCGACCTGAGGTTATCGCTGGCGCGGGAAAACAGCGACTCTCCTCCGACCCCCGCTGCCACAGAAACTTTTGTTACCTGTATGGTCATGCGATACGCAGTATCGCCCGCCCGGCGTGGGCACACGCCCCCGCGCGGGAGCGCAGTCCTCTTCTGGTTCCTCCTGTTTGCGAAATATGACCGGACATTTGCCATTTGCAAAACTCGTCGCG
>CAZAPI010000176.1:0-3237 GCA_964486945.1 uncultured Rikenella sp. | reverse complement strand
TCGAAGAGAAGATTCGTCTCGATTGGGAATTCAGCCAGCGAATCATCGATCGGGAAATGGAGGAACTCGACGCAGAACTGGAACGGTCGAACCGTAATGCCGAGTCGGAATACAAAATCAAACGAATGCTCGAAAGCGAATCGTAAAACGTTATCCGGTTTTCTTCATGATAGGGCCGACACCGCAAGGTGCCGGCCTTTTTTGTGTCCTTTCGCGAGGGGTCGCGGCGAAGCACCTTTGCGGTATGCTGACCGAACAATATGACCGAACGGTTCCGTTCAATGTTTCCGTCGCCGAAGCTGCGACGGATATCATGCAGCTGTTGGTGAAACGGCAGGCCGCTATCGCCCGAATCGATTACGAACCGCATTTGAAACCGCTGTCGAAACGGAATGCACAATCACATTCCGGCCCCCACCTGATGGATCGATTGGCCTCCATACAGCCGAAGATCGACCATACGGATAACGAATTACGCATCGAGCTGAGCTATCCGGCCATCATCCTCTTTCCAAAACATATCGAATCGATTGAGGCCGAGCTTTTTTGTGGAAGTTTCTGCATCGGATGCCGTATAAATGAGTATATTGACTGAAAAATCGGAGACGACAGCGTCGCCTTCGGTAAACGAAACCTGCATGCGACCCTTGTTTCGATCTTATCTCTTTCCGTTTGCGTTTGCTATCCTTTGTGCGGGTACCCTGTTGACGACCTCTGATGCTTTCATTGACAGCAGGGTACTTCCCAAATGGTATGCTTTCGCGTTCGGTATTACAGCGGTGTCAGCGGTTGCGACTGTTGTTGGAAATCCCGATCGTGGCCGGTTCTGAAAACAAACGATGCAACTTTGTGCCGCTGTTGTTGCCACCTGCCTTGCGGAGGTCATCGTCGGCACACTTCAATTCGTACAATTATGGCCTGCCGGCGGTAAATTTCGTGTAATCGGCACTTTCGACAACCCGGCGGGATTCGCTGCGGCTTTATGCTGCGGATTGCCGTTCGTGTTCCCGTTTTTGAAAGCAGAACGCCGGGCGGCACGTTATTCGGCGATCGCCGCCATGACACTGATCGTCTTTGGAATCATTCTGTCCGGTTCCCGTGCCGGGATGGTATGCGTTGCAATCGTTCTCGCTGTGCGTATCGGCGGCACGGTCGGACGCCGGAAACTTTTGCTGTGGGGCGTGCTGTCGGCGTTCTTGTTGCTGGCTGGACTCTATTTCCTGAAAAGAGATTCTGCCGACGGGCGACTCCTTATCTGGTGCTGTTCGTTGGAGATGGTGAAGGGCGAACCTCTGTTCGGCCATGGGCCCGGCGGATTCGCCGCCGGTTACATGAATTACCAGGCCGACTATTTCCGGACACATCCCGACAGCCCTTACGTCCGTTTGGCCGATTCTGTTCAACATCCGTTCAACGAATACCTGTCTGTGGCGGTCGATTATGGGTTATTGGGCGTGGCGGTATTGGTAGCGTTGGGATGGGGCGTTGTGCGCCGTTATCGACGGGCGGCGGTCGGACGAGACCCGGCGGTGCGAGCGGCCGGGACCTGTCTGCTGGCGATCGGGGTATTCTCTTTGTTCTCTTACCCGCTATTCTATCCGTTCACGTGGGTAATGGCATTGTTCAGCCTGTGGGTCATCTTCGGAAAACCTTGGCCGCAACGATGGCTGGCCCGAGGGGTAGCGGTCGGTCTGGCTGCGGGGCTTTGTGTCTGGACTGTGACGGATTGGCGGTTGCAACGGGCCTGGTACCGGGTCGATTCTCTCGCGACGCGGGGAGATCCGTCGGCAAGCTTGTCGCGTTATCGGGAGTTGTACCCGGAATTTGTCCGGAATCGCTATTTCCTATACAATTTTGCTTATGTGCTGAACGAGGCGGGGGAATATGCCGAGGGGCTGGCGGTGGCCGAGGCGTGCGGACGGTTGTGGGCCGATTATTATGTGGAGTTGTTGCGGGGCGAGGCAGCTCTCAAACTGGAACGGTACGACGAAGCGGAACGGGCTTTCGACCAAGCGGCGGCGATGTGTCCGAATCGGTTTATGCCGCTGTATAAGTTGGTGGGGATCTATACGGCGACGGGACGAGAGGCGGAGGCCCGCGATTTGGCCGAACGGATACTGGCGAAGGAGGTCAAGGTCCCTTCGGCGACGGTTACGGCCATTCGGTATGAAATGCGCCGGTTGGTTGATGCGCCATAAGTTTGGTTGTTTGTAAAAAATAAATTTGCGACATTGTAAAATGCAATTATAAGTTTTAATTTTACAAGGGAGTTTGATGGTGGAGGAGTGAAATGTCTCTTATGTTTTTAAAAAGCAAGTTGAATTAAAGTAGAACCATTAGATATTTACCCAATTATGAAAAGAAATACATTGCGTAACGGATCGATCGTAGCTGCTTTGGCGATGAGTTTTTGTCTGTCGGCGGCGATTGTGGTCACTTCTTGTCAAAAGCAGAGCTTCGACGAGGGGCCGGTTTCGCCGCAAAGTGCGCGAAGCCAAGCGGCGGAAGAGTTGCCGTATCTGGATTTTACGACCGGCTACGATGGAACCGGTATAGCCTCTGACGAAGACTGGGAGGTAATTATGGAAGTTTCTAAACGAGTGAAATTTTCAAAACCCAATGGATTATGGGAAATGGATGTTCATGCCGCCGAGGAGATCAACGTCTCGCCGGAGGTTTTCGCCTTTTTGACTCAAACGATCGAAAATAGTAATGCCAAGATTGTTTCCCATCTGTCTGTTACGCGTGTAGCTCCTCGCGTGCGCAAACCGGGAGGAGGAGAAGGTGTCGACGAGATTGAAGACCCGTTTAAAAGCGATTGTGTGGCCAGCTGTTTCGGATGGATACATGAGAATATGGGCTTTGGCCCATCGTATGATACGTCGAATTCATGGATCAACGACCGATTCGGAGCCGGTGTGCCTGCCGGCAGTATGGAATTCACGCTCCAACATTTCTATGGGGCAGATCACGTGTCTTCATTTCCGGTGAATAACCAACCTGTAAATAGTTGGCATAACGATAAGAATTCTGCTGTGATTATGAATTATTACCCGGATTCAACAGATAGAACGGAGGGACATGCTGTGATTTATCGAGGTACCGGTGATGGGGTGCATTGGGCGATAGATCCTTCAAAAAATAGTGACAATCCTCCAGCTGTGATTGTAGACAGTGCTGCAGTTATTTCGTCTTTCAAAATTACGAAATAGATTTATGCGAATCTCAACGGTGAAG
>CAZAPI010000175.1:0-3301 GCA_964486945.1 uncultured Rikenella sp. | reverse complement strand
GCGACGAGCTGGAGTACGCCGACGAGCTGACCATCACCCACGCCCTCCGCAACCGAAAACCGCTGTAATCCGTTACTTTTGGGTTCGTGTCGGCAGAGTCTTACGGATTTCTTTCAGCAACTCTTTGTTGCTGTAAACCGTTACTTTAGGTTCGTGTCGGCAGAACTTTACGGACTTCTTTCTGCAACTCTTTGTTGCTGTAGTCCGTTCCCAAGGTTCGTGTCGGCAGAGCTTTACGGACTTCTTTCAGCAATTCTTTGTTGCTGTAAACCGTTACTTTTTAGGTTCGTGTCGGCAGAGTCTTACGGATTTCTTTTTGCCACTCTTTGTTGCTGTAATCCGTTTTCTTGGGTTCGTGTCGGCAGAGTCTTACGGATTTCTTTTTGCCACTCTTTGTTGTTGTAAACCGTTACTTTAGGTTCGTGTCGGCAGAAGCCGATGTGCAGCATTTTTCCGGGGTCGCCTTATTTAAGTTTCCGGGTTACGCTTCGCATTAGTCAGTTTCGGCGACCGCCTGCGGGATTAAGCAACGAAGCCTTGGGCGAAGTTGCGTCTTCCGCCCGGTTATCGCCGCCCGTCGCCAATCATCCTCCACAGCCTCACCAGCCGCAACACACCCACCGGACACTCCCCGCAGCGTCCCCGGGCGCAATACACCGTGCAGAGCTGGATCACCGCCTGCGAATCAGAGGCACTGCGCAGGTCGAAAACCGCCGACCACAGCCGCGTGTAGCGGTTCGTCTCCGGCGCCACCTCGTCGTACAGAGCCAGCGCCCGCTCCTGCAAACCTGCGTCGCCCGCCTCGCGCCCCATTGCCGCCAGCAGCGGGATCACGAAATTGACAATCCGCAAGTCCACCTTCTCCGCGCTCACCCCCACTTCGGCAAAGCCGAACAAATCGCGCAGCGGCTTCATTCCGCCAGCGGAAGCCTCCCGCACACATTCCGCCAGACGCGGAGCCCGTACCAGCAGCGAAGCCGCCCGGACGAGCATCGACGGCGGCAGTGAAGCCGGCCTGATACCCGCCCCGGCCCACGACACCACCGGCCTGCGTAAGCCGTACACCTCTTTCAGCCCCAGGTAAATATCCTGCCACTCCCGGATCTTCGGATCCGAGGGAGACGCCACGCTCAGATAACCCGACTGTCCCATCAGCAGAGCCTCGGCCTGCCGCACATCCCCGGCACAGCGCACGAAACACCGCAGAGGTACCGAACGGGCCAGAGCCTCGTAAGAGCGTTTGCGGTCGCCCATCCCCAACGAGCGCAGGTAGCAGACGTAGGCCGTTTCGTCCCAGTCGCCTTCCAGCGAGCGGCGAATGTCCGCAACCTCGGCCGCCTTGCGGCGCAGCCGGTCGGCCACCAGCCGCGCGAGTATCTGCCCCTGCTCCACCGCTTCGAGAGAGCCGAAAAACCCGGTGCATCCGAACCCGCACCGCTGCGACTGGTCCAGCAGCTCTTCGTAAAGGGCCTCCAGCTCCGGCGCCGGACGGAGCACGAGAGTTCTCACTTCCCGGCCGTCTCGCACCAGCACCCGGTCGCGCTCGCCGACCACATGGAACATCACCCCGTCGAAAGCGGGATCGGTCATCCTGCCTCCGTCGCGCCACTGGGACGACCTCCCGTCGATCCGCACCGCTCCGTATAAAACCGTTCCGCCGCACTGTACAGCGGCGTTCACGAAGTCCGGTCCGGGAGCGCTCTCCAGGTCTGTGGTAGCTTCCGGGGCATAGCCTGGGCTCTCCACACGCGCATCCCCGCCGGGGAGGACGATCTCCTCCTCCCCGAACAGGCGGTGGCCCCAAACCAGGCGGAGCAGGTCTCTTCGTTGGCTGTCGGTCATGGTATGTCTTGTTTCTTGTCCGAAAGGCTGCGAACCGTCAGGGCCGCACAGCCTGAGTAGAGTCGGAGTAATTTATGTCCTCCGCAGCGAGCCGCCGGTTGCGGAAATTTTCCGTATCCGGACGGCCGCCGCGCTTTTGCCGGCAGCCTCTGCCCGGCTCCGGGCGGTCACGAAGCATACAGCTCCACGAAACCGTTTCCCAAAGATAGCGTTTCGGCGCGAAAGTCGGCTTTTCATTTTCGCCGAAAAACCCCTACCTTTGCGGCACTGATAAAAACCGATTCAACAGAACAAAGAGTTATGGGAAGAGCTTTCGAATTCCGCAAGGCGCGTAAACTCAAGCGCTGGGGTAATATGGCCAGGACGTTCACCCGGCTGGGCAAAGAGATCGTGATCGCCGTGAAAGCAGGGGGGCCGGACCCGGGCTCGAACCCGCGGCTCCGTATGCTGATCCAGACGGCCAAGTCGGAGAATATGCCCAAAGACAATATCGAAAGGGCGATCAAGCGGGCCATCTCGAAAGACACGGAGGACTACAAGGAGATCCAGTACGACGGCTACGGGCCGTACGGCATCGCCATCGTGGTGGAGGCGGCTACCAACAATAACACGCGCACGGTGGCCAATGTGCGGAGCTATTTCAACAAGGCTGGCGGTTCGCTGGGCACCACGGGCAGCCTGGACTTCATGTTCGACCGCAAATCGGTGTTCAAGGTCAAGGCTCCGGAGGGGCTGGACATCGAGGAGTTCGAGCTGGAGCTGATCGACTACGGGGTGGACGAAGTGTTCTCCGAGGAGAACGAAGACGGCGCACAGGAGATCATGATCTACGGGGCGTACGACGCGTTCAGCAAGATACAGAACTACCTGGAGGAGAAAGGTTACGAGATCCTGAGCGGGGAGTTCGAGCGCATCCCGACCGACCAGAAAGAGGTCACGGCGGAGCAGCGGGAGACGATCGAGAAGCTGCTCGAAAAGTTCGAGGAGGACGAGGATGTGCAGCGGGTGTACCACAACATGAAGATCGAGGAGTAATCTCCTTTTTCCGGAACCGGAGATCCATATTCGGGCCGGGTTTTTCCCATGGGAAAAACCCGGCCTTCGGTTTGTTCGGCGGGTTGACAAGGGGCGGTTTCGGTTGTAACGACAGTTTGGCGGTCAGCCCGCAGCCTTCCCGGGGGTGGGTTGCCGTTCCGGCTTCCTCCTTGCGCCTCGGCCATTCAGGCGAGCCTAATGGCAACTCGGCTGCGGCGTCGGTTCGGGGCGCGCGACCTAAAGGTCGCAGGCGAGCGGAAAAAGAACCCGCGTCAGCGGTGTCCCGGCCGCGGGCGATCCCGTAGGGCGTGCGGGGGGACAAATAAGGCCATAGCTTGCTCCCCGCGGCCCGAAGCCTCCCACAGGGTACCGATGCAATCCTTTTGCCAGCCGCGCGGAGCGAGGCTGTGCGGCGACCGCCTCC
>CAZAPI010000174.1:0-3331 GCA_964486945.1 uncultured Rikenella sp. | reverse complement strand
ACGGCTCGCTACGTTCGCCGACTAATATCGATGTAATAACTTCGATAATTAACCCTGCAAATGCCGAACGATAGAACATACGATATGAAAAAGAAACCTGTGAAGCCGGCGGTGGAGAACCCGGCGATGCCGTTAGGCAAACGCAACTACGTGATGATCCTCAGCGGGATCGCGGCCATTATCCTCGGATTTATCCTGCTCAGCGGCGGGGGCAGCGAAGATCCCGCCACCGAGTTCAATTACGGGATGTTCGACTTCCGGCGGCTGTATATTGCGCCGCTGCTGTTGCTGGCGGGGTTCGCCTTCGAGATATATGCCATTATGTATCGGCCTAAAAGCGATAAAGCCGGGAATCCTGACACCAAAGCCGAATAATGGGAACCATCGATGCTATACTGCTCGGTCTGCTTCAGGGGCTGACCGAGTTCCTGCCCGTCAGCTCGTCCGGGCACCTCGTTATCCTGGGGAATATCCTCGGCACCGACGTGGACAATACCACTTTCGCCATATTGGTGCATGCCGCTACGGTACTGGCCACCATCACCGTATTCTGGGGCGAGATCGTGCGGCTCGTGCGCGGCGGGCTTAAGTTCAAGGCCAATCCCGAATCCCGGTATCTTGTGAAGATCGTTGTTTCGATGATCCCGGTGCTTGTCGTGGGCTTGTTTTTCAAGGATAAAGTCGAAACGCTGTTCGGGAGCGGGGTGCGCTTCGTGGGGTGCATGCTTTTCGTGACGGCGGCTTTGCTGCTGCTGACCCATTTCATCAAGCCGAAGAGACAGCATTCGGTGACGGCCAAAGATGCCTTTGTGATCGGGCTGGCGCAGGCCGTGGCGGTGATTCCGGGGATTTCGCGCTCCGGCTCGACGATCGCCACGGGTATGCTCTTAGGCGACGATCGCGCGCAGCTGGCGAAATTCTCGTTCCTGATGGTGCTTGTCCCTATTTTGGGGGAGGCTTTCCTCGAACTGCTGAAAGGGGAGTTCGCGCCGGCGGCATCGGGGATCTCCGGTTACGCGCTGGCGGCGGGATTCCTGGCGGCTTATGTGTCGGGACTGTTCGCCTGCAAGGTGATGATCAGCATCGTGAGCCGCGGTAAACTGTGGTGGTTCGCACTCTATTGCGCCATGGCCGGGATCGTGGCGGTCATCCTCGGATAATTTTTACATGACAGGAAATTTATTGGAAACATTGGGGCCGGACTATCCGTTTGAGGAGGGATTGGTAATCCCCGTCGACAAGCCGCTGGGGTGGACATCGACGGACGTGGTGCGGAAGGTGCGGACGTTGATGCGCAAGCTGGGCCACCGCAAGATCAAAGTGGGGCATGCCGGGACGCTGGACCCGCTGGCCACGGGCGTGTTGCTGATCTGCGTGGGGCGGGCTACGAAGCGGGTGGACGAGTTGCAGGCCGAAGAGAAAGAGTACCTGACCACGGTCGAACTGGGGGCTACCACGCCGAGCTACGACCTGGAACACCCGGTCGATGCGCGTTACCCGTGGGAGCATATCACGCGGGAGCGGATCGAGGAGGTGTTGCAGGGTTTCGTGGGGGAGCAGGAACAGGAACCGCCGGTCTATTCGGCCAAGAAGCTGGAAGGGAAAAGGGCCTATGAGTATGCGCGCGAGGGCGAGGAGGTCCGGATGCGGACGGCCCTGATTACGATCTATTCGGCGCATGTGGAGTCCTGTGAATTGCCGGAGGCGCCGCGGGTCACGGTGCGGATTGCGTGCAGCAAGGGAACGTATATCCGTTCGTTCGCGCGCGACCTGGGAGAGAGGCTGCAAAGCGGCGGCCATCTGGTGGCATTGCAGCGGGTGCGTAGCGGCGGTTACAGGGTCGAGGATTGCGTCACGCTGGAGGCTTTGCAGTCCGAATTATGGCCCGGAGAGCCAACCGTTGAAACAAATCCGGCGTAATTCCGTATATCAATTTACCGTTTGTTTATTTTCATCGAGCTGTCGGGGGGCTGTCTTTGTCGTGATGCGGCCGAGAGCGGGCAGCTGAGTTCCAGCGTCTCTCCGCGCCGGGCGCAGACCTCCGAAGAACGGCTCTGAACAAACGAACCATTCATGCCTAAAACAGTACATTAACGATATGAAACTTTCGCAGTACAAGTACGACTTCTCGCCCGACATGCTGGCGAAATACCCCGCCGAGAACCGCGACGAATCGCGCCTGCTCGTCTTCGACCGTAAAAGCGGAAAGATCGAACACAAGGTGTTCAAAGACATCATCGGCTACTTCAAGGAGGGCGACGTGATGATCTTCAACAATACGAAAGTTTTCCCCGCCCGGCTTTATGGCAACAAGGAGAAGACCGGTGCCGAGATCGAGATCTTTTTGCTGCGCGAGCTGAACCGCGAACAGCGGCTGTGGGACGTGCTGGTCGATCCGGCGCGCAAGATCCGGATCGGGAACAAACTTTATTTCGGGGACGATGACGCGCTGGTGGCCGAAGTGATCGACAACACCACTTCGCGCGGACGGACGCTGCGTTTCCTGTTCGACGGCGATTACGACCAGTTCAAGACGGCCCTTTACAAGCTCGGCGAAACGCCGCTGCCCCGCTGGATACGGCCTAAGGTGGAGCCGATCGACGAGGAGCGCTACCAGACGATCTATGCCAAGGCCGAAGGTGCCGTGGCGGCGCCGACGGCGGGGCTGCATTTCAGTAAGCATCTGCTCAAAAGACTGGAGATCAAAGGGGTCGGCTGTGCCGAGGTGACTCTGCATGTGGGGCTGGGGAATTTCCGGTCGGTGGATGTGGAAGACCTGACCAAACACAAGATGGACAGCGAACAGATCTTCATTCCGGACGAGGCGGTGCGGATCGTCAATGCCGCGCGGGCTAAGGAAAAACGTGTCTGCGCGATCGGCACCACGGTGATGCGGACTATCGAGAGTTCGGTGTCGACGGACGGGATGCTCAAGCCGTTCGAGGGGTGGACCAACAAGTTTATTTTCCCGCCGTACGATTTCAGCGTGGCCAATTCGATGGTGACCAATTTCCACCTGCCGCTTACCACGCAGCTGATGATGGTGTCGGCGTTCGCGGGCTATGACCAGCTGATGGACGTTTACGAGACGGCGAAGAAGGAGGGGTATAAGTTCGGCACCTACGGCGACGCGATGCTGATCCTTTAGCCGTAGGGTTGTTTTTGCCGGTCGCAGGCAAGGGGAAAAGTCCCCTTGCGTCCGCGGTCAGCCCGCCGCCCGGGGTGGCGGGCTGGTGCCGCTGGGCACTCGAACCGGGAGTATACTTCGCTGGGGGCGGGCTATATAGGGTAGTTACAGCCCTGGCGGAGTGTCCACGGCACCCTCCTTTGG
>CAZAPI010000173.1:0-3347 GCA_964486945.1 uncultured Rikenella sp. | reverse complement strand
CGTACGGATTACTGAATCTTAGTCAGCCCTTCCTCTGCGGCCAACCGTTCCATCAGGGCGTATGCCGCCTCGTACTGGTTCGGTATCCGGCCGTCCAGGATGGCATTTTTGATCCCTTCCTTGATAACCCCCACGGCCCGGCAAGGCGGTATGCCGTAAGTCTCCATAATGATCTCGCCCGTAATCGGCGGCTGGAAGTTGCGGATATGGTCTTTCTCCTCGATCTCCTTCATCTTGCGCCGCACCAGCGCGAAATTGTTCAGATAACGCCGCACCTTGGCATCGTTGCCCGAGGTGATGTCCGCCTCGCAGAGGGTCATCAGCTCCTCGACGTCGTCCCCCGCTTCGAACAGAAGCCGCCGCACCGCCGAGTCGGTCACCTCGTCCTCCGAGAGGATGATGGGGCGCAGGTGCAGGAAAACGAGTTTCTGGACGTATTTCATCCGCTCGTCCATCGGCAGCTTCTGTTCGCGGAAAATGGCCGGTATCATCTTCGAACCGACCACCTCGTGGCCGTGGAATGTCCAGCCTACGCGGTCGTCCCACGCTTTGGTCCGCGGCTTGCCGATGTCGTGCAGCAGGGCCGCCCACCGCAGCCACACGTTGTCCGTATTCGGCACGATATTGTCCAGCACTTTCATGGTATGGAGAAAGTTGTCCTTATGTGCCCGCCCGCGAACGGTATCGACTCCTTTTAGCTTGGTAAGCTGCGGGAAAACGAGTTCCAGCAGCCCGCTTTCGTCGAACAGCCGCCATCCTTTCGACGGCCGCGGCGAGCGCATGATCTTTTCCACCTCCGCGGCGATCCGTTCCCGGGAGATGATCTTGATGCGTTCCCGGTTGCGGCGGATGGCCGCAAAGGTCTCCGGCTCGATCCGGAAGTCGAGCTGGGTGGCGAAGCGGATGGCACGCACCATCCGGAGCGGATCGTCCGAAAAGGTGGTGTCGGGGTCGAGCGGCGTGCGGATCAGCTGCGCTTCCATGTCTTCCATCCCTTCGAACGGATCGACCAGCTCGCCGAAGTTGTCGGCGTTCAGCCCGAAGGCCATGGCGTTGATGGTGAAATCCCGTCGCCGCTGGTCGTCCTCCATCGTCCCGTCCTCGACGATGGGCTTGCGCGAGTCGGCGCGGTACGATTCTTTGCGCGCCCCGACGAACTCCACCTCCCATTCTCCGACGCGCAGCATGGCGGTGCCGAAATTCTTGAATACGTTGACTTTGCTTCCCACTTGGCGCCCCAGCTCCTCGGCCACGGCGATCCCGCCGCCGGTGCCGCCGCCCACGACCACTATGTCGATGTCGGTGCAGGGGCGCAACAGGTAGTAGTCGCGCACGAAACCGCCGATCGCGTAAGCCCGCACGCCTGTGCGGTCGGCGATGGCGCCGATCCGGCGGAAGAGGGGATCGGTGAGCGCCCGGTTATTTTCTCCCATTGGCTGCATTCTGGAGTTTCTGCAAATAGAGCCGTACGGTGTTTTCCAATCCCAGGTACAGGGCTTCGGAGATCAGGGCGTGTCCGATCGAAACCTCCAGCAGTCCCGGAATGTTGGCTGCGAAGTATTCGAGGTTTTCGAGGCTCAGGTCATGTCCGGCATTGACGCCTAATCCGCATTCTCCTGCGGTTTTCGCTGCTGCCATGAATGGCGCGATGGCCGCTTCCCGGTTTTTGGGATAGCCGGTGGCGTAGGCCTCGGTATAGAGTTCCACGCGGTCGGTTCCTGTCGCTACCGCCGCTTCGACCATCTTCGGGTCGGCATCCACGAAGATGGAAACGCGTATTCCGTTGGCCTTGAACTGAGCCACAATGTCTGTCAGCATGTCCCGGTTGGCGATGGTGTCCCACCCGGCATTGGAGGTGATCGCGTCCGGTCCGTCCGGCACCAGTGTCACCTGTGCGGGCCGCACTTCGTTGACCAGTCGGATGAACCGCTCGCCGGGATAGCCTTCGATGTTGAATTCGGTGGTGAGGATGGGCTTCAGCGCCCGCACGTCGGCGTACCGGATGTGCCGTTCGTCGGGCCGGGGATGCACGGTGATTCCCTGGCCGCCGAACCGCTCGATGTTCCGCGCGGCTTCGAGTAGGTCGGGCATATTGCCGCCCCGCGAGTTGCGCAGGGTGGCGATCTTATTGATGTTTACGCTTAACTTGGTCATATTTTGATTATTTTTGCTTCGGTTTAGTTCGTCTGTAATGTCGGAGCCGGCGGTGTTGCGGGTACACCGGGTTACAACTGCCTTGTGCAGGCCTCCGCCGGGAGCTGCGGCCCGCGCCATCCTGTGGATGGCCTGGACGAACGCTTCAAACTACAAAGATAGCAATTTTTGAGCCACCGTTTTATGAAAATCGCCCTCTACTCTCGTCCCGAGAACCTCTCGCTGCCGATCATCACCGACGAGCTGCGGCGGCGCGGGTTGGACTTTACGCTCAATCCCGAAGGCCCGTCGGGGTATGACCTGGCGCTGAGTTTCGGCGGCGACGGCACGTTCCTGAGCACCGTGCGGAAAATGGGCGAGAGCCATATCCCGATCCTGGGGATCAACTCCGGCCGGCTGGGGTTTATGGCGGCCGTGGCGCTGGAGGACATCGGCAAGGCTTTAGATGAGCTCCGGGACGGCCGTTTTACCATCGAGGAACGCACTTTGTTGCAGGTGGCCGGAGATGTAAAGGGGTTGGCTGTCAATGAATTCACCATACAGAAGGATGGCACGGCGATGGTCTCGGTGGAGATCGGGATCGACGGCGAGAATGTGGCGACTTATTGGGCGGACGGGGTGATCGTTTCGACCTCCACCGGATCGACGGCCTATTCGATGAGCGTCGGCGGAGCGATTCTCGCTCCGGGCTGCCGGTGCCTGATCCTGTCGCCGATCGCGCCGCACAACCTCAATATCCGGCCGTTGGTGGTGCCGGATACGAGTGTCGTTACGTTGAAGGTGATGACGCGGAACGGGGAGGGGGCGATTGCTACGATCGACAACCGGGAGTGTCTGGTGGCGGACGGCACGGCGTTCGAACTGGCCAAGGCTCCGCACATGCTGCGGGTGATCCGTCCGGCGGGGAACTCGTTCTATAAGACGCTTCGCAACAAGCTGTTGTGGGGCGTGGATGCCCGGAATAACAATTAGAATCTTATTTTCCGACCCGCGGCGGGGGCTAATCGTCTCCCCCGTCGTCTCCTCGTCACTCCTGTACGCAGTGGCCGGGAAAGTTACGGACATGGGCTGCGCCGTTCAGGAATGCGGTTCGCGGTTGGATGTTGAAATAGAACGAAGAAAACCCCATCCTTGCCTGCGCAGATGATGGTGCCTGTGGCGCATTTTGGCTTCGTATTAGTCGATTTCGGTGA
>CAZAPI010000172.1:0-3349 GCA_964486945.1 uncultured Rikenella sp. | reverse complement strand
ATATCTGTTGTTTGGCGGTGTAGATCTCGGTGGTCGCCGCATCATTAAGAATCTGTTCCGGTGCGAGCACGGTGTCGGCTTTTCCGTTCCGGGTCTGGTCGGGCGACGAGGACCACACGACGGGAAATCCGCCCAGGGTATGGGTCCCTTCGTCGAAACTGGTCAGGCGGTAGGTGACGCGCACCTGGAGCCGCCGCCCGTGCCGGCTGAGGGTGTCAACGCGGTCGATGCCGAGCACTTCGATCTGGGGGGTGAGCCGGTTCTTTTCGAACTGGGGCAGCCGGATCTCCTGGGCGATGTCTTTGTCGATGTCGAGGTGCAGGTAGAACTGGTCGCCGAGCATGATGGTGTCGGGCGTGAAGCGGGTGTGCACTTCGGGCGGCGGGGGGGAGCTCTGCCCGTAAGCGGCGGAGGAGGGGCCGATGCTGAGGGCGCCGGCCAGCAGTAGCTGGCAATATATCCTGATTCGTCTCATTCGTTCGCTGAGATGCTAATTGTTTTTATAGTGTCGAAGGCGGGGCTTGTGTCTGCCTCTTTTTATCCTTTTATCCCTGCGGCTCGGGATGATCGGCTGTACTTATACCTGAGTTTCCGCGCGGGTGCGGGCTTCCGAAAAAGCGGGGGATATGGGGGGGCAGTCCATCTCTTCGGATTATCGCATCTTAAATAGCCGCAGCAGGGCGGCCACATAATCTTCTCCGGTGGCGACACTGACGCTGTCGATGCGGCACTTGGTCAGGGTGTGCGCTATGGCGGCGGAGGCGGTTTCCCAGTACCGGGCATAGCTGTCCCTGGTTTTGGCCGAGGCGCTGTCTACCCACATTTTCCGCCCGGTCTCTGCGTCCTGCACTTCGATGATGCCTACGTCGGGCAGGGTGGTCTCCCGAATGTCGTATATCCGCAGCCCCACTACGTCGTGCCGCGACGAGGCGATCTTCAGACCTTCCTCGAAGTTCACTGCCATTGTCTGGTCGGGGGCTTCTCGGGAGAGGTCCATAAAGTCGGTGAGCAGGAATGCGGTGCACCGCTTTTTCATCACGTTGGTGAAAAATCGCAATGCTCCGTTTATATCTGTCCCTTTCCCTGCGGGCTCGAAATCGACGAGGTCGCTGATGATGCGCAGTACGTGCTGGCGTCCTTTTTTCGGGGGCACGTATTTCTCGATCCGGTCGGAGAAGAAGATGCAGCCGATCTTGTCGTTGTTCTGTGCGGCGGAAAAGGCCAGAACGGCGGCGATCTCGGTAATAAGGTTTTTCTTGAGCTGGCCTTGGGTCCCGAACATGCGCGAGGCGCTGACGTCGACCAGAAGCATCATGGTCAGCTCGCGCTCTTCTTCGTACACTTTGATGTAGGGCTTGCGGTTCCGGGCGGTAACGTTCCAGTCGATGTCGCGGATGTCGTCGCCGATGCGGTAGTCGCGCACTTCGCTGAAGGCCATGCCGCGACCTTTGAAGGCCGAGTGGTATTTCCCGGCGAAGATGTCGTTGGAAAGGCCGCGGGTCTTGATCTCGATCTTGCGGACTTTCCGGAGTATGTCTTCTTCGTTCTCTTTCATGGTTTACGGTAATGTACGCGCTGGCGGGGTCTGTCTTGCCGGCTGTAACTACTCTCTGTTCGGGCTGTTCGCTCTGTCGTTTTCGGGCCGCCGGTGCCGCTGGGCACTCCAACCGGGCCAGAACTACCCTCTGCTCGGGCTGCCGCCACCGGGCCAAGCGCCAAAGGCGCTTGACGGCGGGCCCGGCAATCCTGCGGATTGCGCAAAAGGACTCTGCTACTCGCTCTTTGCGGGTTCGGCCTCGCGCCGCCCCCCGGACGGCTTAAAAGCCGTCGGGCGCTGAGGCTGCCATTGCCATGGGAACCAAACTTCTCGCTCTTGGAGGTTCGGGCAGCCCCCTCGGGGCGGCCCGGCCATTCTAACGAATGGCGGCTTCTCGCTCCCAGCCTTACTTCGGCTCCGCGCTAAAGCGCCCCGCCGCAGCCCCCCCCGGCCGGCAGAGGCATATACCTGCAACCCCGGCGCAAACCCGCAATCCAAGAATACACGGCAAACCGCCGTTCCGACCCTACGGCACCTCTACGGTGTTCAATATCTCGGTGATAATATCCTCGGAGGTGACATTCTCGGCCTCAGCCTCGTAGGTCAGACCGATACGGTGGCGCATCACGTCCGGACACACGGCCCGCACGTCCTCCGGAATAACGTAACCCCGCCGCTTGATGAAGGCGTACGCCTTGGCGGCCTTGGCCAGCGCGATCGACGCCCGAGGCGAACACCCGTACCCGATCATCATGGCCAGGCGGTCGAGGCCGTAGCTCTCCGGCTCGCGAGTGGCGAAGACGATGTCGACGATATAGCGTTCGATCTTCTCGTCCATATAGACTTCGGCGACCACTTCCCGCGCCTTGAGGATGGCCTCGGTGGTCACGACGGGCTTTGCTTTCGGAAAGGCGCCGCCGAGCATGTTCTGACGGATAATCTGGCGTTCCTCGTCTTTCTTGGGATATCCGATCTTGACTTTGAGCATGAAACGGTCTACCTGCGCCTCGGGCAGCGGGTAGGTGCCCTCCTGTTCCAGCGGGTTCTGGGTGGCCATCACCAAGAAGGGCCGAGGTAGCGGGTAGGTGGTGTCGCCGATGGTCACCTGGTGCTCCTGCATGGCTTCCAGAAGCGCGGACTGCACTTTGGCGGGCGAGCGGTTGATCTCATCGGCCAGCACGAAGTTGGCGAATACGGGCCCGAGCTTAACGGTGAACTCTTCGTTCTTCTGGCTGTAGATCAGGGTGCCGGTCAGGTCGGCAGGCAATAGGTCGGGGGTGAACTGGATACGGCTGAACTGTGCGTCAACGGCGTCGGCCAGCGTGTTGATGGCCAGCGTTTTGGCCAAACCCGGCACGCCTTCGAGCAGGATGTGCCCGTCGGAGAGCAGCCCGATCAGCAGGCTTTCGACGAGGTGTTTCTGGCCGACAATGACTTTCCCCATTTCGAGGGTCAGCAGGTCGACGAAGGCGCTCTGCTGTTCGATCCGTGCGTTGAGCTCCTGGATGTTTACGACTTCGCTCATATCTCTTGAGTTGGTTGCTTGGTTGGTGTTATTGTTCCGGGCCGCTTGTAAAGCTGTCCGGGCTATTTTAAACGGGCGGAGGGGCTTTTTATTTCGCCTCTGGCTAACAAAGTTAACAGATTTTTCGACTCGGTGCGGTTTTTTTGTAAGACTTCGCCGGGGCTGCGGGTATATAAGGCGGGGCGGGGATGGATTTTCCATCCCCGCCCCGCGGGTCTGTATCGGTTTCGGGAGCCGTAAGTGCGCTTCGCAAACCGGCTTGGCGGCGGGCTGACCGCTGACGCGGG
>CAZAPI010000171.1:0-3363 GCA_964486945.1 uncultured Rikenella sp. | reverse complement strand
CGCTCACCCGTCCGGGCGTGTCGAGAAGATCACCTCGGCCGTCTCCCCGCTGTTGTACCTGCCGGATATGGCGGACCTGTCGGGGAACGAGCTGGCCGCGGCACAGGCGAAGGTGCGGCTGGTGCTGAACAAGTACAAACAGTATGCGACGCCTGACGGTTCGATGGGCTACTGGCCGGGCGAGGCGTCGCCGAGTCCGTGGGGCTCGGCCTATGCGCTGCACCTGATGACGGTGGCGGGGCATAAGGGCTATGCTTTTCCGACGGGGGTTTACGAGCGGCTCAAGGCGGCGGTCAAAAGCATGGCGGTGCGGTGGAACGCTTCGCAGTACGGCTATCTCAACCTGGTGCAGGCGTATCGGCTCTATGTGCTGGTCCTGGCGGGCGAGCCGGAGATCGGGGCGATGAACCGCCTGCGGCAGAGCGGCGAGATGACGGCGGAGGCCCGGTGGATGCTGGCGGCAGCCTATGCGGCGGCGGGCCGGACCGATGTCGGGCGCACGGTGGTGGCGGGCGCTCCGGGTGTCGGGGCGGACTCAACGCTGACGGGCGAGGCGTTGCTGGCGCAGCGGGTGCTGACTTACGGGTCGTCGCAGCGGGCGCAGGCGGTGCGGCTCTTGGGGGCTTCGCTGCTGGGGATGCAGGGCGAGGCGGCGCAGCTGGCGGGGTTGATCTCGCGCGAGTTGGCGTCGGACGAGTGGATGAGTACGCAGACGACGGCGTGGTGCATGATGGCGATGGGCGAGTATGTGGCGCGGAGTGGCAAGGTGTCGGCGCTGGATTTCGACTGGAGTGCGGCGGGACGGCGCGGGCAGGTGTCGTCGGATTCGAAGAAGATGATGTGGACGGGCGAGTGGGACAATCCGGGCTCGGGCAAACTGTCGGTGACGAACAAGACGAAGGGGACGCTCTATATCCGGGCGGCGGTTTCGGGGATCTCGTCGGGACGGGGCGTCGAGGAGGCTTCGGACGGGCTTTCGGTGTCGGTGCGCTATTTGGACGGGACGGGGCGTGCGGTGGATGCGGCTTCGCTGGCGCAGGGGACGGATTTCGTGTCGGAGGTGACGGTGCGCAACCTGACGGCGGAACCGCTGTTCAACCTGATACTGACGGAACCGGTGGCTTCGGGCTGGGAGATCCGGCCGGATGCGGGCTCTATGCCGGCGGGGGTGGAGTGCCGCGATCTGCGCGATGACCGGGCGGACAGCTTTATTCCGCTGTTGCCGGCGGGGGAGGCGGTGACGGTGCGGACGCGCCTGAATGCGACGTATGCAGGGACTTACACGCTGCCGGCGGTGCGCTGCGATGCGATGTATGACGGGAAGGTGAAAGGAAATACGGCGTCGGGGATCGCTAAAGTCGATTAAGGGGTATTTTTGCGGGGTTTCGCCTGTCGAGCGATTGTTTTTTCGGATTTCGGCGGCGAGCTTAGTGAGTTGCGCGGCCGGAGCCACCCCCGGCGGAGGGGGTAGTCGGGCTGTAACTGCCCTTATGTGCCTCCGCTGGCTCCTGTCGAAATCATGCAACACTGCCCGTGGCGGAATGAACGACCTGCCATTATACAAATAATCGAACGAATAAAGAGTTATGCACACGATATTAACAATAGTGGTTGCCGCCGGTTCCGGGACGCGGATGGGAACGGAGATGCCCAAACAATTTCTGACCGTTGACGGAGAACCGGTTGTGATGAAGACCATGCGGCGGATGGATGAAGGTGTAGCGAGGTTTTTAACAGGATGTTCGCCGGATGTGGATAAAACTGTCGGTAATTTGCCGAATGTGGATAACTGTGTTCATAAGTTGGTGCTCGTGCTGCCCGAAGTCTATATCCCGTACTGGCGGGAGCTGTGCGAAAAGCATCGTTTCGGGCTGCGGCACACGGTGGTTGCCGGCGGAAAAACGAGGTTCCACTCTGTGAAAAACGGGCTGGGAACTTTTCCGGAGGCGGATATTGTGCTGGTGCACGACGGCGTGCGGCCGCTGGTCGGCGACGGGGTGATCGCCCGCGTTATCCGGGCGGCAATGACGTTCGGGGCGGCGGTGCCCGTGGTGCCTGTGGTCGATTCGCTGCGGAGGATCTCCGGTGGGGATGGGCATAGCGTGGCGGTGGACAGGGCGGAGTTCCGGGCGGTGCAGACGCCGCAGGGGTTCCGGGGGGATCTGCTCCGGGAAGCGTACGCCGTGCCGTATGACGAACGGTTCACGGACGACGCTTCGGTGGTGGAGCTTTCGGGACTGGGAACGGTGGCGCTGACGGAGGGGAGTCCGGCCAATATCAAGATCACGACGCCGGCGGACCTGGCGGTGGCGCAAGTTTTGCTGGAAGGGTGATTTTTCCGGCGCAGGGGGTGAGCCTCTGTCGAAAAAGTTTATATTTGTAGAACGAAACCGGACATTTCACAATCGCGGGTTTCGTTCTTTTCCTTTTTGCCCGAATTTAAATCCCTGAGCTGTGATCAAGATACTGGACCAGCAGAATACCATACTTTCGCGCTATGTGGCGCAGATGCGTGACGAGGTGACGCAGCGCGACTCGATGCGCTTTCGCCGCAACCTGGAGCGGACGGGCGAGGTGATCGCCTATGAGATCAGCAAGACGCTGAATTACAAACCTCAGACGGTGGTTACGCCGTTGGGCGAGGCGGAGATGTTGTTGCCCGCCGACGAGGTGGTCATCGCCTCTGTCCTGCGGGCGGGGATGCCGATGCACAACGGGTTCCTCAATGTTTTCGACAATGCTTCCAACGCTTTTGTGTCGGCGTTCCGCAAGTACAGCAAGGACGGGACGATGAAGATCGTGCTGGAGCAGGTGACCACGCCGGATTTGGAGGGGAAGGTGCTGATTATCGTGGACCCGATGCTGGCGACGGGGGCGTCGATCGAGCTGGCGTATTATGCTTTGCTGGAAAAGGGCGGGGTGCCGGCGCATACTCACCTGGCGGCTGTGATCTCGTCTTCGGATGGGGTGGAGTATGTGCAGAAGCGGCTGCCGATGGATCACGTGACGCTCTGGACGGCGGCTGTGGATGAGGAGCTGACGGTCAAGTCGTATATTGTGCCGGGGATCGGCGACCCGGGGGACTTGGCGTATGGAAAAAAACTGTGACCCTGCGGTTGGTAAGGCCTGCATAAAAGCGGTGGCGGCTCCTTGGTCAAGGAACCGCCACCGCTTTTTGTTTCCGGTTTTTCTTGCTGTTTTTCCGAGCCTGACCATTCGGAAAGCTGTGGCTGCCTCGTTCGGAGCGGCCTTGCGGTAGCCCCTCTGCTGGCTCCGGGACGGCAGGGTCTTTTTTCGGTCGCAGCCTGCGCGGCCGTTGGCTGTTCTGCCGGCCTGCCGACTGAGATATACTATGCCTCATTG
>CAZAPI010000170.1:0-3369 GCA_964486945.1 uncultured Rikenella sp. | reverse complement strand
ATTATGAGAAAAAATCTTTTCCTGCTCTGTTTGCTGCCTGCCCTTTGCAGCTTTTCGCCCGACAAAACCGTTCCGTCGCCGGGCCAGGAACAAACCGACAAAGCCTATGTGGACTATTTCGCCGGCTACCTGACCGGCGACAAAACGGCATACGACGCTTCCGCCAGGTTATCCCCGAAGAAGATCGACAAAGTCCGCGAAGTGGTTTGGAATTCGTGGAAAGCGGCCAATTCGGCCTTTGCGGAGGAAAAACTGATCCCGCTGGACAGTCTGTCTGCGGCCCGGAAAGGAAGCTGGGACCTCACCCGATACGAGCCCGACGCCGTGATGCCCTATTACTACGGCTACAAAGGCACGGCCAAACCGGAGGCCGGATGGCCGCTGTTCGTCTACCTCCACGGGTCGGGCCCGAAGGAGCGCGAATGGAAAAACGGTCTCGTTCTCGGTTCACGGTTCGACGACGCCCCGTCGGTCTATTTCATTCCGCAAATCCCGAACGAGGGGAGCTACTACCGCTGGTGGCAAGTTGCCAAGCAGCAGGCATGGGAAAAGCTGTTGCGACAGGCTTACCTCTCGGGCGAGTTCGACCCGAACCGCATCTATTTCTTCGGCATTTCGGAGGGGGCTTACGGCAGCCAGCGTCTCGCTTCGTTCTATGCCGACTATCTGGCCGCTGCCGGCCCGATAGCGGGCGGCGAACCGATGGAAAACGCTCCGGCCGAAAATTGTGCCAATATCGCTTTTTCGCTGCGCACGGGATCGAACGACCGGGGATTTTGCCGCAACGAACTGACCGAAGCGGCCAAAAATGAATTCGACAGTTTACAAAAGCTGCATCCGGGATATTACGAGCATGACATTCAGGTGGTTCCTGGCGCTACGCACACTTCGGTCGACTACAAGCCGACCACGCCTTATATGAAGGGCTATACGCGCAACCCGTATCCCAAATATGTCTATTGGGAGAATTTCCCCATGGACGGCCGCTACCGCGACGGGTTTTACAACCTGTACGTCAAGGAGCGGTCGAATGACGATGCCTCGTCGCGCTCCTGCTATGAGATGACCATCGACGGCAATACGATCAACCTGAAGGTCAGTACAATGACTTCCGAAGCGGTCGAACGTACCAGTCAATGGAATCTTCCGAAGACATGCCGCAAAAATTACACGCCGGCGACCAAAGGGCGCGTGGTGATCTACCTGAACGACCGGCTGGTCGATCTCAGCCGGCCGGTGACCGTGAAGGTCAACGGCCGCGAAGCGTTCAATGGCAAGGTCGAACTCGATGCGGCCAACCTGGTCAACAGCTGCGCCGCTTTCTTCGATCCCGAACGCCTCTATCCGGCGGCGGTCGAAGTCGAAGTGCAGTAGCTTTTCCGACCAATAAACAAATCGCGGGGCGTATCCGGCTAAAGCCGGATACGCCCCGCGATTTTCACATTATTTACCGGTTTCCCGGCTTGTGCGGGATGCGGGCGACTACATCATGCCGCCCATACCCCCCATGCCGCCCGGCATGGCCGGAGCCGGATTCTCTTCCTTGATGTCGGCCAGCACGCATTCGGTGGTCAGGAACATCGAAGCTACGGAAGCGGCATTTTCCAACGCTACGCGGGCCACTTTGGCCGGGTCGATGATCCCGGCTTTGAACATGTCTTCGTAAACGTCGGCCCGGGCGTTATAGCCGTAAGCGCCTTTGCCTTCTTTCACCTGGTTCACCACCACTGAGCCTTCGCCGCCGGCATTGGCCACGATCTGGCGCAGCGGCTCTTCGATCGCGCGTTTCACGATGTGGATACCGGTGGTTTCGTCTTCATTCTCGCCTTTGAGCTTTTCGAGGACTTTGGTCGCGCGGATGTATGCCACGCCACCGCCCGGGATGATCCCTTCGGCTACCGCGGCACGGGTTGCAGCCAGCGCATCGTCCACGCGGTCTTTCTTCTCTTTCATCTCTACTTCGGTAGCGGCGCCCACATAGAGCACTGCCACTCCGCCGGCCAGCTTGGCCAGGCGTTCCTGGAGTTTTTCCTTGTCGTAGTCCGAAGTCGAAACCTCGATCTGTTTGCGGATCTGGGCCACACGTTCCTTGATCGCCTCTTTCTTACCGGCACCGTTGACGATGGTGGTATTCTCCTTGGTCAGGGTTACTTTTTCGGCCGAACCCAGCATGTCGATGGTCGCAGCGTCCAGTTTCAGGCCGGTTTCTTCCGAAATAACCGTCCCGCCGGTCAGGATTGCGATGTCCTGCAACATCTCTTTGCGGCGATCCCCGAAGCCCGGAGCCTTGACGGCAGCGATTTTCAGCGTGCCACGCAGTTTGTTGAGCACCAACGACGACAGGGCTTCGCCGTCCACATCTTCGGCAATGACGAGCAGCGCCCGACCGCTTTGTGCCACCGGTTCCAGTACCGGCAGCAGCTCTTTCATGGTCGAGATTTTCTTGTCGGTGATCAGGATATACGGTTTTTCGAGGTCGGCCTCCATCTTTTCGGTGTCGGTGATGAAGTACGGCGAGATGTATCCGCGGTCGAACTGCATCCCTTCCACAACGTCTACATGGGTTTCGGTCCCTTTGGCTTCCTCTACGGTGATGACGCCTTCTTTCTTGACTTTGCCCATCGCTTCGGCGATCAATTTACCGATCGTCGAGTCGTTGTTGGCCGAGATTGTGCCGACCTGCTCGATTTTGCTGATGTCATCGCCTACTTTCTGGCTCTGTTTCTGCAAGTCGGCTACGACTGCTTCGACGGCTTTGTCGATCCCGCGTTTGAGGTCCATCGGATTGGCCCCTGCTGTGACATTCTTGATACCGGTGGTGATGATGGCCTGCGCCAGCACGGTAGCGGTGGTGGTACCGTCACCGGCGTCGTCGTTGGTCTTGGAGGCTACCTCTTTCACCAACTGGGCGCCCATATTGGCTACCTGGTCTTCGAGTTCCACTTCTTTGGCCACGGTAACGCCGTCCTTGGTCACTTGCGGTGCGCCGAATTTTTTGTCGATCAGTACGTTGCGTCCTTTCGGCCCCAGGGTTACTTTCACTGCGTTCGCCAGCGCGTCCACGCCCGATTTGAGCTGTTCGCGGGCGTCGGTATCGAATATGATCTGTTTTGCCATTGCTATGTATTGTTTTTATTGTTCGTTTATTTTGCATTAAGTTTGAGGCAACCGTTCTCTTTGTGAACAAAGAGAACCAGAAAAACTTTCGCGGATGCTGGCGCATCCTAAATCTATCACAGCCTTAGCTTTTGGGGTGCGGTGAACGGCGGCTTGAGTTTCGCAATGGCTTAGGCCGCCGCTCCCGTACCCCAAAGATGAGGACTTCGGCAGACTAAGGAGTAGCGTAGCTTCATGAAGTTTTTTGGGTTC
>CAZAPI010000169.1:0-3377 GCA_964486945.1 uncultured Rikenella sp. | reverse complement strand
GTTATATCTTAGCTCGACCCCGGCGGCACCGGCCCCGCCGATTGCAAAGGCCTCCGCCGGGGGTGGCTCCGGCCTGCACGGCTCGCTTCGCTCGCCGCAGATATGAGTAACTACAACCCGAAAAACCATCGGGTCCGCTTCGCTCGCCGCCGAAACGGCGAGCTATTGCCCGGAACGCTTCCACGAAACCGTTTCGTTCACAACGAAGCAGCCCCCTAAGAATAGAGATAAAAACGCACCATTGAAATTACCGATGATACATCAAGGATTGAACTCGCAGCAAGTGGCCGAGAACCGCGAGAAGCACGGCAGCAACAGCCTCACGCCCCCGCCGCGTACACCTCTGTGGAAACTCTTTCTGGAAAAATTCTCCGATCCCGTGATCCGCATCCTGCTGATCGCCGCCTTCCTCTCGTTAGGCATCTCGATCGTGCACGGAGAATACTATGAAACCATTGGGATCTTTTGCGCCATCTTTCTGGCCACCGGCGTCGCCTTTTGGTTCGAAGTCGACGCCGCCCGGAAATTCGACATCCTCAACCAAGTCAATGACGACAGCCCCGTCCGCGTGATTCGCGACGGACAGGTGCGTGAAGTCGGGAAACGGGACATTGTCGTCGGAGACATTATCCTTTTGGAAACCGGCGACGAGATCCCGGCCGACGCCGAACTGCTCGAATCCGTGTCGCTGCAAGTTAACGAATCGAACCTGACCGGCGAGCCGTCAGCATCGAAGACCATCCACGAAGAAGATTTCAAAAAAGACGCCACCTATCCCGGCAACCACGTCCTGCGCGGTTCCACCGTGATCGACGGGCACGGCGTGGCACGGGTGATCCGCGTGGGCGACGCTACCGAATTCGGCAAAGTGGCCCGGCAGGCGACCGTGAAATCGGAAGAGATCACCCCGCTCAACCGGCAGCTCGACCGGCTGGCCAAACTGATCGGCGTGGTGGGATTCGCCTTGGCCTTGATCACATTCTTAGCCCTGTTCCTGAAAGACCTTCTCGACGGACGCGATAACTTCACATTGGGTCAGATCGGGCTGCTGGGAGCCGTGATGGCCGGGAGCGCCGTCGCATTGGTCAAGGTGTGGGTGCCGATCGTCCATGACGCATTCTACCTGGCAGGCAAGCCCAAAGCGCTGCCCGCAGCGGTCGAAAAGCTCGGCTGGGCATTCTGGATCGTATTCGGCATTCTGGTCTTCGCAACCATCGCATCCGTCGGGCTGCTGTTCGGGGTCGATCCGCTTTCGGCCCAGTCGTGGATCAGCCTCGAAGCCGCGAGCCGGATACTGAACTACTTCATGGTGGCCGTGACGCTGATCGTGGTGGCGGTGCCGGAAGGGCTGCCGATGAGCGTCACCTTATCGCTGGCCCTCTCGATCCGCAAGATGCTCAAGGCCAACAACCTCGTCCGGAAGATGCACGCCACGGAGACCATGGGCGCCACCACGGTGATCTGCACCGACAAGACAGGGACGCTGACCCGGAACCGGATGAGCGTCGAAGCGGCGCACTTCGGATTCGGAGTGCCGGAAGCGGTGGTTTACGAAGGGATCGCAATCAATACGACCGCCAACCTGAACCGGGACGACGCAGCGCATCCCCTTCCGTTGGGGAACCCCACGGAAGGGGCTTTGCTCCTGTGGATGGATAAGGCGTCGCAGGACTACGCGACGTGGCGGACGGCGACGGAAACGGTGGCACAGCTGCCTTTCTCGACGCGCCACAAATATATGGCGACGATCGTCCGCTCGGCAGCCCCGGAGCTGGCCGGGCAGACGGTGTTATACGTCAAAGGTGCGCCGGAGATGGTCTTGGAACGCTGTGCGGGGCTGACGGACGCACAGACCGGGGAAACCGAAGCACAGCTGCTGGATTACCAGAGCAAGGCGATGCGTACCCTGGCGTTCGCTTACCGGGTTTTGCCGTCCGGAGCGGATTATTCGCACTACGATTCCGAGGAGATCAAAGCCTTGGTTTCGGAGGGCGGCCTGACTTTCGCGGGCTACACGGCCATTATGGACCCGGTGCGGGATGATGTTCCGGCAGCGGTGGCGGAGTGTATGAATGCGGGGATTGCGGTCAAGATAGTGACGGGCGACACGCCGGGCACGGCGCGGGAGATCGGGCGGCAGATCGGCCTCTGGAACCCGGAAACGGACGGCCCGGAGAACGAAATCACGGGCGTGGAGTGGGAAGCTTTGTCCGATGAGGAGGCGTTGGACCGGGTGGAATCGATCAAGATCATGGCGCGGGCGCGGCCGATGGACAAACAACGGCTGGTGCAGATGCTCCAGAAGCGGGGCGAGGTGGTGGCGGTGACGGGCGACGGCACGAACGACGCCCCGGCGCTGAACTTCGCCAACGTGGGCCTCTCGATGGGCAGCGGCACGTCGGTGGCCAAAGAGGCGAGCGACATCACGCTGCTGGACGACTCGTTCGCCAGCATCGCCACGGCGGTGATGTGGGGCCGGTCGGTGTACCGCAATATCCAGCGTTTCGTACTGTTCCAGCTGACGATCAACGTGGCGGCGCTGACGATCGTCTTCATGGGTGCGCTGCTGGGCTTTACCCTGCCGCTGACGGTGACGCAGATGCTGTGGGTGAACCTGATCATGGATACTTTTGCGGCGGGGGCTTTGGCATCGTTGCCGCCGGACAAGCGCGAGATGACGCACAAGCCGCGCCGGACTTCGGATTGCATCATCACCCCGTTCATGCGGCGGTCGATCCTCTGGACGGGATTCAGCTTCGTGGCGGCGCTGTTGGCATTGCTTTACATTTTCGGCCGCACGGGGGACGGCATCACGCCTTACAAACTGTCGGTGTTCTTCACGGTGTTCATAATGCTCCAGTTCTGGAACATGTTCAACGCGAAGGCGTACGCCAGCGGTCATTCGGCGTTCCACGGTCTGTTGCACGACACGGGGTTCCTGATCGTCGGGGGGCTGATCGTGATCGGCCAGATCCTAATCGTTTCGTTCGGTGGCGAGGTGTTCCGGGTGGTGCCGCTGTCGCTGAAAGACTGGGCGGTCATTATTGCGGCGACATCGGCGGTGCTTTGGATCGGGGAGCTGGTCCGCCAGATCGCCGCCCGGCGGGAAGCACGGTAAGACTTACGATTTTGCGGCGTGATTTCCACCGGTGCCAGCCCGAAGCCTCTTCCGGCGCAGGGCCGATGCCGCTGGAGCTGAACTAAAGATATAACCGTACAATTAAAATCAGTGATACGCAGCATCGCCCGTCCCGCCGCGGCAGCCGTTGGCTGTTTTGTCAGGGTTTGTACAGCCCTATTAAACGGACGCCGCCCGCGTAGGGCAGTTCCGTACGGTTGGGGTAGTGGCTGTCTTTGGGGAGCACCCGAAGGCACCG
>CAZAPI010000168.1:0-3463 GCA_964486945.1 uncultured Rikenella sp. | reverse complement strand
AGCGGGCCGGGAGGTAAGACCTCCATTCGGCGTAAAAACGCTGACAGCCTTCCGGCGAGGAATCCCCTGCCGGCAGGAGGGGGTAAACTGAAGATCCATTATTTATAACCCCTTTCTTCGGGTTGAAGGGAGCTGTCCTCCTTTGGCGCAACAGTCGGGGCCGGAGCCAGCGAGGCCAAAACAAGCGCAGTGCGGTTGCAGGCCTTCGCCGGGGGTGGCTCCGGCCCGCACGGCTCGCACAGTTCGCCGCAGAAACGGATTCTCTTTATTCACTAACGAGAACGGTTCCCTCCAACCCGAAGAAAGGGGGTATAAAAATCGATCGTTACACCGAGATCGGGGCTTTGATGCCCGGCCACGGATCGTAGCCATCCAGCGAAAAATCATCGTATCGGAATCCGAAAACATCCTTCACCTCCGGATTGATCCGCATGGTCGGCAGCGCGCGCGGCGTTCGGGAAAGCTGCGTCTCCACCTGCTCCAGATGGTTCAGGTAGATATGGGTGTCTCCCAGCGTATGTATGAACTCGCCGGGTTCGAGACCCGTCACCTGCGCCATCATCATCGTCAACAAAGCGTAAGAGGCGATATTGAACGGCACCCCCAGGAAGAGGTCGGCCGAGCGCTGGTAAAGCTGGCAGCTCAGCTTCCCGTCCGCCACATAGAACTGAAACAAGGCATGACACGGCGGCAAAGCCATGTTCGGGATGTCCGCCACGTTCCACGCGCTGACGATATGCCTGCGGCTGTCCGGATTGTTCTTCAGCGAATCGACCAGCTGCCGGATCTGGTCGATATGTCCGCCGTCCGGCGTCGGCCAGCTGCGCCACTGGTAGCCGTAGACATGTCCCAGGTCGCCCGCCGGGTCCGCCCACTCGTCCCAGATCGTCACTCCGTTGTCGTTCAGGTACTTGATATTGGTATCCCCGTTCAGGAACCACAGCAACTCGTGGATGATCGAACGCAGGTGCAGCTTTTTGGTGGTCAGGCACGGAAAGCCCTCCGCAAGGTCGAACCGCATCTGGTAGCCGAAGACGCTGACCGTGCCGGTTCCCGTGCGGTCGCTCTTGCGGACGCCGTTGTCGCGGACATGCCGCAGTAAGTCTAAATATTGTCGCATAATAGCCCGTAAATCGGTTTACTGGAAAAATTCGTCGCCCCCGCCTTCTCCCGTCGCCCCCACCTCAGCCGCAGAAACGGCCTGCTGCGGGTCGCAGTCGTACTTGACCACGCCGATCGGCTCCATGAACCGATCCTCCATAGTGATCCCCAGCGACTTGTCTTTATACACCTTAGTCATGAAGATTCCGAAGATCGGCAGGGCCACGCGCGACCCGTCCGCCCCGCTCAACAGGTGCGTCGCGGGATCCTCGCCCCCTACCCACGTTCCGGCCACCACACGCGGCGTCACCCCCATGAACCACGCATCCGCATTGCTGTTCGTCGTCCCCGTCTTACCGCCGATATCGCCCCGGAAACCGAACTGATAGCCCAGCCGCCCCCCCGTACCCGAGGTCACCACCCGTTTGAGCATGTCCAGCATGATATAGGCTGTCCGCTCGCTGATGGCATCGTGGGTCTGGGGCGAGAAAGAGGCCAGCACATTGCCCTGCTTATCCTCGATGCGCGTCACGAAAAAGGGTTCGGTATGCACCCCTCGGTTGGCGAACGTGCTGAACGCCCCGGCCATTTCGAACACCGACACCTGCGGCGTGCCGAGGCAAAGGGCGTAGACCGGGTCGATATAACTGCTGATCCCGATCTTGTGGATCATGTCGGCCACCGCCTGCGGCTGCGACTGTTTCATAATCCAGGCCGAGTAGTTGTTGCGACTGTTGGCCAGCCCCCAGTAGAGCGGGTGCAATTCCCCCTCCTGCGGCACGTTGCCCGCCTCTTTGGGGCACCACGGCCCCTGGGCCGTCTCGATCGTCACCGGCGAGTTGGGCACCAGCGTGCAGGGGGTGTACCCCAGCATATCGAAAGCGAAGGTGTAGATGAACGGCTTGATCGTAGAGCCGACCTGCCGTTTGCCCCGGTACACCATGTCATACTTGAAGTTGCGGAAATCGGTGCCGCCCACGTAGGCGGTCACATAGCCTGTCGAGGGGTCCATCGCCATGAAGCCAGCCCGCAGGAGCGATTTCATATGGAGGATCGAATCCTTGGGCGAGAGGGTCGTATCCCGGTCGCCGGCATAAGTGAAGACCGTCATGGGCACCGGTTTCCCGAACTCTGCCAGGATACGCTCTTCGCCCATGCCGGCCCGTTTCATGGCTATCCCGCGGTCGCTCTGGAGGATCGCCCGGCGCACGATCTTCTCCTCCTCGGTCTTGTTAATCCCGTAGAATATTGTCTTGTGGGCCTTGCACTGCCTGTCGAAGAGCGGCTGTATCGTTTTGCTCATATGCTCCTCGACCGCCTCTTCGGCGTACCGCTGCATCCGGGAGTCGATGGTGGTGTAGATTTTGAGTCCGTCTTTGTAGAGGTTGTACGGCGTTCCGTCGGCTTTCGTATTTTTGTTGCACCAGCCGTAAAGGGGATCGTTCTGCCACCGCTTCATCTCCTGCTCGTAATCCCAGCCGGTCGCGAACTGCCTGCGCTGGGGCTCGTTGGCCGTCATATACTGGCGGAGCATTTCGCGGAAATAGGTGGCTGCCCCTTCGTTGTGTGACACGGGGTGGTAGTCGAGTTTGATCGGTTTGGCGGCCAGCTCTTTCACTTCGGCTTTGGTCAGGAATCCGGCACTCCCCATACGCTCGATCACCGTGTTGCGCCGCCGGAGCGCCCTCTCAGGGTTCCGTTTGGGGCTGTAGCGGCTCGGGGCGTTCACCACGCCCACGAGCATGGCCGCCTCTTCGGGGGCCAGCTCGGCCGGAGTCTTATTGAAGAAGGTGGCGGCGGCCGACTTGATGCCGTAAGCGTTGGAGCCGTACTCGACGGTATTGAGGTACATGGCCACGATCTCCTCTTTGGTGTAGTTGTGTTCGAGCATCACGGCGGTGATCCACTCTTTGAGTTTGGCGATCACCAGTTTCCCGGCTTTGACCAGGCCGGAGCTGTTGGTGGTGTCGCGCGGATAGAGGTTTTTGGCCAACTGCTGGCTGATGGTCGACCCGCCGCCCTGCCCGCGGTCGCCCAACAGCACGGTCTTGACCCCGACGCGGGCCAGGCCCTGGAAGTCGATACCGGAATGGTTGTAAAAACGGGCGTCTTCGGTGGCGACCAGCGCGGCGACGAGGCTGGGCGACAGGTCGCCGTAATCGACATAGGAGCGGTTTTCGATGAAAAAGCTGCCGATATTCCTGCCGTCGGCGGAGATCACTTCGGTGGCGAGGTTGCTGCGCGGATTTTCGAGCTCTTCGAAAGTGGGGAGCTTGCCGAACGCCCCGAATCCGATCAGCAGCAGCAACAGGCCGAGTATGACTGCGGGCGCGGCGATGATGCACCAGAATACGATCGTGAT
>CAZAPI010000167.1:0-3507 GCA_964486945.1 uncultured Rikenella sp. | reverse complement strand
CTTTTTTGCGTTTAGGTTGATTCATCCGGGACGGCCGTTGGCTATTCGATAGGCCTGCGGGTTGCTGGCGTTGTGCCGGCAAGCGGAGCGCGGCTGTGCGGCGACTGCCTCGTCCGGCGGGAGCCGCAACTACGCCCAAGGCTTTTAATCCCGCAGACGGTCGTTTTTTTGCTATCTTTGGTGGTGATAGATATAAAAACATGGGAAAAGTCAAGATACTGAAAGCGTCAGCGGGGTCGGGGAAGACCTACCGGCTGGCCTACGAATATATTAAGGGAGTGGTGGTCGACCCGTTTCTGTACAGGGGGACGCTGGCCGTGACTTTTACCAACAAGGCGACCGAGCAGATGAAGCGGCGCATCATCGGCAGCCTGCATGCTTTGGCCTCGGCCCCGGAAACTGCCCCGGCAGAGGGCGACAGGGTTGCCTATCTGGACGACCTGGTCCGCGAAACGGGCCTCTCGCGGAGCCGGATCGTACGCAATGCGGCGCAGGCCCGGGCCCTGATTCTGCACGATTATTCCCGCTTTGCGGTCTCGACCATCGACAAATTTTTCCAGCGGGTGGCGAGGGCTTTTTTCCGCGAACTGGGACTGGATTTCGACTACACGGTGGAGATCGACCGCGACTGGGTGCTGTCGGCGGCGGTGGACAGGATGCTGGAGCGGACGGCTTCGGACCGGTCCCTGCGCGAGGCGGTGGACCGGCTCGTGGATGAACGGGCGGAGCAGGGCCGGGGATGGGACGTGCGGCCCGACATCGTGCGGATCGGGGCCGAGTTGTTCAAGGAGAGCTATGTTCCCAATCCGAACGGGGCGGAGCGAATCCTGGAAGTCTATGACGGGATCGTGCGGGAGATAACGGCCCGGTTTGCAGTAGTGAAGCGTGCGGCGCGGCAGGCGGTGGAGGCTATTGCGGCAGCGGGGCTCGACCCGGTCGATTTCAAACAGGGGAACAAAGGCTTTGCGGCCTATCTGGTGCGGCTGGCAGAGAGCGAAGGGCCGTTGGCTTACAATACCTATTTCGCCCGGAGTACCGAGAGCGTGGAGGAGTGGTACAGCCGGAGTTCGGCCCGCAAGGAGCGGATCATGGCCTTGGAAAGCACCTTGATGCCCTTGCTGTGCGAGGTGCGCGAGGGAATCGACGCGCTGGTGAAGGAGAACAATTCGCGGGAGCTGGTGGGTGAGAACCTGGGGCGCAGCCTGCTGCTGGCGCAGCTGGGAGCCGAAGTGCGGGCGGTGTCGGCGGAGCGCAACCTGGTGATGATCCATGAAACGGCGGCCCTGATCCATCGGCTGGTGACGGGTAACGATGCTCCGTTTATCTACGAGAAGGTGGGAAACGCTTATTCGCGCTATATGATCGACGAGTTCCAGGATACGTCGGAGAACCAGTGGCAAAACTTCGTGCCGCTGCTGGACAACGCTTTGGCCGAGAATGACGGCGAGCCGGTGATGCTCATCGGCGACGTGAAGCAGTCCATCTACCGCTGGCGGGGCGGGAACTGGCGGATTCTGGGGTACGAAGCGGACGAGCATTTCGCGGGGGCGATGGCGCCGTCGGTGCCGATGGATACCAATTGGCGCAGCGAACGGAATATCGTCGATTTCAACAACGGCCTGATCCGGCGCGTGGTGGAGCACGACTCGTCGCTGCTGGCGGAGTTCCTGGAGCCGGCGCCGGCGGAGTTGAGGCCGCTGGCGGATATTTTGCACCATTCCTACGAAGGTTTCGAGCAGAAAGCCTCGCCGGTGAAGCTGGAGCGGGAACCAGAGGGTTATGTGGAGGTGATACCTGCTTTCCGGGAGCAGATCGGCGCTATGATGGCGGAGCGGGTGGCGGATATTCTGTCGCGGGGCTATGCCTTGCGGGACATTGCCGTGCTGGTGCGCTCGAACGGGGAGGCGAGGCGGGCGGCGGATGCGTTGCTGGAGGCGGGATACGCGATCGTGAGCCAGGAGGCGCTTTTGTTGAGCGGTTCGCCGGTGGTGGGGTTCGTGATGGCTGTGTTCGCGCTGGCCGACCATCCGGAGGATTCGGTGGCGCGGGCGCAGTACAACGCTTTTCTGGGCCGGCCTTACGGGGCGGCCTTGCCGTCCGACGAACGGGATTTCATCGCCGGGCTGCTGCGCAGTGCGCTGGCTGAGAGTTACGAACGGATCCTGGTGCTCTACGGGCTGAATGAAAGGCGGGACGCCGTATCGTATTTGCAGGCGTTGTACCAGGTCATTATCTCGTACAGCAAGCAGGCGATCTCGGACGTGCCTCTGCTCTTGGAGTGGTGGCGCGAGAACGGGGGCAAAAAGACGGTCTACCTCCCCTCGGAGCAGGATGCGGTGACGATTATGACAGTCCATAAGGCGAAGGGGCTGGAGTTTCCGTGCGTACTGATCCCGTTCTGCGACTGGGAGTTGCTGCCCAAATCGACGGGAGGCGGGACTACCCTCTGGGCCGAGGCGCAGGGCGAAGGGGCCGAGTCGTTCCGGGAGTTGGGCCCGGTGCCGGTGGGGTACAAAAAGACGATGGAGAACTCGCACTTCGCAGCGGATTACTACCGCGAGAGCGTCTATGCCCATGTGGATAACCTGAACCTGCTCTATGTGGCCCTGACGCGGGCCGAGCGGGAGCTTTATGTGATGTACGATACGCAGGCGCGGGGCTCGGCGAGGGTGTCGAAACTGATCGACGCGGTGCTGCCGCAGTTCGATGGATTGGTGCAAAACGATTATACGCTGGCTGACGGCAGTGCGGGCATTCTCTATTCCTATGGCTTCAAGGGGACGGCTTCGGGGCAGGGCGGGGCGGAATCGCCGGAGGGCGGCGAGCGGCGCATCGTGCTGGAGAATTTCCCGTCCCACGATGCAGGCCAGCGGGTACAGGCGCGGTGGTCGTCAGACCGTTATTTCGGGCAGGATAGCGAGGCGGTGTCGCCACGGCGGTATGGAGTGCTGATGCACCGGCTGTTCGAGTTGGTCGGCTCGCCGGAGGAGTTGGACGCGGCGTTGGCGAAGATGCGGGTGGCGGGGGAGGTGACCTCGGATGAGGAGGAGTCGTTGCTGCGAGAGCGGGCCCTCTCGGCTTTGAAAGACCCTGTGGTGGCCCGGTGGTTCTCGCCGGAGTGGGAGGTGGTGCACAGCGAACGGGACATTATCGCGAGCGGCGGCGTCCGGCGGCCCGACCGGGTGATGACCTCGGGACGGGAACGGGCCGTGGTGGTGGATTATAAGTTCGGTGCGTTTCGCAAAGCGGCGTACCAGCGGCAGGTGCGGGAATATATGGAGCTGTTGCGCGGGATGGGGTACGCGCAGGTGGAGGGGTACCTGTGGTTCGTGGAGCAGAACGAAGTGGAGCGGGTGGGGTAGGCTCTTTTGTGCGTTCCGGGGAGGAACGGCGGGCGCACCTGAGGGGGGCGAGAGTGCGCCGAAAACGACAGAGCAAGTAGTTGAACTTTTTTGCGCCATTCGTCAGAATGGCCGGGCCCGCCGCCAAGCCGCTTTGCGGCTTCGC
>CAZAPI010000166.1:0-3533 GCA_964486945.1 uncultured Rikenella sp. | reverse complement strand
ACGCTCTGCCGAGCGGCGAGGAGGAAGACCGAAGGTCAACAAAGGGACGGTACCACACGGCACTGTACAAAATAAAACGAACCGATAAATATACAGGATGACCATAGAAGAGTTGGAGCAGCGGATCGGAGGAAGCGCCCCCGTCCGGCAGCTCGAACAGCGATACGACAACGATAATACCCTTCGTGTCAAAGGGATGGCAGGATCCCTGCTCGCCCTCGCCGCCGGGATCGTCGCCCGGCGAAAGGGAGGGATACATATGCTCGTGGCCGACGACCGCGATGCCGCATCATACCTCTGTAACGACCTGATCAACCTCGTCGGGAATGCCCTCCTCGGCGCGATCTTGTTTTACCCCGCCGCTTATAAGCGCTCCGTCCAGACCCGGAAAGAAGATCCGGCCGGCATCGTGCAGCGCACCGCAGTTCTTGCCGCACTCGGAAACCATACCGATCCGGGAAAAGCGTTGGTAATCTGCACCTATCCCGAAGCCCTCGCCGAGAAAGTCGCCGACCGGGAGCGGCTGGCCGAGAATATGCTCCGCATCCGCAAAGGGCAGCGCATCGCCATGGACGACCTCGAAAAACAACTCGCCGGCTACCTCTTCGAGCGCGTCGATTTCGTCGGCGAACCCGGTCAATACTCGCGGCGCGGCGGCATCATCGACATCTTTTCGTTCGGCGACAGCAAACCCTACCGCATCGACTTCTTCGGCGACGACATCGAATCGATCCGGCTCTTCAATGTCGGGAGCCAGCTCTCGACCGAGACCCGCGACGAAGTGGAGATCGTGCCGAACCTCAAGAACCCTGCGCTGGCCGAAAAACGCGTCTCGCTGGCCGAATATATCGGCGGCGACAGCGTGACCCTGTGGATGGTCAATCCCGTTCAGTTTCTGGGTAAACTCGACCAGATACGCGCCAAACTGCTGGGCGAGCTGGTCGACCCGGCCGAGATCGACCGGCATGTGACCAGCCGGAAACAGTTTGTAGAGGAGACGGAAGGCTGGCGGTGGATCTCCCTGAACGTCAACGCGCCGGAACGGCCGGCAGAAGGGGAGGACATCGACTTCGGCGCATCGCCGCAACCCCAGTTCAACAAAAACTTCGAACTGCTCGCCGCCGATATCCGGCGGGGGAACGAGCAGGGGCGTACCACTTATATCCTGACCGAGAACCGCGTCCAGATGGAACGGCTCGAAAATGTTTTCGAGTCCGTGGGGCTGGAGCATGTGGGATACGGCCATGTGCCGGTCACCCTGCACGGAGGTTTCGTGATGCCCGCTTTGCATTTGGCGTTGTATACCGACCACCAGATTTTCGACCGTTACCACCGCTACACCGTGCCGGGCGAGATCGACCGGCGCGAGAGCATGACCATAGCCGAACTGAACGCCTTGCAGATCGGCGACTACGTGGTGCATACCGACCACGGGATCGGAAAATTCGGCGGGCTGGTGCGCAGCACGACCAACGGAGCGGTGCAAGAGTTCGTCAAACTCGTTTACCGGGACAACGACATCCTCTTCGTCAACGTCCACTCGCTGCACCGGATCAGCAAATACAAGGACAAGGACGCGCCGGAGCCGAAAGTGCACAAACTCGGCTCGGGGGCATGGCAGAAGCTCAAGCAGACCACCAAGAACAAAGTCAAGGATATCGCCCGCGAGCTGATCGCCCTTTATGCCCGCCGGAAAGCGAGCCAGGGGTATGCCTATTCGCCCGACGGGTTTATGCAACAGGAGCTGGAGGCATCGTTCCTCTACGAAGACACACCCGACCAGCAGAGCGCGACGCAGGCTGTGAAGGAGGATATGGAGCAGGCGGTGCCGATGGACCGGCTTGTGTGCGGCGACGTGGGCTTCGGTAAGACCGAGATCGCCATTCGCGCGGCGTTCAAGGCGGCGACCGACGGCAAGCAGGTGGCGGTGCTGGTGCCGACCACGGTGCTCTCGCTGCAACATTACCGCACTTTTTCGCGGCGGCTCAAGGATTTTCCCGTGCGGGTCGAGAATTTTTCCCGAGTAAAAACTACGAAGCAGACCCATGAGATACTGGACGACCTGGCGGCGGGAAAGATCGACATTATTATAGGTACCCACAGGCTGCTGGGCAAGAACGTGCGGTTCAAGGATCTGGGGCTGCTGATTATCGACGAGGAGCAGAAGTTCGGGGTGGCCAACAAGGAGAAGTTGCGCCACCTGAAAGCCAACGTGGACACGCTGACCCTGACGGCGACGCCGATCCCGCGGACGTTGCAGTTCTCGCTGATGGGCGCGCGCGACATGTCGATCATCAACACGCCGCCGCCCAACCGCCAGCCGGTAGCCACCGAGGTGGACGTCTTCGACGAAGAGGTCGTCCGCGAAGCGATCGAGGCGGAACTGCACCGCGGCGGCCAGGTCTTTTTCTTGCACAACCGGGTGCAAAGTCTCGGCAAGATGAAAGAGATGATCCAACGCCTGTGCCCGGCGGTGCGCGTGGCAGTGGGGCACGGGCAGATGCCGGCGCAGGAGCTGGAGAAGGTGATGATGGACTTTATTTACGGGGAGTACGACGTGCTGCTGGCGACCACCATTATCGAGTCGGGGATCGACATCCCGAACGCCAACACGATGATCATCAACAACGCCCATATGTTCGGCCTTTCGGACCTGCACCAGCTGCGGGGGCGTGTGGGACGCACGAACCGCAAGGCGTACTGTTACCTGTTGATCCCGTCGGAGGAGGCGATTACCGGTGAGGCGCATAGGCGCCTTCGGGCGTTGGAGGAGTTCTCGGATCTCGGTTCCGGGTTCAATATCGCCATGCAGGATCTGGACATCCGCGGGGCGGGGAATATTCTGGGGGCAGAGCAGAGCGGTTTTATCGCCGACATCGGGTTCGAGACTTACCAGAAGATTATGGCCGAGGCAGTGGCGGAGCTGCGCGAGGAGCAGGGGCTGGAGCCGGACACGGCGGCGATCGACTGTGTGATCGAGACCGACTCGTCGGCCCACCTGCCGGACAGCTATATCGGGAATACGTCGGAGAAGATCCGGCTCTACCGCGAGTTGGACGGTATCCGGTCGGAGGAGGCTTTGCAGCAGTTCATCGCCCGACTCACGGACCGTTTCGGCGAGCCTCCGGCTCCGGTGCGGGAGCTGTTCGAGGTGGTGCGCCTGCGGCGGACGGCGGAGGCGGACGGCATCGAGCGGATCGTGCTGCGGAACAGTTCGGCGACGCTCTATTTCGTTGCCAACGAACGGTCGGCATTCTACCAGGGCGACCGGTTCATGGCATTGTTGAGGGCGGTGACTGCCTCGCCGAAAAAGTTCAAACTCAACCAATCCAATAATAAACTATCTTTGTCGGTCAGGGAGGCTCCTTCGGTCTCGGCCCTGCGCCGCACGCTCGAAGGGCTCACCGCTATGGATGCTTAATCGTAGGGTTTTATATACCATTTATCGGGTCGCAGTCTGCGGAAAGGTTCGCAACCAGAGTTGCGGGCCTCCCGTTAAGGTAATGCAAACTCTCGGCTGGAGTGCCCAGCGG
>CAZAPI010000165.1:0-3555 GCA_964486945.1 uncultured Rikenella sp. | reverse complement strand
TGACGGTCGGGGCGCGCGTGGCGCACGACCGGTTCGGGATCGGCACGGTGACGGCGTTCGAACAGACGGCGACCGATACGAAAGTGACGGTGCGTTTCGAGGCGGCGGGCACCAAGACCTTGTTGCTGAAATTCGCCAAACTGCGGCTGATCTGACATTTTGAAAGGTAATATAATCAATAAGATAGGAGACGGGTGCGTTGGTGCCGGCATTCTGCCTGATTCCGGGCATCCGCGGCATGGAGCGCGGAACATAAGACCGTAGAGATTCCATGGGCCGTTCTCTGCTTCCCGCTCCAGGTCTCCTTGGTTGCCCACGGCAAAATCGGTGTTGATACCGGCAGATGCGTCTGTGATCCTTGTATATCAGCCGAGCCGACACATAGTTTCTGTAACGGATTTTGACCGCCAATAAGCACATTGTTGCGGTCTAAGGCTTTGTTGTATCTGAAAAAGCGGTAGTAAACGCCGTCCTTTCGCGAAAACTGCACCTGGAAATCGAGGCCGAAAGTGGGATAGAAACGGTTTCCCGGATCGTAGCTCCCTTGGGGGGGCAAGCACCACTCCGGCATAAAGTCGAAGCCCGACGGAAAACGGGATCTGAATCCGGCTGGCGACACTGCCGACAGCCCCGCAGCCACGGCAGTTGTGCGGTTTGCCTGAGCGAGTTCGTAAGGCTTGGTATTAGTGTCGATCAATGTAATGTTATGGATGCGGATATAAAAAGATCGGCCGACAGATGTCCGGTTTGTATTTATTTGTTATATTTATAGGCGAAATCCAGACCGGATTTTTAGAAACTAACCCTCTAAAACCCGTTCGTTATGAAAAAATACCCCACCAACGAGATCAAGAACATCGTCCTGCTGGGAGCTTCCGGGGCAGGCAAGACCACCCTCGCCGAAGCCATGGCCTATGAAGGCAAAGTCATAGAGCGCCGCGGCTCCGTCGAGGGTGAAAACACGCTTTCGGACTACACCGACATCGAACACCAGCACCGGCGGTCGATCTTCTCAACGGTTCTTTACACGGAATTCAACGGGTACAAGCTGAATATCCTCGACACCCCGGGTGCGGACGATTTCTGCGGTGCCCTTTTTTCATCCTTCAAGGTGGCCGACGTGGGAGTGATGCTGCTCAACGCCCAGAACGGGTTCGAGGTGGGGACCGAGATACAGGCAAGGTATGCGCGGCGGCACGAAAAGCCGGTGATCGCGGCGGTGAACCAGCTGGACGCCGAAAAGGCCAACTGGGACCGGACGATCGAAGAGCTGCGGGCCAACTCCGAAGCGCCGATCGTCGTGGTACAGTATCCTGTCAATCCGGGGCCGGAGTTCGACAGCTTCATCGACGTGCTGATGATGAAGATGTACAAATTCAAAGGCGATACGGGCCAACGGGAGGAGTTCCCTATTCCGGAGGCGGAGATGGAGCGGGCCAAAGAGCTGAACAAGGCGCTGGTCGAGGCGGCTGCGGAGAACGACGAAGCGCTGATGGAACTCTATTTCGAAAAGGGGACGCTGACGCAGGACGAAATGCGTTCGGGGATTAAACTGGGGCTGGCCAAGCGGGATTTGGTGCCGGTCTTCTGCCTCTCCACGAAGAAAGACATAGGCATCAAGCGTTTGATGGAATTTATTATCAATGTGGCCCCGGGTCCGCTCAAAGCGCCGAATTTCAGGACGATCGGCGGCGGCGACGTACAGGCGGATTCGGCGGGGCCGGTGTCGATATTCGTGTTCAAGACGGCCGTGGAGCCGCATTTGGGCGAGGTGGCCTTTTTCCGCGTCATCAGCGGGACGCTGGCCGAGGGGATGGAGCTGACCAACATGGCGACGGGGAACAAGGAGAAGATCGGACAGATTTTCGTCAGCGCCGGGCGTAACCGGGTGAAAGTGGCGGAACTTTGCGCCGGGGATATCGGATGCACGGTGAAGCTCAAGGCGACGCGTGTGAACCATACGCTGAACGGGCCGGGGGCGGACTGGCAGATCAACCTGATCGGCTTCCCGCAGCCGAGGTTCCGCACGGCGGTCAAGGCGAAGAACAGCGCCGACGACGAAAAACTGGGCGAACTGCTGACGCGGGCGACCTGCGAAGACCCCTCGATCGGGGTTGAATATTCCAAGGAGCTGAAGCAGACCATCCTGTCGGGGCAGGGCGAGCATCACCTCAATATACTCAAAACGCAGCTGGCGGGTACGCATAAGATCGAGGTGGATTTCTTCCCGCCGAAGGTGCCGTACCGCGAGACGATCACCAAGATGGCCGCGGCGGGTTACCGGCACAAGAAGCAGTCGGGCGGGGCGGGGCAGTTCGGCGAGGTTTCGCTGGTGATCGAGCCTTATGTCGAAGGGATGCCGGCGCCGTCGAAATACAAGATCGATGGCAGGGAACAGGTGATGAACATCAAGTCTACGGAGGAGGTCGAGCTGGACTGGGGCGGCAAGCTGGTATTTTGCAGCGCCATTGTGGGCGGTGCGATCGACGCCCGGTTCCTGCCGGCCATCATGAAGGGAATCATGGAGAAGATGGAGGAGGGGCCGCTGACCGGCTCGTATGCGCGTGACATCCGCGTGATCGTCTACGACGGCAAGATGCACCCGGTGGACTCGAACGAAATATCGTTCAAACTGGCGGGGCGCAATGCTTTCAAGGAGGCTTTCCGCAATGCGGGGGCCAAGATCATGGAGCCGATCTACCAGATCGAGGTGTTGGCGCCGAGCGACAAACTGGGCGACGTGATGAGCGACCTGCAGAACCGCCGCGCGATCATCGAAGGGATGACCAGCGAGAAAGGGTTCGAGATGCTGGCCGCGCGGGTGCCGCTGGCCGAGATGAACCGCTATTCCACTTCCCTCAGCTCGCTGACGGGCGGGCGGGCAACCTATACCATGAAGTTCGCGGGTTACGAACAGGTGCCGGCCGAAGTGCAGGACAAACTGCTCAAAGCCTATTCCGATACGGATAAGGACGAATAACCGATCGGTTAAGAAAAAAGAAGCGCCTCTCATCCTTTTCGGCGATGGTCGAGAAGGGAGAGGCGCTTCTTTTTCTGCATTCGTTGCAAAAAAAGTGCTGGACTGCCCGCAGGGCAGCGCGGCGCTATTTTACAACGGCAGCCGAATCGCAGGCAGCGGTGGTGTCGCAAGCAGCGGTGGTATCCACAGCTACGGTGTCCACAACGACGACTTCGGTCATTTCTACGACAGCGGTAGAGTCAGCGTTTTCAGTGTTGGCTGCGTTGTTGCCGCAAGCTGCGAAACCGGCAGCGATAGCTGCAACACAAGCGAATTGGAAAAGTTTTTTCATGGTGGTGTGAATTGAATGTTGTTAAAACCGCTGCAAAGATATACCTTTTTCGACAAATTGGTACTTTATAATAAAAAAATTTATTAAAGTTTAACCTTTTGATAGCCAGCCGGTAATTTGAGGTTAATACTGACAGAAAGGAATGTCTTTCGCCAATGCGCGGCAAAAATGTTGTAAAAGGGGCTCCGGTTTCGGGCTGCGGGGAATAAAATGTATCTTTGCGGCATTAAATTCCGAAACGAAA
>CAZAPI010000164.1:0-3582 GCA_964486945.1 uncultured Rikenella sp. | reverse complement strand
GCGGGCCGGAGCCACCCCCGGCGTAGGCCTGCAACTGCGCTGCGCTTGTTTTGCCTCCGCTGGCTCCGGCCCCGATTGCCCGCCAAAGCTGAGAATCGCGGAACCTGAGTATACCGGGTAAATACAGCCCGGAAACTCAACAGCCCCACTTTTTGAACAAACGGCAGTTCTATGCGGCACAGTGTAAAATAAACCGAACAAATATAGGGATATTTTCCGGGTCGGGGCATTCCGGGCCTGCTACCGGCCTATAAAACGACGAAAAAGCAAAATAATCCTACCTTTGCAGGACCTATGAACAACCAGGTCGTCATATACACCGACGGTTCTTCGCTCGGCAATCCCGGTCCCGGAGGCTTCGGCGTGGTGCTGCTCGCCGGACCGCACCGGCGCGAGATCTCGGAAGGTTACCGCCTGACCACCAACAACCGGATGGAACTGCTGGCCGTCATAACCGGGCTGGAGGCCCTCAAACGCGACGGCCTCGACGTAACAGTCTATTCCGATTCCAAATACGTGATCGACTCGGTACAGAAAGGATGGATCTACGGCTGGATGCGCAAAGGGTTCGCCGGGAAGAAAAATGCCGACCTCTGGTACCGTTTCATGCGCGTTTTCGGCCGCCACAACGTGCGTTTCATCTGGGTCAAAGGCCACAACAACAACATCGAAAACGAGCGGTGCGACCTGCTCGCCACCACCGCCGCCAAAGGCGAAAAACTGCTCGAAGATACGGGCTATAAGCCGGAAGACGCGACTGCCGGTTTACCGTTGTAACCACCGGGTTAAAAATCGGTTTGCGCCATTGCGGCATTCCGGAGCCGGCGGAGGCCGACCGGTCTCCGTGAAGGGTGCGTGCCTTGCGTCGGCGTACCCGCTGACGCGAAAACCGATTGAAAAACTTGCGGCTAAAACATTACCTTTGCTCTTCCGGCAGGCTCCGCCCGGGAGAAGCCGACTATACTTAACCCAAAACCGAATACAGTTTTATGAAAAGACCCATCATGAGCCTGGCGGCGGTTGCATTGGGAGCGATGCTTTCGTGCGGCGCAGCCAAGGCCCAGACCTTCACCGAGTGGCAAAACCCTGCGGTAAATGAAATCAACCGCGCACCGATGCGGGCCTCCTACTTCGCCTACGAAACCGCCGATAAAGCAGCGCAAGGCATGCCGGAACAGTCCGGCCGCTACCTGTCGTTGAACGGCAAGTGGAAATTCTTTTTCGTCGAAAACGCCGACCTGCGCCCTACGGATTTTTACAAGACCGATTATAACTCGGCCGGATGGAAGACCATCCCGGTGCCGGGAATCTGGCAGGTCAATGGATACGGGGATGCCGTGTATATCAATCCGGGATACCCGTGGAGCAACATCGAACAGCCCAAGCCGACGAAAATTCCGTCGCAGGACAATTACGTAGGTTCCTATATCCGCGAAGTGCGCGTGCCGGCGGATTGGAAAGGCAACGCCATCTATATCCATTTCGGGAGCGTGACCTCGAACCTCTATTTGTGGGTGAACGGCAAATTTGTGGGGTACAGCGAAGACAGCAAGTTGGGAGCGGAGTTCGACCTCACGAAATACCTCGTACCGGGACAGGAGAACAAGATCGCCTTCCAGGTATTCCGCTGGAGTGACGGCAGCTGGCTGGAAGACCAGGACTTCTGGCGTTTGAGCGGAGTGGCGCGGGACGTTTATATGTATGCCCGGCCGCAGACGCGGTTAGGGGATATCCGCGTGGTGACCGATCTCGATGCGGCCTATAAGGATGCAACCCTGAAAATCGACGCCGACGTGGTCAATGCCACGGGGGCTACCCGCGTCGATGTGGCCCTTGCCGATCCTTCGGGCAAGACCGTCGTTTCGGAGCAAAATATTAAGCCCGCTAAAGGCGGCGCGGTAAAGCTGGAAATTCCGGTGGCAGACCCGATGAAATGGAGCGCAGAGACGCCGAACCTCTACAAATTGCTGGTTACGGTCGACAACGGCAGCGGCAAAGCGGTTTCGCAGGAGTATATCCCGCTGAACGTCGGCTTCCGCAAGATCGAACTGAAAAACTCGCAGGTGCTGGTCAACGGGCAGCCGGTACTCTTCAAGGGGGCCGACAGGCATGAAATAGACCCCACCTACGGCTACCACGTGCCGCGCGAAACGATGCTCAAAGACATCGAAATCCTGAAGAAATTCAACTTCAACGCCGTACGGACGTCTCACTACCCGAACGACCCGTACTGGTACGAGCTGTGCGACAAGTACGGCATTTATTTGGTGGACGAAGCCAATGTCGAGGCCCACGGGATGGGCTACGGCAAGGAGAACCTCGGGAGCGACCTGCGGTTCGAGAAGGCGCATGTCGAGCGCGGCTCGCGCATGGCGATGCGGGACAAGAACCACCCCTCGGTGATCTTCTGGTCACTCGGCAACGAGTCGGGCGACGGCCACAACTTCCGCCAGGAGTACAAGTGGATCAAGGAGTACGACCCGACGCGGCCGATACAGTACGAGCGGGCGATCTGGGACGGCAAGGCACCGCATTACAGCGACATCTGGTGCCCGATGTACACCGGGGTGATCGAGATGGAGCGGCTGGGACAAAACAAGGACGAGCGCGTGGACGGGCGGCCGGTGATCCTGTGTGAGTATGCCCACGCGATGGGCAATTCGCTGGGCGGCTTCGAGGAGTACTGGGACGTGATCCGCAAATACCCGAACCTGCAGGGGGGCTTTATCTGGGACTTCGTGGACCAGGCCCTGCGCGGGTACGACAAGAACGGAAACATGATCTACACCTACGGCGGGGACTACGGAAAATACACCGTGTCGGACAATAACTTCAACTGCAACGGCCTGATCAACCCGGACCGGCAGCCGAATCCGCACATGTACGAGGCGGGCTTCGTGCAGCGCTCGATCCTGACCGTGCCGGCGGACTTGCAAAAAGGGATCGTGGAGGTTTATAACGAAAACTTCTTCATCGACCTGTCGCGCTACTATATGGTATGGCAACTGAAAGACAATGGGACTGTCGTGCGGCAGGGGATTGTCAGCGATCTGAATGTCGCGCCGCAGCAGAAAACACGGATTGCATTGCCGGGGTATGCTGTGCCGGCGAATGCGACGGGCGAACTGATACTGGACGTGGAATACCTGCTCAAAGCTCAGGACGGGATTCTGCCGGCGGGCACGGTCGTGGCTTACGACCAGATGACGGTGCGGCCATACAAGGCGTGGGGCGCTGCTGTGGCAGCTGCGAAGGTGGCGCCGCGCATCGAACCGAACACGCGCGCGATCGTCGTAGTGGCGGGCGACAACAAGATCTGCTTCGACCGCCGGACGGGCCTGATGACGGACTACACGCTGGACGGGCTGGACATGGTCGAAACGGGCCATACGCTGCGACCGATGTTCTGGCGCGCGCCGACCGACAACGATATGGGGGCGGGACAACAGAACCGTTTCGCGCTTTGGAAAAATCCCGAGATGAAGCTCAAATCGATCGAGGACTCTACGCTGGCGGACGGGAATATCCTCGTGACCAGCGTGTTCGAGCTGCCGAAGCTCTTTGCGACCTTGACCATCGACT
>CAZAPI010000163.1:0-3608 GCA_964486945.1 uncultured Rikenella sp. | reverse complement strand
CCTCCGCGGGGGGAGGCTGCGGCCCGCACGGCTCGCTGCGCTCGCCGTCAAAAGCGACAGTTCTCTCAACTCATTGCAAAATAACCCTACGGTTAATCGTTGTATCCGTTTTTACCCGCCGCCGAAGCGCAACAAGCAAGCCCGAAAGTCAACCCGCAGGCAAAACGTAGTTAAGAAACGGCTGTCCCGTACAAGGGTAGGTACAAAAACGAACTGTCAATGTTTAAAGCCGGTCATGGTTTTCAGGGCCGTCTCGCCCGGCAGCGCCCACTGGAGCGACAACATGCCCCCGTTATTCATGTCGAAATACTCTACCCGGAACTCGTGCCAGCCCTTGGCCAGCGCCCGCTGCGCCGTCAGCTTCGTATCCCCGTGAGGGCCATCGTTGTCGATCAGCAATTCGCCGTCCACATACAACATCGAACCATCGTTCGAAGTCAGTGCGAACGTATAGACCCCGTCCTGCGGCACCTCGATGAAACCCTTGTAGACCAGCCCCAGCCAGCCCTCCAGCTTCTTCGGAACCGCCACGCTGTCCAGCACGTAATTCCGCACCACCTTGGCTTCCTGTATCTCCGCACACTTGCGACCCTTGAACTCGTGGTATACCATTCGCACGCCGTCCTCCATCTTTTTGTCGGGCAAAGCCTGTGCCGGAGAATAAGCCTCCTTGCGGTACTCCACCGTTTGCATCGCTCCCGCCGTTCCGTCCGGACGGAACGGGCGGAAGATGAACTTCGTCGATTCCGTCACTGTGACAGGGCTGGTGTATAGCGTGGACTGAGCATTCGGGAAACTGCCGTCCGTGGTATAACGCACCTCGATGTTCGGCAGGATGCTGTTCACCGTAACCGTAGCCGTGTCCACGAACACGTTGATGTCGTTGAAACCCGTCAGGTCCGGCACGCGGTAATTGATTCCGTGGCGGTCGAGGTAATCCGCCTGCGCCACGAAGCGTTTTTCGAAATCGGCCCAGTCCTTCGCCTCCGGCTGCGCCCATGCGATCTCGCTCAGGGCCAGCAAGCGCGGCATGACCTGATACTGCATCCGCCGCACGCTCGGGATCAGTTCGCACCATGTGTTGGCCTGCACACCCCGGATATGATGTTTTTTCTGTTCCGGTGTCAGGTTCCAGTCCGCCCGGTAGGTGGTCGGCTCGGTATCGTACACCCGTTTGAGGTCGTGGGCCTGTTCGATGAAGTCGAAGTAGAGTAGGAAGTCCGGGCAGACAATGACATCGTTCCCCTGTGCGGCCGCCGTGGTCACCGCGTTCGGAGCCCAGTCGCGCCACCAGGTGATGGTCGCCGTCGGCGACAGCCCTCCGTCCACGATCTCGTCCCAACCGATCAGCTTTTTGCCGTTAGCGTTGAAATGGCGTTCCATGTCGTGCACGAACCACGCCTGCAACTCCTGTTCATCTTTCAGGTTATAGGTTTTGATGCGTTTCTGGCAATCCGGACAGGCTTTCCAGTTGGTCTTTTCGACCTCGTCCGCCCCCAGGTGCACATATTCGTACGGGAAGAGGCTGAATACCTCGCTGTAGACGTTTTTGGCGAACATCAGTGCCGAATCTTTGCCCGGGCAAAGCGGCGACGAGAAGGACTGTCCCCAACTCGATTCACCGGTGCAGGTGATCCACGGATAGCCTTGCTGCGCTCCCATCAGGTGGCCCGGCATGTCCAGCTCCGGAATGACGTCGATTCCGCGTGCGGCGGCATAGGCTACGACATCGCGGACCTGTTCCTGGGTATAGAATCCGCCGTACAAGGTATCCCCGTCCTCCACTTTCAGGAGTTCCTGCGGGATCAGCATGTCGGGGTTGTCTTCTTTGACCGCCATGGCCATGCATTTGCGGTCCTGTTCGTTGAACTTGCGCCAAGCGCCTTTGTCGGTCAACAGCGGATACTGTTTGATCTCGATGCGCCAGCCTTGGTCGTCCGTCAGGTGCCAGTGGAATTTGTTGAGTTTGTAGGTGGCCATCAGGTCGATGAAATCCTTGACCTGATCGGCGGTGTAGAAGTGGCGGCTCACGTCGAGATGAGCGCCGCGCCAGTCGAAGCGCGGTGCGTCGGTGATCGTTACGTAGGGTATCCGGCTGTCTTTCGGATCGGCCGGCACCAGCTGCCGCAGGGTGGCGATCCCCATCAGCACGCCGCGCGGCGATGCTCCCTGAATGGCGATCCCTTTGTCATCGACGGTTAATGTATATGCCTCGGGGTTTTTGTCGTCGAGTCCCAGCTGCAAGTCGATATTCCCTTTCTTGCCCGGCCGTGCGGCTTCGAGTTGCAGGGCCGAGGATTTGGCCAGAGCTTCGGTCAGGTATTCGGCCGTCGGCAGCAGCGCCGAATCGGCCGAAACGGTCATGCCGCTTTTGAGCTTGAACACGCCGTGTCCCTCTGTCACCGAAACGGGCTTCGGGATCACGTTGATCTCGGGCATGACAACCTGCTGCGTGCCGCACGAGGCGGTGAAGAGCGATACGGCCGCTATCGCAGCGGCGAGTCCCGGGAAGTTTTTTTTCAGCATAGTCTTTGAGTTGGGTTTAAGTTCAGGACCACGGCTTGCGGCTATTCTTTGATGAGTTTTTCGATGCGATCGACGTATTCCAGCGAGTCGTCGATCGCAAAGGCGATCTCGGGCACGGTCCGGAGCTGGTTCTTCACCCGTTTGCCGAGTTCGTAACGGATCGTGGAGGTGTTCTCTTTCAGGGCTTCGAGGGTCGCGGGCCCTTTGTCGAAGGGGAACACGCTGATGTATATCCTGGCGAAGGTCAGGTCGGGACTGACGCGCACTTTCGATACGGTTACCATCGCGCCCTGCACTAAGTGCCGGGCTTCTTTCAGGAAGATGTCGCTGATGTCTTTCTGTATCTGTCGCCCGACTTTCTGCTGACGGGTTGTCTCTTCTCTGTCCATAATCTATTGTCGATTTATTGGTTCGTTTTTGTCGCTACCCCGTATATGGGACAGCTGCTTTTTACTTTCGTTTTGTCTGCGGGTTGACTTTCGGGCCTGCTCGTTGCGCCTCGGCTGTAAAAAGCGGGTCCATCGGGCTCCCGGGCTGTGTTTCCTTAAAGTCTCCGCGTCAGCAGGCGGGCCGGAACCAGCGGGGGCGCATAAGGGCAGTTACAGCCCGGCTGGAGTGCCCGGCAGCACCCGCGGGGAGTATATTCGCCTAAGGCGGAGGGCTGCAATAAGGCGGCGTATATCTCGGTCGGCAAACTGGCAGAACGGCCGCAGCCTGCGGAAAGGTTCGCAACCTGAGTTGCGGGCCTCCCGTTAAGGCAATGCAAACTCTCGGCTGGAGTGCCCGGCGGCACTGGCCCGCACGGCTCGCTGCGCTCGCCGCCGATATGAGTAACTACAGTCTGGAGAGCCCGCTCTATTTACAAAAAGAACAGTGCCCCCAAATTCAACGCAAACAAACGTACAGTTATTTTTCCGGCGCCCGCGGCAATTCTTCTCTCGTTTTGCTTATGCAAAACGAGAGAAGAATTGCCTTTTTAGCGAGCGGGCAGTGCTTTCGGGCGCTCCGAAATGGCAGCCGCTACCCCAACCGTACGGAACTGCCCTGCGCGGGCACGTCTTTTAATAGGGCTGCGCAGACCC
>CAZAPI010000162.1:0-3655 GCA_964486945.1 uncultured Rikenella sp. | reverse complement strand
ATTCAGTTTCGTTTGGCTTTTGCCAAACGAAACTGAATTGCCGCGGGCGCCGGAAAAATAACCGTAGGGTTAATTTGTAGGTGGGCCGGGCGCCCGGTGCGCGTGCTCGCGCCGAGCGTGAGGTTGTAGTTACCCTAAGATTGCAGGCCTCCGCGTTTAGGATAAGTAAACTTCCGACAGGAGTGCCCGGCGGCACCGTCCGGCCCGCACGGTTCGAAAAGCCCGCTCTATTCACAAAAGGAACAGTGCCCCCAAATTCAATGCAAACAAACGTACAATTTTCTATGATCTATCCTAAGGATTTCGAGCAGCGGATCGGATTTGACAAAATCCGGGACGCTGTTTCGTTTTTGTGCGGGACGGAGGCGGCGCAAACTCTGGTGCGGGAGGCAGCTTTCGTGACGGACTATGCCGCGCTGCGCCGCGTGTTGGGCGAAACGGCAGAGATGCGAGACATTCTGATGCTGGAAGGGGATTATCCGGGGGACGGATTTACGGATATGAACCGTTTCCTGCGGAAAGTGCGCATCGAGGGCACCTACCTGGAACCGGCCGAGATGGCAGACCTGCTCAAAGCGTTGGAGCTGCTCGGCGGGCTGACAGCCTTCTTCCGGGGCAAGCGCGCGGAAGGGAAAGATCCCTATCCGCTGCTGGGAGAACTGACGGAACCGGTGGAGGATTTTTCGGTGTTGCGGCGCGAGATCGGGCGTATTTTCGACCCGGAGTCGGGAATGCTGCGTGACGGAGCGTCGCCGGAGCTGGCACGGCTGCGGCGGACGCTGCACGAAAAGGCGGGACAGGTGGACAAACGGTTGCAGGCGATCCTGAAACAGGCGCAGGCCGCGGGGCTGGTCGATCCGGACAGCGAAGTCTCGGTGCGCGACGGACGGACGGTGATCCCGGTGGCGGCGGTGAACAAGCGCAAGATCAAAGGCCTCGTACACGACGAGTCGGCCACGGGACGCACGGCCTATATCGAGCCGATGGAGGTGGTGGAGCTGAACAACGAGCTGCGGGAGCTGGAGAACGAGGAGCGGAGGGAGATCGTCCGGATACTCGTGGCGTTCGCCGACTCGCTGAGGCCGGAGCTGCCGCTGCTGCTGGCGGCGGGGGAGTATCTGGTGCGGATGGATTTCATCCAGGCCAAGGCGCGGTATGCGTTGGGGATGGACGCGGTGTTGCCGGAGCTTCAGGCGGAGCCGGGAATGCACCTGCGGCAGGCGCGGCACCCGCTGCTGGAGGCGGCCCTGCGAAAGGAAGGGAAGCCGATCGTGCCGCTGGATCTCTCTTTGACGAAAGAGAAGTACATCCTGCTCATCTCGGGGCCGAATGCGGGGGGGAAATCCGTGTGCCTCAAGACGGCGGGATTGCTTCAATACATGTTGCAGTGCGGCTGGCTGGTGCCGGCGGACGGGGATTCGCGGATGGGGATCTTCGGCAGCCTCTTTATCGACATCGGCGACCAGCAGTCGCTGGATAACGACCTCTCGACCTACTCGTCGCACCTTATCAATATGAAGACGGTGCTCCGCAACGCCGATAAGGACAGCCTCGTGCTTATCGACGAGTTCGGTTCGGGGACGGAGCCGGGAACGGGCGGGGCTATTGCGGAGTCGGTGTTGCAACGGCTGGAGGAACGGCGTGTGTGGGGCATCATCACGACCCACTATGCCAACCTGAAATACTATGCGGCGGGTGCGGCGGGGATCGGGAACGGGGCTATGGCGTTCGACTTGCAGAATATCCGGCCGCTGTTCCGGCTGGAGATGGGGCGGCCGGGCAGCTCGTTCGCATTTGAGATCGCCCGCAAGATCGGCCTGCCGGAGGAGATCATCCGCTCGGCGCAGGAGAAGATCGGCTCGGCGCAGGCCAATGCGGAGCGGCATATCCGCGAGGCGGCGCGCGATAAACGGTACTGGGAGTCGAAGCGGGAGCGCATCCGGCTGGCAGAGAAGAATATAGACCGGACAGCGGCGCAGTATGAATCGCAACTGTCGGAGATACAGGCGGAGAAGAACAAGATACTGACGCAGGCGCGGGCGGAGGCGGAAAAACTGCTGGCAGAGGCGAACCGCAAGATCGAAAATACGATCCGGGAGATCCGGGAGGCGGAGGCCGCGAAAGAGCGGACGCGGGCGGTGCGGGCCGATTTCGACGAGTTCCGGAACAAGATCGCAGGGAGCGATACGCAGGCGTTGCCGCAGGGGGATGACGATCCGATCGCCCGGAAGATGAAACAGCTGCGGGAGCGTGAGGCCCGACGCAAAGAGCGTCGGGCGGAACGTGCGGCTTCGGCTCCGGAGACCGCTGCGGCGGCGAAGAAGCCGGAGAAACCTCGGGAGATCGAACCGGGGCTCCATGTACGGATCAAGGGGCAGCAGGCGGTGGGCGAAGTGCTGGCGTTGCAGGGGACAGGCAAGGCGACGGTGGCGTTCGGCCATGTCACGACGGTGGTGGACAAGGCACGGCTGGAGATCGTGCCGCATGCGGAGTTCAAGAAGTTGCAACGCGGCGGGAGCGCCACGGCTCTCTCCGGCAGCTCGGGAGTTTCGGGGCTGGAGAAGAGTTACGATACGTCGAAAAAAAAGCTGAATTTCAAGCAGCAGCTGGACATACGCGGGCTGCGGGCGGCGGAGGCGATGCAGGAGGTGCAGGCGTTTGTGGACGAGGCGATCGTACTGGGTTTCCCGCAGGTGACGATCCTGCACGGCAAGGGGACGGGGGCGCTGAAAGAGGAGGTGCGGCGTTACATGCGGACGGTGCCGCTGGTGCTGTCGGCCACGGACGAGCACGAGGAATTCGGCGGGGCGGGGATCACGGTGGTGAAGCTGGATGTTTGATCGGTTTGTTCCGGCTCTGCGAATCCTTAGACAGGTTTTGTGTCGGACCGGATATTTTTCGAGCGTCCGACGCGGCCTGTCGTTGGGCGAACAGCGCGACTTGCGAGAGTCGCCGGCGCGCCGCCCGGTTGCTTTGCTGCGGCTTGGCCCCCAGACGGTGCGCCGAAAACGAGTAATCTGCGTCAGCGTCGATCCGCTTGTAATAAAACGGGTAGTTGAGGCCTTTTGCGCAATGTTTGAGCATCACCGGGCCGCCCGTATGGGGCGGCCCGGCGCAAATATAAGACCGGCCCCGCATTGGGTGCCGCGGGCACGCCGGGAAAGCATGGCCCGGGTCAGAACGTCAAATCGGATCAAGTGGAAACGAAAGCCGCCCGGGGCCAGTCTTCTTTCGCACCACGGCGTTGGAAGGCCCTTTGCGGAAAAAGACAAGGCACCGGCTCCTGAAACCGCAACTTCACCGACCCGAAAAAAACGTAACTTTGCGAAGCCGATAAAACAGGCTCCGTTATGGATTACACCCTCTCCCACATAGCCGCCGTCACCCGCGGCACCCTCCACGGCAGCGACCGCCGCGTCACTGCCGTGGCCACCGACAGCCGCAACCACATCGCCCGGCCCGCCGACACCCTTTTCGTCGCCCTTTCCGGCCCCAGCCGCGACGGACATCAATATATGGGGGAACTCTACCGCCGCGGCGTCCGCAGCTTCCTGACCGGATACGTGCCCGACAATGCCGCGCAGGCCATGCCCAGCGCCACCTTCTTAACCGTGCTCCGACGCTTCACAGACTTTCTATTCAGGCGTTTGAGCCC
>CAZAPI010000161.1:0-3702 GCA_964486945.1 uncultured Rikenella sp. | reverse complement strand
CCACCCCGGGCGGAGGGCTGCAACCTAAAGGTCTTGCCCTCGCTGGCTCCGGGCTGCATGGTTTGCCACCGTTTTTGCGTCAACGGCGCTCGTTCGCTTTCGTGGTGCTCGGCGCCACTGTGCTCTTCTATTTGTGCGTGGCTGGGAATCTGAAAAAGCTGAAGCCCACCACCGTCGGCATCTGCACCTGTCTGGCAGTCCGTGATCGCCTCGTTCGTCGCCATCCTGCGCGGGCAGGACAAGGCCGGCTATCTGAAAATCATGGTTGCCCCGCTGGTCTTTGCCGGCGTGTTCGTTGTCACGCAGTCCTGCCGTTCCGAAAATAAAACCGATAATGTGGATAACTCTGTGGATAATCCGGAAGAACCCCGGAAAACTTGTGAACAGTCCCGTGGATAATCCGTCCGGAATTGTGGATACAGAGGGGCAAGTCTTGTGAACAACCCGGAGATAAGTCATCGGATTATGTTAATAACTTCGTTTTGTTATGCTGTTTTTAGTTAGTTTTCAGTCTTTTATAAATGTTAATAACTTTGCTGGTTATAAACATTGCCATTTGTTAGCCGGCTGAATGCAAACGTGCCGGGATTGTGAACAATCCCGGCACGTCCTGTATAGATATCTGTGGACAGATTGTTAATACTGCTCGCTTTCGTTCGGAAAATCGCCCGATTTCACATCTTCGCGATACTGTTCCACCGCCCGGGTGATTTGCTCGTGCAGGTTCAGGTAACGGCGCAAAAAACGCGGCGAAAAGCCGTCGTTGATCCCCAGCATATCGTAGGAGACGAGCACCTGCCCGTCTACCTGATTCCCAGCACCGATGCCGATGATCGGTATCTTGACTGCCTGCGCCACGCGGCCGGCCAACGCCGCCGGAATCTTCTCCAGCACGATGCCGAAGCATCCCGTTTCAGCCAGCAACTGTGCGTCGGAATAGAGCTTCTCGGCCTCTGCCTCCTCTTTTGCCCGCACGGCATAGGTCCCGTATTTATTGATCGACTGGGGCGTCAGGCCGAGGTGCCCCATCACCGGAATCCCGGCGCAGAGGATACGTTGCACCGAGTCGATGATCTCGGCCCCGCCTTCGAGCTTCACGGCATCCGCTTCGGTCTCTTTCATGATGCGGATCGCAGAGTTGAGGGCCTCCTTGGAGTTCCCTTGATAGCTGCCGAACGGCAGGTCTACCACCACCAACGCCCTTTCCACGGCCCTTGCCACCGCTTTCCCGTGGTAGATCATGTCGTTCAGGGTCATCGGAACGGTGGTTTTGTACCCCGCGATCACATTGGCCGCCGAATCGCCCACCAGCACTACGTCGATCCCGGCGGCGTCCATAATGCCGGCCATCGTGTAGTCGTACGCGGTGAGCATGGATATCTTTTCGCCGCGCGTTTTCATCTCGGCCAAGCGGTAGGTAGTCACCGCGCGTGTTTTTCCTTCTGTTGACATAATTGTTATTTCATATCGTTACCGGCGTCAAATGTATAAAACTTTCCGGTCAATACACAACCGGCCGCCGGTTTGTCGTCAGGCCTGTTGCCGTCAGTTTTGACTGTCACCGAATCGGTCGGCAGCGTGGTGGTCCTGTTATGGACGCGTCCCGGCCAGATTGGCAATCGCAGGTTTCAACTTGTTCGAGCCGCCTTTTTTGTCACTGCACGCGCAAAACAACAGCGATACGACGCATGCCTATCCGGCAAGACCTTTTTATAGATAGTATATTTTTTGGGGGGAGTAAGTCGATTTGTCTCGCAGATTTAGCGGTAATAATTACAAGAACAGACATTTGTTGATAATAATTATCGCTGTTATAATACAAAAAGGACGGAACCATTGAGGTTCCGTCCTTTCTATGTAAAGGAGCGCCGCTGTTCACGGCCAATCCGATGAATGATCTTACAGCGCGTTGATCTCTTTGAGTATCGCGTTGGTTTTGCGCACTGCTTCCGCGCTCTTTTCGAAAGCCTCTTTCTCTTCGGCGGTCAAGGCCACTTCGATCACTTTCTCCGCACCGTTCTTGCCGATCACGGTCGGAACGCCGATGCAGATGTCCTTCTGGCCGTATTCCCCTTCGAGGTAAACGCACGACGGAATGATCTTCTTCTGGTCGCAGACGATCGATTCCACGACCATCGCAGCTGCCGCCCCCGGAGCATACCAGGCCGAGGTCCCGAGCAGTTTGGTCAGCGTGGCACCGCCCACCATCGTGTCGGCAACCACTTTGTTCAGCACCGCCTTGTCTTTGCACAGCTCCGTTACCGGAACACCTTTCACCGATGCTTTCGATACCAACGGGATCATGGTCGTATCGCCGTGTCCGCCGATCACCATGCCGTCCACGTCGTTGGAGTTAACTCCCAGCGCTTTCGACAGGTAGCATTTGAAGCGTGCCGAGTCCAGCGCGCCGCCCATCCCGAACACCTGGTTCTTGGGCAGCCCCGTTGCTTTCAGTGCGAGGTAAGTCATCGGGTCCATCGGGTTTGAAACGATCAGGATAATCGCTTTCGGAGAGTATTTCAGGATGTTTTCTGCCACCGACTTCACGATGCCGGCGTTGACGCCGATCAGCTCTTCGCGTGTCATGCCCGGCTTGCGCGGCATCCCCGAGGTGATCACCACCACGTCCGAACCGGCCGTAGCCGCATAATCGTTGGTCACACCTTTGATATTGGTGTCGAAGTCCATCAGAGTGGCGCACTGGAACATGTCGAGGATCTTGCCTTCGGCAACCCCTTCTTTGATGTCCAGCAGCACCAGTTCGCTGCACACTTCGCGTGCTGCCAATACATTCGCACAGGTCGCCCCGACGTTGCCAGCCCCTACTACCGTTACTTTTGCCATTTTATTATTCGTTTTAAATGATTCCTCGTGTTCGTATTTTAGCCGATGAGTTCCCCGTATTGATCGGCTGAGAGCAGGCTGTCGAGTTGTGACGGGTCGGTCATCTTGATTTTGATCATCCAGCCTTCGCCGTAGGGATCTTTATTGACAGTCTCCGGGCTGTCTTCCAGGGCTCCGTTGATCTCCAGCACTTCGCCTGCCACCGGCATGAAAGCGTCCGACACCGTCTTAACTGCTTCGATCGTCCCGAAAGTTTCGTTTTGGTCCAGGGTCTCCCCTTCGGTGGTAATATCGACGAAAACGATGTCCCCGAGCTGCCCCTGGGCGAAATCGGTGATGCCCACGAAAGCCTCTTCGCCCTCTACGCGGATCCATTCGTGGTCTTTCGAATATTTCAGGTTGGATGGAATGTTGCTCATCGCTTTTAGGTTTTTGAAAATTTAATGCACCAAAGATACCGCTTTTTTCGGAACGCGCAAAGGGGTTGTTATTGAAATAACACCATTCGGGCGGCAAAAGTCCGGCAGAAAGCAGCGGATCGATAATCAAAGGTTTAGGGTCTGTGGGCGGTCTGGATGCGAGTACTTGGATTCCCGCGGAAATGGGGCTTTGAGCGAGTAGCTGTGTTCCTCTGCCAATGGCGGCCTCAGCGCCGGGCGGCGGAGCGCTTTAGCGCGGAGCCGAAGCAAGACGAAGAGCGAGAAGCGCGTTCCGATAAGGAATGTCGGGCGCCCCCGAGGGGGGTAGGGGCGCCCGAAAACGAAAAAACAGGGAACTGAGGCCGAACCTGAGTGTGCGAGGAGCGCAATCCGTAGGATTGCCGGGCCCGCCGCCAAGCCGCTTTGCGGCTTCGCCCCC
>CAZAPI010000160.1:0-3703 GCA_964486945.1 uncultured Rikenella sp. | reverse complement strand
TCCCGTAGGGATGCGTTCGGAAGTCTTTGCGGAGCTTTCTTCAGAAAGCGACAGTACCATCCGGCACAAGTACAGATAATCGAACCGATAATTAACAGGTATTATGGCAATGATACGGCTGACCCGGGAATTCTCGTTCGAGATGGCCCACGCCCTCGAAGGCTACGACGGCCTGTGCAGACACGTGCACGGCCACTCCTATAAACTGTTCGTGACCGTGGCCGGCACCCCCTGCGACGCCCCCGACGATCCGAAATACGGCATGGTGATGGACTTCGGCGACCTCAAACGGATCGTGAACAGACTGGTTGTAGACCGGTACGACCATGCCCTCATTCTGCGGCAGACCCCCGAGAATATGCAGTTGCTCGAACAAGTGCGCGAAAAGTGGGAGCGAGTCTATCTGGTAGATTACCAGCCCACCTGCGAACAGATGATCGCCCGTTTCGCCACGCAGATCGCCCGCGAGCTGCCCGAAGACGTGCGGCTGGTCGAGCTGAAACTCTACGAAACCGAAAAATCGCACGCCACCTGGCGCGCCGAAGACAACCCCCTGTAAAATATACGATGGAAAAACTATTCCTGATCGACGCCTACGCCCTGATCTTCAGGTTCCACTACGCCTTTATCAACCGGCCCATGCGCAACGCTCAGGGGCTGAACACCTCGGCCATATTCGGATTCGCCAAATTCCTGAACGAGATCATCGCCCGGGAGCAGCCGAAATACCTCGGCGTGGCATTCGACCCCCCCGGCGGATCGTTCCGGCGGAAACTCTATCCGCTCTACAAAGCCAACCGAGACGCCACGCCCGAAGATATTATCGCCGCCGTGCCCCATATCAAAGCCATACTCGAAGCCATGCGGATACCGGTACTGGAAGTGCCGGACTACGAGGCCGACGACGTGATCGGGACACTCTCCTACAAAGCCTCGTGCTGCGACGAGTACGAAGTCTATATGGTGACCCCCGACAAAGACTACGGCCAGCTTATCAAAGAGCACGTCAGCATGTACAAACCCGCCAAGGGGGGCGAGGGAGTCGACATCGTGGGGCTGGACAAGGTGTGCGAGAACTACGGCATCGCCGATCCGAAACAGGTCATCGACATACTGGCTTTATGGGGCGACGCGTCGGACAATATCCCCGGCGTGCCGGGGATCGGCGAGAAAGGGGCCAAAAAGTTGGTGGCCGAGTGGGGTGACGTGGAGAATATCATCGCCAACGCCGATGCGCTGACCCCGAAACTCCGGACCTCGATCCTCGAAAACCAGGAGCAGTTGAGGCTCTCCAAAGTGCTGGCGACCATCAAGCTGGACGTGCCGATCGAATTCGATCCCCGGGCCTTGCAGATCGACGAGCCGGACTACGCCGCCCTGCGGAGCATCTATATCGAGCATAATTTCAATCTTTTACTGCGGGATATCGACAGCCGGCTGTTCCACAGCAATGCGCTCAGGGCCGATACGGTGCCCTCGTTGAGCGCGCAGAAACCGGGCAAACCGAAACCCTACTCCCAACTGGCAGGGCAGATGTCGCTCTTCGACGAGCCGCAAGAGCTGCCCCAGGCAGATCTGGCGGTGCCGCCTACCCCCGCTTTAGCCACGGCGGAAACGCTGGCGGAGCAAGCCGGCTATGCGACGATCGGAACGACAGAGCATCATTACTACACCGTTACGACCGATACCCAATTGGCCGAACTGGTGGAGTTGCTCGGGCAATCCGAAAAATTCTGCTTCGACACCGAAACTTCGGGACTCGATCCGATCCGGTCGGAGCTGGTGGGGCTTTCGTTCGCAGTGAAGCCGCACGAAGCGTACTGGGTGCCCGCTTCCGATGCGGAACAGCGGACGCGCATCTTGACTGCCCTGAAACCAGTGTTCGAGGATGAAAAGATCGGCAAGATCGGGCAGAACATCAAGTTCGACATGCTGGTGCTGATGCACGCGGCGGGGATCGAGGTACGCGGGACGCTCTATGACACGATGATCATTCATTACCTGCTCGATCCGGAGGCCCGGCACGGGATGGACTTCCTCGCCAAGAGCTTCCTGGGCTACGAGCCGGTGCCGATCGAGGCGCTGATCGGCAAGGGGGCCAAGCAGACCTCGATGGCCGATGCCGACCCGGCGCTGGTGGCGGAGTATGCCGCCGAGGACGCGGACGTGACGTTGCAGCTTTATGAGAAGCTATGGCCGCTGTTGGAGCAGACCTGGCAGACGGATCTTTACTGCCGGATCGAGGCTCCGCTGATCCCGGTGCTGGCGCGGATGGAGTTTACGGGCGTGTTCGTCGACCGGGACATTCTCGGCGAATCGGGAGCCGCGCTGACTGTCGAGGCCGCCGGATTGGAGGCAGAGATACGGAAGATGGTCGGTGTGCCGGAGCTGAACGTCAATTCGGCCAAGCAGCTCGGCGACGTGCTGTTCGAGGGGCTGAAGATCGACCCCAAACCGAAAAAGACCAAAACGGGACAGTACCGCACCGACGAGGAGTATCTCCAGTCGCTGTCGGACAACCATCCGGTGATCGAAAAGATATTGGAGTACCGTGGGTTGAAAAAACTGCTCTCGACCTATATCGAGGCGCTGCCCCAGTTGATCAATCCGGATACGGGGCGGATCCATACATCGTTCAATCAGGCGGTGACGGCGACGGGGCGGCTCAGTTCCACGAACCCTAATTTGCAGAATATCCCGATTCGCGATGCGGCGGGGCGCGAGATCCGCAAGGCATTTACAGCTCCGGACTATGAACATGTGATCGTGTCGGCGGACTATTCGCAGGTGGAGCTGCGGATCATGGCGCATTTGTCGGGGGATGGGGCGCTGCGGCAGGCGTTCCTCGACGGCAAGGATGTGCACACGGCCACGGCGGCCAAGGTTTTCGGCGTGTCGCCGGAGGAGGTGACGCGCGAGCAGCGCCGGCGGGCTAAAACGGCCAACTTCGGGATCATTTACGGTATTTCGGCGTTCGGGCTGGCCACGCGGCTGCACATCCCGCGGACGGAGGCCAAGGTGCTGATCGAGGGCTATTTTACTCACTATCCGGGGGTGAAGGAGTACATGGAGCGTGTGGTGGCCGAGGCGCGGGAACGGGGTTATGTGGAGACGATTTTCGGACGGCGCAGGTATCTGCGCGATATTCGTTCCAACAATTCGATGACCCGTTCGCTGGCGGAGCGGAATGCCATCAATGCCCCGATCCAGGGGAGTGCGGCGGATATTATGAAGATCGCGATGATCGAGGTGGACAAGTTGCTGCGCGAACGGAACAGTGGGGCGCGGATCGTTTTGCAGGTGCATGACGAACTGGTGCTGGAGGTGCCGCAGGGCGAGGTGACGGCGGTGACGGCGCTGGTGGCGGAAGCGATGGCGGGTGCGGCAGAGCTGTCGGTGCCGCTGCTGGTCGAGGCCGATGCCGGAACCAGCTGGCTCGATGCCCATTAATCCATCGGTTATTCGGGCCGGGGTGGAATTCCGTCCGGTGCGCGTGCTCGCGCCGAGCGTGAGGCTGGAAGTACCCTAAAATTGCTCCCGTCAAGGCGAAACAAACTCTCGGCTGGAGTGCCCGTCGGCACCGGCCCTACCGATTGCAAAGGCCGGAGCCAGCGAGGACAAAACAAGCGCAGCGCAGTTGCAGGCCTCCGCCGGGGGTGGGTTGCCCTTCGGGCTTCCTCCTTGCAGCCTCGGCCATTTAGGC
>CAZAPI010000159.1:0-3844 GCA_964486945.1 uncultured Rikenella sp. | reverse complement strand
CCAAAGTGCTTGCGGCACCGGCGGCCCGAACCCGAGAGCGCGAAAAGTCCAGTGGCCATGTCGGCGGCCCGAACAGAGGGTAGTTACTGCCGGCAAGACAGGCAACGCCTGCCGCGCCAGCGGTCAGGCCGCAGCCATTCTTGGACGTAGAACCGCACCGGCGCAGGCATCCCGTCAGAGCTGAAATTACCTTGTTTTCGAACTTTCGGACCCTGCTTCAACACAGCTGAAACAAACTGTAAAGATGTCCCAGACAGACGATATACAGCTCATCGAACGGCTTCGCGCACCCGATCCCGGGGAACGCGAAGCCGCTTTCGTACAGCTCGTCGACCGGTACAGCCAGCGCATCTACTGGACCGTCCGCAAAATCGTCGTCAGCCATCACGATACCGACGATGTCGTGCAGAATGTGTTTTTGAAAGTGTGGAGTTCCGCCGCCTCGTTCCGCGGCGAGTCAGGGCTGTTCACGTGGCTCTACAGGATTGCCGTCAACGAATCCCTCAGCCTGATCCGCAGCCGCCGCTCCTCCCTGTTTGCCTCGCTCGACGACGGAAACGACTTCGACCGCATCGTTGGCAGCGAGGGTCTTTTCGACGGCGACGCCATTGAAAAAGCGTTGGCCCGTGCTGTCAGCCGGTTACCGGCCAAGCAAAGGGCCGTCTTCACCCTCCGCTATTGGGACGAGATGCCCTATGAACAGATGTCCGCCGTGTTCGACACCTCCGTCGGGGCTTTGAAGGCATCCTACCACCACGCTGCCGTCAAAGTCGAGCAGTGGGTGCGTCGTGACGTTTCCGGCGCTGATTTTTCCTCCTTGGCCGATGACGTTGAGGATGCCACAGCCGGTAGCGGCGATGGTTTCGGCGTAAAATAAATTATTCGATCCGGCGGCGCTGGCGGGCGAGCTATTCGCTTTATCGTTCCCAATAACTTTCAAGGTGAGCAGTTCGGAGTTGAGTCCGGTCTAAGCCGTGGCACCGGTCGGGTCGATGCCGTTCGGTATTCGATCCGGAAGTTTACTTCGCCAATAGCGGAGGCCCGGTGTCACTCTGGCTGGAACTGCCCGATTCGGGCCGCTCCGTCGCGGGAACTTTTTTCGGTCGCAACCGACAGAGGAACGGAAGCGTCGAATTCCGACCGAATACTGCCGCAAATCCTCAACGCTGCTGTGCGGTCGCCGGAATGGTGAAAACGAAGCGCGGTACGGCTCGAAAAGCCGTACCGCGCATGAAACGTCCGCAAAAGAGCGGTTACAGGATGCTGAACGCCACGGTCAGCCCGGCCATCACGATCGCAACCATGCTCATCAGTTTGATAAGGATGTTCAGCGACGGCCCGGAGGTGTCCTTGAACGGGTCGCCCACGGTATCGCCCACGACAGTCGCCTTGTGGTGCTCGGAACCTTTGCCGCCGAGGTTGCCCTCTTCGATGTATTTCTTGGCATTGTCCCACGCGCCGCCGGAGTTGGCCATGAAAATGGCGAGCACAAACCCGGCACCCAGACCCCCGACCAAAAGCCCCAGCACGCCGGCTACGCCGAAGACGATCCCCGTGACGATCGGCGCGACGATAGCCAGGATCGACGGCAGCAGCATCTCGTGCTGCGCCCCTTTCGTGGAGATGGCCACGCAGCGGGCATAGTCGGGCGTAGCCTCGCCGGTCAGTATCCCTTTGATCTCTCGGAATTGCCGCCTAACCTCCTCGACCATGCTCTGCGCGGCACGGCCCACGGCGTTCATGGTCAGCCCGCAGAAGACGAAGGCCATCATGGAACCGATAAAGACTCCGATCAATACCTTCGGGTTCATCAGGTTGACCTGGTAGTATTCCATAAAGTCGGGAATGGTTGCGGTCTCCACCGGTATGACATTGCCCAGCACGTCGATGGTCTTGACGCCGATGTGCTGGAGGCCCATCTTGATCTCTTCGAGGTAGGAGGCCATCAGCGCCAGGGCGGTCAGCGCCGCCGAACCGATGGCAAACCCTTTGCCCGTGGCGGCGGTAGTGTTCCCCAAGGCATCCAGAGCGTCGGTGCGTTTGCGTACCTCTTCGCCCAGTCCGGACATTTCGGCGTTGCCGCCGGCGTTATCCGCAATAGGTCCGTAGGCGTCCGTAGCCAGCGTGATCCCCAGCGTGGAGAGCATCCCGACGGCGGCGATCCCGATGCCGTACAGGCCCAGCGAGAGGTTCTGTGCGGTGAGCATGTCGGCGACATTGAAATTGATGGCGCACAGGAATGCCAGTATAATGGCGGCGGAGATGGTAATCACCGGTATGGCGGTGGAGAGCATCCCCAGGCCGATCCCGGAGATAATCACGGTGGCGGGCCCGGTCTGGGAGCTTTCGGCCACTTTGCGGGTCGGCTTATAGGATTGCGAGGTGTAGTACTCGGTGGATTGCCCGATGATGATCCCGGCCACGAGGCCGCAGATCACGGAGAAGGAGATGCCGAGCCAGTTTTCGAGCCCCAACAGGTAGAGGATCGCGAAGGTGGCGACGGCGATCAGCACGGAGCTGGTATTGACGCCCAGCCCCAGCGCTTTGAGCAGGGTTTTCATGGTCGCGCCCTCTTTGGTCTTGACCAGGTAGATGCCGATAATGGAGAGCAGGATCCCCACGGCGGCGATGAGCATGGGGGCGAGTACGGCTTTGAGCTGCATTTCGGGTGCCAGTGCGAAGGCGGAGGCTCCTAAAGCAGCAGTGGCGAGTATGGAGCCGCAATAGCTTTCATACAGGTCGGCCCCCATCCCGGCCACGTCGCCGACATTATCGCCCACGTTGTCGGCGATGGTGGCGGGGTTGCGCGGGTCGTCCTCCGGGATCCCGGCTTCGACTTTCCCGACCAGGTCGGCTCCCACGTCGGCGGCCTTGGTGTAGATCCCGCCGCCCACGCGGGCGAACAGGGCTTGTGTCGAAGCTCCCATTCCGAAGGTCAGCATGGTAGTGGTGATAATGACGAGCTTCTGGGTGGTGGTGATGTCGTCATAGAACCACTCAAGCACCAGGTACCATGCTGAAATGTCCAACAGGCCGAGGCCCACGACGACCAGGCCCATCACAGCTCCCGAACGGAAGGCGACTTTCAGTCCCCGGTTCAGGGACTCGGAAGCTGCCTGTGCGGTTCTTGCGGAGGCGTAGGTGGCGGTCTTCATGCCGATGTACCCGGCCAGCCCGGAGAAGAAGCCGCCGGTGAGGAAGGCGAAGGGTACCCACGGGTTCTGAACGCCGAAGCCGTAGGCGAGTACGGCGAAGAAGATGCAGAGGACGAGGAAGACGATCCCGACGACTTTGTATTGTTGCCGCAGGTAGGCCATGGCGCCTTTGCGGATATGGCCGGCGATGGTTTTCATGGTTTCGCTGCCTTCGCTCTGCCGTTTCATGTGCACGAAAAAGTATCGGGCGAAACCGAGCGCGACGAGCGCGGCAATGGGAACGAGCCAAAAAATCGGTGGAATGTTCGAACTCATAAGCGATTGGGTTTTTAGGTTGGTTTTTTCCTGATGAAAGATAGTGATTTTTACATTACGGTGTAAACCGGTTTCCTTTTTCAGGCTATTTTTGCATTGCCGATCTTTAATTTTTATCCCTTGTGCCGGCGGGGGATTCCTCGCCGGAAGGCTGTCGGCGTTTTTACGCCGGGTGGAGGTTGTACCTCCCGTCCCGCTCAGGCCGCGGGAGGGCCCTTACTTTTTGTGATGCGACAAAAAGTAAGCAAAAAGCGCATCAAAGGGGGCCAGCCCCCTTTGCCATCCCCCCTCCCTGCTAAGGTGAAGAGCGGAAGCACCACCGACAGCGTCGTGTTTTGACTTGAGAAGCTCGTACAGGAGCACGAGCTTCGACA
>CAZAPI010000158.1:0-3866 GCA_964486945.1 uncultured Rikenella sp. | reverse complement strand
AGAGCGAGTAGCGCGTTCCTGGAAGGAACGCCGGGCGCCCCCGAGGGGGCGCCCGAAAACATAAGAGCGAAAAGCCGAAATCCCGCGGTAGGGCAGTTACAGCCCTGCCGATGTGCTCGGAGATATCGCGGCGAAAAAGTCCCCGCGCCAGCGGTGATCCGCGACCAACCAGCTCCGCCCGGAGGGCAGGTGCCACGGAAACCTCGCCGGGAACCCCGGGCAGCTGCGAAACCGACACGATTACGGCCACCCGTTTAAAATACCCGTAAAAGCATAACTTTGCAACCCGATATGACCATGCAGAAGTTTACCGCCACACCCCATAGCAGCAGCCCCCGTTCGCGGTGGCTGTCCCTGCTAATTGCACTGCCCCTGTTGCTCGCCTTGCGTCCCGCAGCCGCACAGGGCGTGCAATTCGAAGTGCAGGCCCCCCTGACCGTCGGTCAAGGCCAGCAATTCCGGATCGAATACGTCGCCTCCTCCGCCGGCGACCTCAGCGCCGGACAGTTCACCCCCCCCGCAATGCCAGCCGGACTGACCGTTCTCTCCGGTCCGGTGAAAGCCGTCGGCATGTTTATGAGCAGCGTGAACGGCGTGACCGAAAACCGCAACACCAACACCTTCACCTACTGGCTGCGGGCCGACCAGACCGGGAAACTGACCATCCCCGCCGCCACATTCAGCGTAGGCGGCAAGAGCTACACCGCCAAAGCCACCGTCATCGAATGCGTCGACGGCGGCACGCAGTCCGGCAGCGGCAGTCGTCAGCAGCAACAGCCCGCCGGCAAGACCACTGTCGCCTCCGACGACATCCTGCTGCGCATCGAAGTCAATAAGACCGACGTCTACAAAGGCGAACCCCTTGTGGCCAGCCTCAAGATATACACCCAGGTCAACATCGCCGGATTCGAAAACATCAAATACCCCGCCCTGAACGGCTTTTGGGCACAGGAGATGGACATTTCCGGACAGGGCGACAACCGCGCCACCGTGGGCGGCAAAGTGTACCGCACCCAGATCCTGCGTCAGTGGCTGCTTTATCCCCAGCGTACCGGCACCATCGAGATCGAGCAGGCCCAGTTCACCGCCATCGCCCAACTCGTGACCCAGATGTCCGCCACCGGATCGCCCTACGACCTGTTCTACGGCGGCGCGTCCCAGATCCGGAACGTACCCGTCAAGCTGGCCTCGCCCATAGTCCGGATACACGTCAAGGAACTGCCGCAACCCCAGCCCGCCGACTTCTCCGGTGCAGTGGGTCGGTTCGAGCTTACCGGCACAGTCTCCGGCGACCGCTTCCCCGCCAACAGCGCCGGCACCATCACCCTCCGGCTCAGCGGCACCGGGAACTTCCCCCTGATCGAAACCCCGCGTATCACCCTGCCCGCCGCCTTCGAGCAGTTCGACACGAAGACCGTCGAGCGGCTCGCCAACACCGCCCGCGGCACCACCGGCGAGAAAACCTACGAATACCCCTTCATCGCCCGCGCCGAAGGGAACTACACCCTTCCCGGCGTGCGATTCTCCTACTTCGACCCCTCCACCGGCCGGTACAACACCCTCTCGACCCCCGACTTCCCGGTCGAGATCCTGCGCGACGAAGGCGGCGCGGCAGCCGGACTGGGCATGGTTTCCGGCGTGACCAAAGAAGACCTGAAAATGCTCGGCTCCGATATCCGCTTCATCCGCATGGGCGATCCCGGGTTAGTGCGTCAGGGCAGGGCATTCCTCTGGTCGTGGACGTGGTTCGCCGCCGTGATCGCGATGGCCGCAGCCTTCGCCGCCCTCTTGTACTACTTGCAGAAAAACATCCGCGAGCGCGCCGACATCGTGCGCGTCAAGACCAAGAAAGCCAACAAAGTGGCCCTGCGGCGTTTGAAGCGCGCCAAGACCTACATGGCCGCCGGCAAAGAGGGGCCGTTCTTCGAAGAGATGCTGCGCGCCTTGTGGGGCTACATGGGCGACAAACTGGCCATCGACGTGGCCAACCTGACCAAAGAGCGCGTACAGCACGTGCTCGTCGAAGAGCGCGGCGTGTCCGAAGAGCAGGCCCGCGAATTCCTGAACCTTATTTCCGAATGCGAGTTCGCCCAGTACTCGCCCGCCGCCGGAGTGCCGATGGACAAAGCCTACAACGCCGCCCTCGACCTGATCGGCCGTTTCGAGAACAAGATATGATGATAGTTATGAAGACTATGTGTGAATCCCGGAGAGATACGGTCGGCCGTGCCGCCGGTTGCAGATCGACAGAATATACACCCGCGTTGCGGCCCGGAGGGCCACAGGCTTCCGCTCCCGACGGCTTCCGGCCATCGGAAAGCCCGCAATATCGCAATGCCCGAAGCGGAGCCACCCGGGTCCCCCTCCTGCGAAAAACGGATATCCCGTTTGCATCTCTGCGCAAGGCACTCGTAGCCATAGCCTTATTCCTGGCCCCCGCTGCCGTTCAGGCAGCCGCCGCCCCCGATGCCCCGATGGGCGACACCGTGGCCGTAGCCACCACCGACACCAGCGCCGTGCTGACCGCCGCGGCCCCCGCGGCCGCTACGGGGGGCGAGCCGATACCGCCCGACTCGCTGTGGGCCCGCGCCAACGCCGCCTACAGCAACGGCAGCTACCGGCAAGCCGTAGAGCTCTACGATGCCCTGCTCGCCGAAGGGGTGCACAGCGGGAAACTCTACTACAACCTCGGCAACAGCTGGTTCAAACTGGGGCGGATGGGACAAGCCATCCTCAACTACAACCGAGCCCTGCTGCTCGACCCCACCGACGAGGACACCCGGTACAACCTCGCCATGGCCAACGCCCGGATCGTGGACAAGATCGACACCGTGCCCGAATTTTTCCTCAAGACCTGGCTGCGCGACCTGGGGCTGGTGTTCAGTTCCGACACCTGGGCCGTGCTGGGGCTGGTTTTTCTCGGGATAACCTTCGCCGCCGTGATCCTTTGGCTGCTGGCCCGTACGCTGGCACTGCGGAAAACAGGCTTCTATGGCGGCATCGTTTCGCTCATTATCTGCATGACGGCCACATTCTACGCCCATTACCAGCGGGGCAGGCTGCTGTACGGCGGCGAAGCCGTGGTGATGAACCTCGTGGCCCCCGTCAAAAGCTCGCCCGGGGCAGGGAGCAAGGATATTTTCGTGCTGCACGAAGGGACTAAAGTGCGGAAGCTCGGGCAGCTCGACGGCTGGACCGAGATCGTCCTCTCCGACGGCAACAAAGGGTGGATCTCCACGAGCGCCATCGAGTCGGTCGTGCCGGATAAGGGGAAAGGGGAGTAGCGCCGTGTCGAAACTGTTGGAAAACGTGGTCGGGGAGTTGTCCAAACTTCCCGGCGTGGGTCGGCGGACCGCCTTGCGGCTGGCCCTGCATCTGCTACGGCAGGAGGTTGAGGACGTGGACCTGTTCGCCGGAGCCATCTACCAGTTCCGGCGCGACATCTGTTGGTGCCGGCAGTGCCGTAACCTCTCCGACGAAGAGCTGTGCCCGATCTGCACCGATCCCCAACGCGACCGTACCACCATCTGCGTGGTCGAACAGGTCGGCGACCTGCTCTCGATCGAGAACACCCGGCAGTACAACGGCCTTTACCACGTGTTGGGGGGCGTGATCTCGCCCATACAGGGGATCTCGCCGTCCGACCTGCATGTCGATTTGCTGATCGACAATATCCGGAGGCTGGGTGTGAAGGAGGTGATCCTCGCGTTGGGGACTACCATCGAGGGGGAGACCACTTCGTATTACCTCACCAAGAAATTGCAGCCTTTGGGCGTTGTCGTGTCGGTGATTTCGCGCGGTATCGGTTTCGGCGACGAGCTGGAGTACGCCGACGAGCTGACCATCACCCACGCCCTCCGCAACCG
>CAZAPI010000157.1:0-3872 GCA_964486945.1 uncultured Rikenella sp. | reverse complement strand
CCAATAATTCAATGCCACGCATGACTTTGTCGAACGTCGGCTGTCCACCCCGGTTCAGTCGGTTGGCGTTGTGCACTTCGGCAGGTCCGTCGATCGAAACCCCCACCAGAAAGTTGTGCTCAGCAAAGAACTGCGCCCACTCCGCCGTGATCAGCGTCCCGTTGGTCTGCAAGGAGTTTTCGATCTGCTTGTCGCCCTTGTATTTCTCTTGCAGGGCCATCGCTCTGCGGAAAAAATCCGGTCCGGCCAGCAGCGGCTCCCCGCCGTGCCAGCAGAACGACACCACCGGCACCCGGTTGCCCTGGATATACTGCCGGATAAACTCCTCCAGCAGTTCATCGCTCATCACGTCCGAAGGCCGGACCTTCGGGGCTTGCAGCTCCTTGTCGAGGTAGTAGCAGTACGTGCAGTCGAGGTTGCAGGTGGCGCCGACGGGCTTCACCATCGCGCCGAAAGCAGTCGCCCGGTTGCGCTTGAGCGCGTCGCCGAAAGTCAGTGTAGGCTTTTTTCTCATATCTTTGCAAAGATAATGAATGGAAAGCCGGGAACAAACGGGCTAACCCGCATGGTCGGGGTGCCTCGTATCTGAAACCGCAGATTGGCGACAATGAAAAAAAAGAGACGGAACCGGAAGGCCGGGGCGGGCAAGGTGCCTCGCCGGGTATGGATATGGGTGTTGTTCTGGCTGGCGCTGGCCGCAGCAGCCATCGCCTGTTCGCACAGGATGGTCCCTGCCGAGCCGGAACGGCTCCCGGTCGTGCCGCCGGTCACCGAAAAACTTTCGGTGTCGGGTGCCCTCGAACTGCCCGCCCTGGGGCAGCGGGATACGGTGCTGTATAATGAGGAGGGGCGCTACACCTTTTTGTATCAGCCTTCCTGCAAAGTTTCGCGGTGGGTGGCTTATAAGCTGACACGCAGCGATGTGACGGGCGATGCCGACCGCAGCGACGCATTCCGGCCCGACCCGCGGCTGGAGATATACGGCTGGCCGGCCGCCGCCGACTCGGATTACAAGGGGAGCGGCTATGACCGGGGGCACCTGTTGCCTTCGGCCGACCGGAAGTGTTCGGCAACGGCCAACCGGGCGACTTTCCTCTATTCCAACATGGCCCCGCAGCTGCCCAGACTGAACCGCGGGGCGTGGAAAACGCTGGAGGAAAAATTGAGGGGGCTGACGGCGGATTACGATACGTTGTATATCGTGGTCGGTGCGGTGCTTGACGACCCGGTGCAGACGATCGGCGACGGGGTGGCGGTGCCGCGCCTGTTCTACAAGGCGGTGGCATTGCGCAAGGCGGACGATTTCGAAGGGGTGGCCTATGTGATGCCGAATGACGACAGGTTGCTCAGCGGCAAGAAATACGGGGATTTCGAGGTGACGGTGGACAGTGTGGAGCGGCTGACGGGACTCGACCTCTTTCCGCGAATTCAGGAGATCTGATATTATATTTTGTTCAGTCCGTCGCGTTAGCGGCCAGGCCGGAGCCGTCCCGGCGGCGGCCTGCAATCCGCGTTTCGTTTGGTTTAACCCCCGCCGGCTTCGGCTGGCGCAACAGTTAGGATTTATGCAAAAAATCATCGAGTGCGTCCCCAATTTCAGCGAGGGGCGCGACAAGGAGGTAATCGACGCTATCGTCCGCGCGGCAGGGAGCGTGGCGGGCGCGTATGTGCTGCATGTGGACAGCGGCGCAGCGGCGAACCGCACGGTCGTGACCTTTGCCGGCGAACCGGAGGCGGTGGCCGAGGCGGCTTTCCGGGCTGTTGAAACCGCGGCGGAGCTGATCGATATGCGGAAGCAGACCGGCGAACATCCGCGCATCGGGGCCACGGATGTGTTGCCGCTGGTGCCGGTACGGGGTGTGTCGCTGGCGGAATGTGCGGAACTGGCGAGGAAACTGGCGGAAAGGGTGGGGAAGGAACTGGGAATTCCGGTCTATTGCTACGAAGCGGCGGCTTCCGCTCCATACCGCAAAAGTCTGGAGGCTTGCCGGAAAGGAGAGTACGAAGGACTGCATGCCAAGCTCGAAGACCCGCGGTGGAAACCGGACTTCGGGCCGTCGCAGTGGAGCGAGTCGGTGGCGCGGATGGGGGCGAGCGTGATCGGGGCGCGGGATTTTCTGGGCGCGGTGAATTTCAACCTGGCGCCGACGGGCGGCCGGGAGGCGGATACGCAAGCTGCAAAAGTGATCGCCAAAGAGATACGCGCCGCCACGGGCGGCGCGTGGTCGCTGCCTTGCGTCAAGGCGATCGGGTGGTGGATCGGGGAGTACGGTTTCGCGCAGGTGTCGACCAACCTGACGGATATGCGTGTGACGGGGTTAGGGCAGGCCTATGAACGGGTGATGATTGTGGCGCAGCTGCACGGAATGGTGGTGACGGGGACCGAAGTGATCGGTTTGCTGCCGGAGTGGGCGTTGGTCGATGCGGGCCGCTGGCTGGCCGGCGGGGATACGGATGATTGGGAGGCGGTCGAAGATGCGATCGACGCTATGGAGCTGGATAGCATGCAGGCCCAAGGCCGCACGTTCGATCCCGACGAAAAGATCGTCGAGCGGGTGTTGGCGGCAGCGATGCGAAAGGTTCCGCGGTAGCGGGAACACTGCGGCTGTCCGGTGCGGAGGCCTGCTTGTTCGCGAGGCTCGCTTCGTCCCCGCCGGCTGCGTCTTTCGGTCTTAGTCTTTGGTCAATGTATTCCAAAGCATATCCTTGAGCTGCTGCACATGGTATCCGGATACCGACGAGATGAATAGGTACGGTATGTCTTTCAGTTCTTTAGTGGCTTCGATTTCATGCGTCAGCCCTTCGGTCAGCTCGTCGTCCAGCATGTCGCTTTTGGTGATCGCCAGCAGCCGTTGCTTGTCCAGCATCTCCGGATTGTACTGCCGCAGCTCGTTGAGCAGGATATTGTATTCGTCCACAATGTCTTTCGTGTCTGCCGGAATCATGAACAGCAGCACGGAATTACGCTCGATATGCCGCAGGAACCGTGTTCCGATCCCTTTGCCCTCGTGCGCACCCTCGATGATCCCCGGAATATCGGCCATGACGAACGAATGTCCGTCCCGCACTTCGACGATCCCTAAGTTCGGTTCCAGTGTGGTGAAAGCGTAGTCCGCGATCTTCGGCTTCGCCGCCGACACCACCGACAACAGGGTCGATTTGCCCGCGTTCGGGTACCCTACCAACCCCACGTCTGCCAGTACTTTCAGCTCCAGCACGAACCACCCCTCCTGCATCGGCTCGCCCGGCTGCGAATAGCGCGGCGCCTGGTTGGTCGCCGTGCGGAAATGCCAGTTTCCCAATCCTCCGCGTCCCCCTTTCACGAGGATCACCTCCTGCTTGTCTTCCGTCACCTCGGCCACCACCTTGCCCGTTTCGGCATCCTTGGCTACCGTCCCCAGCGGCACTTCGAGGATAATGTCCTTCCCGTTCCTGCCGTGGCTTTTGGCCCCGCTGCCTCCCTCGCCGTTTTCGGCCATCTGGTGGCGCTGGTACTTGAGGTGGATCAGGGTCCAGTACTGGCTGTTGCCCCGCAGGATCACATGCCCGCCCCGTCCGCCGTCGCCGCCGTCCGGGCCACCGAATTCGACGAACTTTTCGCGGCGGAAGTGGCTCGAACCGGGACCGCCGTTGCCCGATCGGGCGTATATCTTGACGTAATCTACGAAGTTGGAGGATGCCATGGCTGAATGTGTTAGGTTAGGGGCTGAGGCAAGCGCTGTGCCATAGTTCGGACAAAAGTACACTTTTTTGCGGATTTTTCGGGTCGGTTCTTGGTGGAACGGGAATTGTTTCCTACCTTTGCCCACGCAAAAACGCCGATGTAGCTCAGTTGGCCAGAGCAGCTGATTTGTAATCAGCTGGTCGGGGGT
>CAZAPI010000156.1:0-3927 GCA_964486945.1 uncultured Rikenella sp. | reverse complement strand
CGGTTCGCGGTTGGATGTTGAAATAGAACGAAGAAAACCCCATCCTTGCCTGCGTTGATGATGGTGTCTGTGCAGTTTTGGCTTCGTATTAGTCGATTTCGGTGACCGCCTGCGAAGCCGCCATGCGTCTCCCGCAGGCGGCTGCTCCTGTCGCGCCCCGTTAACTATGCGACTCCTTGGGCTTCGCAATCTTCATCCGGGTTCGGGCATCCGCCGCCAGCCCCGCAGCCCCCCGTCGGAGAAACTCTCGATTCGCACAAAAATCCTATTTCTTCGGCTTGTCCGTGCAGTAAATCGTCAGCCGTCCGGCGTCGGTCAGTTGTTTGTGTGAGATGAAGTAACCCCGGAAAGGCTTGCCGTTCAGTTCGATTTTTTCGATGTAAATGTTCTCCGGCGTGCGGTTCACCGCCTCGATCACCAGCTCCGATTGTTTGTAATACTTTGGGTCCAGCTTGATCGTGACTTTGTCGAAAGTCGGGGTGGTGATGACATATTCCGCTTTGGCGGGGCACGGCGGGTAGATGCCCATCATCGAGAGGTTCTGCCAGGCGCTCATCGTCCCCGCGTCGTCGTTCCCCGGCAGGCCGCCCGGCGTGTTGCTGTAGTAACGTTTGAGGCACTGGTCCACATAGTATTGCGTTTTCCACTCAGACCCTTTCACGTAGCTGAAGTAGTACGGATAGCCCATGTCCGGTTCGTTGGCCATGTCGAAATAGCCGTTGTCGAAGCAGGCGCTCAGCGAATCGACGAACCGCTTCGGCGAGCCGTAGAGCTTGATCAGGCCCGGAATGTCGTACGGGATGCTGAACGAGTAGTTCCACGAGCTGCCTTCATGGAAGCCGTTCACCGGTTTGAAGTTCTCGCCTTCGCGCGGGTCGAAGTCCGGCATGAACGTCCCGTCCGGCAGCACCGGGCGCAGCAGGCCGTACTCCTTGTCGAAGTAGTGGCGGTAGCCCATCGCGCGGGCGTTCAGCATGTTGTAGTCGGCGGTTTTGCCCAGCGCCTTGGCCATCTGGCCGAGGCTCCAGTCGGCCACATAGTATTCCAATGCCTGCGAAACCGAGTTGTCGAATTTGTGGCGCAGCGGAATGTAGTGGTGTTCGGTGTAGAACGACTGGTCGCCGCGGATGCGGTTCTCTTCCGCCGGCGCGGTGGCGTTCTTGAGCATTGCCTGATAGAGGGTTTCGGTGTCGATCCCTTTGGTCAGGCCCAGGAACCAGCAGGCGGTCATATAGGGCAGCGCCGCATCTCCCTCCATCACCATGAACTCTTTGGCTGCGATCTCGAACTTCGGCAGGTTGCCGCTCTCCTTATACATTTGCATCAGACTCAGGGCCATGTCGTTCTGCCGTTGCGGGAAGAAAAAGGACCCCATGAACGGCGTGAGGCGGTAGACATCCCAGCCGCTGAACATGGTCAGCCGGTCGGTGCCGTCCGGCATGCGCCGGATGCGGCCGCTCTCCATCTCCGGATAGTCGCCGTTGCTGTCCTGGAGTACGGACGGGTGTACCCAGTTGTGGTACAGGCCGGTGTAGAACTGTGTCTTCTGGTCTTCGGTGCCCCCGTTGAGATCCACCACGCCGAGGACTTTGTTCCACGCCGCCACGGCATCCGCATGGATTGCTGCAAAATCTTTGTCCCGCTGTTCTTTGTCGAGGTTCTCGCGGGCGTTTTCGATGCTCACGTACGAAACTCCGACGGCCACCTCGATGGCTTCGCCGTCGGCGGTGGAGTAGTTGAACGCCACGCCGATGTCGTCCCCGGCGATGGGCTGTTTGAAGCGGGTGTAAACTTTGTATCTATTGCTGGTGCTGCTCCAATCCTTGATCGCGCTGTGCGAGAAGTCGGGCTGTTTTTTCCAGTATTGTACGCTCTTGGCCGGTTTGCTGGTGCGTACCACGAAGTAGACCGGGATCACCGACTGCGGTTCGCCGTAGCAAAAATCCCCCATGATCTTGAACCCTTCGATCTCGCTGTCGGACACGATCCTGGCATAGCCGCCGGACTCGGTGGTGAGGCCCTGGCCGATGTTGAACAGGATGTGCGATTCGCCTGCCGGGAAGGTGTACCTCGATCGCGAGGTGCGGCGGGTGGTGGTCATCTCCGCCAACACGTCGTAGGCTTCGATCTTGGCAGAATAGTACCCTGCTTTGGCGGTCTGTTCGGCCATCGGCGAGGCGTATTTCCGGAAATCCACCTCCAGCTCGCCGGTGGTCGGCATCAGGATGAGCGAGCCTAAATCGGGGCACCCTACGCCGCTGAGGTTCACGTTGGTGAAACCGATCATCCATTTATTGTCCCACACGTACGGGGTCGAGCACCAGCCGTCGGTGTGCACTGTGTGTCCCGGCCGGGGGATGGTATTGAACGGCGACATGCTGACCATTCCTTGCGGCACGACGGGGCCGGGCTGGGTGGTGCCGTAGTTCGAGGTTCCAATAAAGGGATTCACGTAGTCGGCCGGGCTTTTCCGGGCATAGGTCTGGCTTGCGAAAAGAAGCGCGGCGGCTGCGACAATCTGTTTTTTCATATCCGGTTCTGGGTGGTTAGTTTTGTACTAATCTGGACAAAGATACCTAAATTCGTGCAAAATTTCAGTCGAATGTTTTATGGAACGTAACGATTCTTTGCGGCGCGATGTGGCTGCGATCCGAGAGCAGGCTCCTTTGGTGCATAACATTACGAATTTCGTGGTGATGAACAATACGGCCAACGCGTTGTTGTCGCTCGGCGCTTCGCCGGTGATGGCGCACGCCGAGGACGAGGTGGCGGAGATGGTGTGCCTGTCGAAGGCGCTGGTTGTCAATGTGGGGACGTTGTCGCCGGAGTGGGTGCGGGGCATGGAGCGGGCGATGTGTGCGGCTCGCGCGGCGGGGGTGCCGATCGTCTACGATCCGGTGGGTGCGGGGGCGACGCAGTACCGCAATGGGGTGAACAAAAGGCTCCTGGTTGCTGCTCCGCCGACGATCATTCGGGGCAACGGTTCGGAGATTATGGCTTTGGCGGCGGGTTTTGAGTTGGCTCGCGCGGCGCAAACTAAGGGGGTGGACTCGACGGCGGCTTCGGATGCGGCGGTGGAGGCGGCTTCGGCGTTGTCGGAGAAGCTGAAGGCGGTGGTGGTCGTGAGCGGCGAGACGGATTATATCGTCAACGGGAATGAGGTGCTGGAGAATCACCGCGGTACGCCGATGATGACGCGGGTGACGGGCATGGGATGCACGGCGTCGGCGATCTGCGGGGCTTTCGCGGGGGTGAATGGTGATCCGGCGGCTGCGGCGCTGAATGCGATGTCGCTGATGGGGATGTGCGGCGAGCGGGCGCTGGCGAATTCGAACGGTCCGGGAAGTTTCCAGGTGGCGTTCCTGGATGCGTTGTACGGGTTCGATCCGTCTTTATTGTAAGGTCGATGGTAGCGGGCCTGTTGCTGCGGCGAGAAGCGTGAGCTTCGAGCCGCAGTGGGGCGGGTACGGGTTTCCTCGTGGAATGGCGGGCCGAATAGGGTAGTTCCAGTCCTGACGGTGTGCTCAGTGTTAGCGCAGAGCCGCAGTAAGGCTGGGAGCGAGTAGCGCGTTCCGGGAAGGAAGCCGGGCCCGCCCCGTGAGGGGCGTGGGCGGCCCGAATAGGGTTGTTACAGCCAACAAAAAAGTCCCCGCGATAGCGGTGTCCCGGTCGCGGGCGAGCCCGTAGGGCGTGCGTCCCCCCGCGCGCCGGGACAAATAAGGCCATACGGCGGAGCGCTTTAGCGCGGAGCCGCAGTAAGACGAAGAGCGAGTAGCGCGTTCCGGAAAGGAACGCCGGGCCTGCCGCCAAGCGCCTTTGGCGCTTCGCCCCCAGGCGGCGGCCCGAATTTCAGAGAGCGAGTAGTAGTGAAAATTTGCGTCAGCGCCGGCCCGCTCCGGGCAACCGAAGATTGCCGGGGCGACGAAA
>CAZAPI010000155.1:0-3958 GCA_964486945.1 uncultured Rikenella sp. | reverse complement strand
TAAATACACTTATCGAGTTCCCGCGATAGCGGCCGGCCCGGAGCCTCCCCCGGCGCAGGGCCGCACCTCGCAATGCTCGCTTTGCCCGCGCAGGCTCCGAGCCGAATAATTAGCCGTAGGGTTAATTTATAGTCACTCCTGGAATACCGATGCAAGTCTTTTGTCAGCCGAGCGGAACGAGGCTGTGCGGCGACCGCCTCGCCCGGCGGTCGCCGCAACTACGCCCAAGGCTTCGTTGCTTAGTCCCCCGGACGGTCGCCGGAACCGCCAAATGCGAAGCCAAATGGTCCAGCGGCACCGGCCGCCTCTCCCGGCGTAGGCCTGCAACATCGCTGCGCTTGTTTGGGCCTCGCTGGCTCCGGCCTTTGCAACCAAAGCGGATAAGTACGGCTTATTTTGCCGCCTCGATCCAGCCTTTCACCTCGTCCGCCGACGGGTTTTTGAGGCCCAGCTTATTCTTCTTGTTGAAACCGCAGAGGTCGTTGAAGAACTTGCCCGGCGCCAGCCCCGACAGCGAAGCCGCCGTCACGTAGCCCATCTTCTGGAGCGCCGGAACCCACTCCTCAGGAACCCCCAACGCCGTATACGCTTCCGGTTCGTCCCGCATCGCCTTCTTTTCCGGCCGCATTTGCGGGAAAAACAGCACATCCTGGATCGAAGCCTGGTCCGTCATGAACATCGTCAGGCGGTCGATGCCGATGCCCATTCCGGAGCAGGTCGGCATGCCGTATTCCAAGGCCCGCACGAAATCCATGTCGATGAACATTGCCTCGTCGTCCCCCTTTTCCGAGAGCCGCAGCTGTTCCTGGAACCGCCCCAGCTGATCCACCGGGTCGTTCAGCTCCGAATAGGCGTTACAAAGCTCCTTGCCGTTCACGAACAGCTCGAAACGTTCCGTCAGCTCGGGGTTGTCCCGGTGGCGCTTGCACAGCGGCGACATCTCGATCGGATAGTCCGTGATGAACGTCGGCTGGATCAGGTCCTCCTCGCACTTCTCGCCGAAGATCGCGTCGATCAGTTTGCCTTTACCCATCGTGTCGTCGATTTCGATCCCCATCTCGCGGCACGCCTCGCGCAGTTCTTCCTCCGTTTTGCCCGTAATGTCGAATCCCGTCTTTTCGCGGATGGCGTCCGTCATGGATAGCCTGCGGAACGGTGCCTTGAAGTCGATCTGCCGGCCGCCGATGGTCAGCAGCGTATTGCCGTCGTGCAGCTCGCGGGCCACCGTCTCGATCATCTGCTCCGTGAATTCCATCATCCACCGGTAGTCCTTGTAGGCGATGTAGATCTCCATCACCGTGAATTCCGGGTTGTGGGTGCGGTCCATCCCCTCGTTGCGGAAATCCTTGGCGAATTCGTAGACTCCGTCGAAGCCGCCCACGATCAGGCGTTTGAGGTACAATTCGTTGGCGATCCGCAGGTAGAGCGGTATGTCCAGCGTGTTGTGGTGGGTGATGAACGGCCTGGCCGCCGCCCCTCCGGGGATCGGTTGCAGGATCGGGGTCTCGACCTCCACGTAGCCGCGTTCGTTGAAGAAGCGGCGCATGGTGGCGATGATCTTGGAACGTTTCAGGAAGGTGTCTTTCACCTGCGGGTTCACGATCAGGTCCACGTAGCGCATGCGGTAGCGTTGTTCCGGGTCGCTGAAGGCGTCGAACACCTGCCCGTCTTTCTCCTTGACCACCGGCAGCGGCCGCAGGGCCTTGCTCAGTACGGTAAGTTCCCGGCAGTGAACCGACAGCTCGCCCATGTTGGTGATGAAAGCGAACCCTTCGATCCCCACAATGTCTCCGATGTCGAGCAGTTTTTTGAAAACGGTGTTGTACATCTCCGCGCCGATGTCGTCGCGCTTGATGTAGATCTGTATGCGTCCGGTGTGGTCTTGCAGTTCGAAGAATGCGGCGCTGCCCATGATGCGCCGGGTCATGATCCGGCCTGCGATGGTGACAGCCTGAAAATTAGGGGTCTCCGGCGTGAATCCGTTCCGGATCTCCGCCGCGGTGGCGGTAACTTTGTATTCGGCGGCGGGGTAGGGCTCTATGCCCATCTCGCGCAGTTTGGCCATCGATTCGCGCCGCAGGATCTCCTGCTCGCTGAGTTCCGTGTTTTCCATATCTGTATGTTGCTCTGTTATTATCGTCTGGAGTGTGACCGGGTTCTCTTTGCGGACAAAGAGAACCGGAAAAACTTCCGAACGGATGCCGGTGCATCCTCGTTTGCTGTAACTGTCCGTTTGTTCCGGGCGGGGGAGCGGGACTTTGTCAAGTCCTGCCTGCTGAGAAGCCCCGTTCCGCACCGTCCGGGACGGGGCGGTTTTCAGGCCGGCTGGGCTTTCGAAAATCTCTTCGGTTCTTTCCTTGCCGAGAAAGAGCGGTTGCCTGCGGGCGAATTACAGTGTACAAAGATATGGAAAAAAAGGAAGCGGGCGAAATAGTTGGACGGCATGGAATATCTCCCTATATTTGTCAGTGTTAACACCATTTGAGCGAGATATGATGTACGTGCTATTCGTGATACTGACTTTCGCCATATCGGCGGCCATCGGGTGGTTCGCCATTCCGCGCATTGTCATCATCGCCAAGATCAAGCGTCTTTTCGACGAACCCAATGCGAGGAAGGTCCATCAGGGGGCTATTCCGCGGCTGGGTGGGTTGTCGTTTTTTCCGGCCGCCCTCTTTTCTTTCGCTTTCGTGCTGGGACTGAGGTACTACTACGGGTTCGACATTCCGCTCGGCATGCAGATCGAGCTGCTGACCGAATTCCTGTTCGTGGTGGCCGGGATGTTGATCCTCTATTTCGTGGGGATGGCCGACGACCTGATCGGGGTGGGGTACCGCAATAAATTCGTGGCGCAGTTCTTTGCCGGGGTGTGCCTTGTTTTGGCGGGGGGCACCGTGTTCGACCTGCAGGGGCTGTTCGGGATCCACCGGCTGCCGTTCGTGCTGGACGCTCTGCTGACCGTCGTCGTGGCGATACTGACTGTCAATGCTTTCAACCTGATCGACGGGGTGGACGGCCTCTGTTCGGGGCTGGGCACCATTATCCTGACTTCGCTGGGTCTCTTTTTCATCTATTACCGGCTGTTCGTGTACGCTATGTTCGCTTTCGGGATGGTCGGCGTGCTGATCGCTTTTTTCCAGTACAATGTGCTGGGTACCCGGCTTAAGGTCTTTATGGGGGATACGGGGTCGCTGACGCTGGGGTACATGATCGTTTTCCTGGGGCTTAAGTTCATAAACATAGAGAATGCTACGCTCATTACGCTGGGGGTCGATTCCACGCTGGCGATTCTGATCGGGTTGCTGTTCGTGCCGGTGTTCGACACGTGCCGGGTGTTCGTGAGCCGGGTGTCGAAGGGCAGGTCGCCGTTCTTTCCGGACAAGAATCATGTGCACCATAAGTTGTTGCAGCTGAACCGTTCCCATTTGCAGAGCACGGGGATATTGCTCTTGCTGGAGGTCGGGTTTGTCCTGCTGAATTTCGTGCTGGCGGAGTTGTTCGGGCTGGGGGTCACGTGGGTGTTGCTGGTGGATGTCGCGCTGGGGATGGGGGGCAATGTGATGCTCAACGGGCTGATCGTCAGGTATGGACGTGCGTTGGGCGAACATGAGGTGATTCAAAAGCCGTGAGTGGCAGCGGGCGGTGTGGGGGCTGCGGCGGAGCCGCATAGGGCGGTAGGCGAGCAGCGCGTGAGCCCGCAGCCGCAGTAGGGCGGGTACAGGCTTCCGCGGAACGGCAAGCCGTTCCGCGGAAGTGAGGCTTTGAGCGAGTAGCGCGTTCCTGGAAGGAACGCCGGGCGCCCCCGAGGGGGCAGGGGCGCCCGAATCTGTAAAGAGCAGGTAGCGCGAGCCCGAACCTGCAAAGAGCGAATAGCTGAGTTCTTTTGCGCCATTCGTCAGAATGGCCGGGCCCGCCGCCAAGCCGCTCTGCGGCTTCGCCCCCAGGCGGTGGCCCGAAA
>CAZAPI010000154.1:0-3996 GCA_964486945.1 uncultured Rikenella sp. | reverse complement strand
CCCCGCCGGCACGAGGCGACTAAGAAAATGCCCCGCGGCGGGAGCGGGGCTGAAAAAGGGAGAACAGCCTTATTCTTTAAGATCAGATTACCAATATGCCCGGATTGCACGAGATCATCGAACGCGAATACCGTGGCTGCGGCTTTTCGGCCGCAGCCACGGTCGCTTTCGCATTGCTCGAAGAGGAACGCGAAAGGTTTGCCGGGTGGCTCGGTAAAGGCTACGGGGCCGATATGGGCTATTTGGGCCGGTCGGCGGAGTACCGGCACGACTTGCGGCGACTTTTTCCCGAGGTGCGGAGCATCGCCGTGACCCTGACTTCGTACCGGCGGCCGCCGGAAGTTCGCCAGCCGGACGGCGTGCCGCGCATCGCCCGGTTTGCGTGGAGCGACGATTATCACGATATTATCAAAGGCAACCTGCGGAGATTGTTGGAAACCGTCCGGAGCTACCGAGGATTCGGCGGAGTGAAGGGCCGGGCGGTGGTGGACAGCGCCCCCGCTTTCGAACGGGCATGGGCCGTACGTGCCGGATTGGGCTGGATTGGACGCAGTTCGATGCTGGTCCATCCGGAGCAGGGGAGCTTTACGCTAATCGGACTCCTGTTGCTGGATGCGCCGCTGCCCGAAGATTTTATTCCTCCCCGGCGGGTACCTGACGGCTGCGGAAGCTGCCGCAGGTGCATGGATGCCTGCCCGACGGGAGCTATCGTGGCACCGCACACCGTGAATGCGGGCCGCTGCATCTCCTACCAGACGATCGAGCGGCGCGAAGCGGTTTCGAATAAGATCCGCCCTGCGTTGGGCGGGCGCATTTTCGGCTGCGACCGCTGCATGGAGGTTTGTCCTTATAACAACCGGGAGGAGATGCCGCTGATGCCGGAAAATGCGGGACTGGATGCGGTGCCGCAGCGGATGGGGATCACTGCCGATGAATGGCGTACGATGACGGAACCGGAATTCAAAGCCCGGTTCGGCGGAAGCCCTTTGCTTCGGGCGGGATTGGAAAAGCTGAAAAGCTCGCTCTAAGAGCAGCGGTGGGTCCGGAAAGTGTAGAACCGCTGGGCCAGGTAGCTGAATACGGTGGTGACGACCTGGATGGCGGCATAGGAGGGCGACGGATAGAAGCCGAGCACCTCGACGAGCAGTTTCAACCCGAAGTAGTTGATCCCGATGTTGATGGCCACGACCTGCGCGTACCGGAACAGTTGTTTGGCGCCGTGCACCTCGGATTTTCCGAAAGCGATGTTGCGCGCAAGGTAAAAGCCGGTAAAAAAGGTGATCACGAAGGTGATCAGGAAAGCGAGTATGGGGGCGGAGACCACCACGATGCCGAAATCGGTGTCGCGCTTGTCGAGCACGTAGTTGAAGCAGAACCAGTAGAGAACCATATTGAACAGGAGGTTCAGTCCGCCGGCGAAGGCGTAACGGAAAGTCTCCTGGGGTATGATCCGTCGAAGTGGCTTTATATAGAAAAAGTCTACGAAACGGGTGATGATTCTGCGCATAGTGCAAAAGTACATCTTTTTTGCCGCTCGGTCATATAGTTAGGGCGATACGCAGTATCGTTCGTTCCGCTGCGATCACGCGGCCGCTGTCCGCGCAGGGCAGTATTCTCCGATTCCGCGTGCTTTAGTTTCGCATTCTCCGGTTGGTTCCGTACCTTCCAGCTCTGCATGCTTTGGTTGGTTTTGCACCTTTCGGTTTCGTACCCTCCGGTTCCGCACGCTCTTCGGTTGGTTTCGCATTCTCCGGTTGGTTCCGTATCCTTTGTCTCCGCGCGCTCCGCTAACGTAGGAAATCGTTCGGAACGCGTGAGCGTTGCGAACAAGATTTCCGTTAGCGCGCGGACGAAGTATTGCTTGTCCAATGGCGCCCGCGGGTGCGTGCTCGCGCTGAGCGTGAGGCTGTAACTTCCCTGCATTCTTGCCTTTTAAGCGGATGGGCGGTGCTTTCGGGCACTCCGAAATGGGCAGCCTCTACCCTAAGTACGGAACTGTCTTCGGGCGGGGCAGGCCGTGGGGTGCCCCGCCGAGTGAACGATGTTTTCACATCGCTGAATTTCAAAATAGCCGAATGATGGTTGTCAAACCGCTTCGGCCACCACTTCTGCAATGTCCACAACCCGTATCCGGTCATTCCCCGCCGCCCGCTGCAACGACTTCTTGCACTGAGGGCAGCTCGTCACGATCGTCTGCGCCCCCGTCGCCGTCAGGTTGCGTACCACTGTGGCCCCGATCTTCGTCTGCGCCGCCGTGTCCAGCGTCAGGTTCGCCAGGCTCCCCCCGCAGCAGTGCACCCGGTCTTTTTCGCGGCTCTCGGAGTTGGTCAGCGTCGCCACGTGCGACAACACATATCTCGGTTCCGCGTAGATGCCCCGCAGTTCGCACGGATCGTGGTAGGCGTACGATGCCTGTACCACCGAGGTTTTCAGGCGGCCCCCTGCGATCAGCTCCGCGATATACTGCGTGTGGTGCAGCACCCGGATGCCCAGTTCCTTCAACTCCTTGTATTCCTGCGTGAAGCTCTTGTAACAGATCGGGCAGCCCGTCACCAGTGTCGTGATCCCGTGTTTGCGGAACAGCTCCGTGTTGTAGCGTTCCATCCGTTCCGCCGCCGGCAGGTTGCCGCTCAGCCGCATCGGGCGGCCACAGCATACCCCGCCATGCTTATCCGCCCACCAGACATCGACCCCGGCCGCCGCAAAGATCTTCTCCATCGACCGCATCACACTCGGCGTGAGTTGGGTCATGCAGCCCGCGAAGAAACCCACTTTCCCGGTTCCTTCCGAACGGTCTTCCGCCGAAGCCAGGAACTCGTAGCGCGCCGCATGATATAAAGATGTTTGACCGGCGAACGCCACCCGGCTGCTCAGGCGTAACGTTCCCTGTTCGATCCCCACGGGGCAGGCCTCGGCACACCGTCCGCACATTAGACAGGTGTCCGCCACTTGCGAGGTCAGGTGGCCGTAGCGCCGGTCGCGCAGGAAATAAGCTGCCTGTATGTTGTTGATGTTCAATTCTGAAGCGAGAGGGCACGGGTCGAGGCAAATTCCGCACCGGGAGCAGGCCTGTATCTGGAAGTTGTCGAACGTGCTTCCCTCCGGCTTCGACTTGACCTTGTAGGCTCGCAGGAAGATCAACGGTATCTCGGTGAAAATGTGCATATACCGCGAGTAGGGCAGGGCGACGAAAAAGACTCCGAGGACGATGGAGTAGGCCCACCATGCCGGGTATTCCATCGCCGAGAGTATTCCCGTCGGCACCACCGAGGCTAGCATATCCCCTGTTCCGCCGGTAAAGAAACTGCCGCTGTCGTGCACGCCGCAGGTGACCGATTCGGCCAAATAGCGCAGCGGGAAGATCAGCCACAGCGAGGCCAGTGCGATTCGGTCGAAAGGGGTGTGTTTGGTCGTCCGTCGCATGCCCATCATCCGCGAATAAGCTCGTTTGCCCCACGCCAGCGCCACGCCGCACAGTACGAAGACCAGCAGGCTGTCCATCAGCAGGGCGTAGTTGAAATGCCGCACGTAGGAGGCCGGCTCTTCGGGGAAGAAGTAGCGGAAGAATACATGGACGTGGGGCGGATTGACGGCGTCGTGGATATAGGTCGAGGTTTCGAGTTTCCCGACGACGATGAGCAGGAACCATCCCAGTGCCAGAGACATGTGCATAAACCCGAGCATGGGGTTCGTTTTCCAGATCTTGCGGTGGATCAGGCATTCCAGTATGGCCTCTTTCAGCGCCTTGAGGCTCTTGGCGGAGAGGAGGTTGCGGCGTACGAGGACTTTGTCTTCTGCCGGAAGCCCGATGAACCATTTGACCCACTTGTAGAGGATCGCGCAGAATAGCCATACCACGCCGATGGTAAAGGGTATGACGAAAGGATCGAAAAACCAGGGTGAACCCGATTGCATATCTTATATTTTAAATGTTCGTTTTATAACTACCCGCATGGAACCGTTCTTTGTTGACCTTCGGTCTTCCTCCTCGCCGCT
>CAZAPI010000153.1:0-4005 GCA_964486945.1 uncultured Rikenella sp. | reverse complement strand
GAGGGTTGTGCCCCTACGCCCGGGGATGGCTCCGGGGCACACGACCTTGCGGTCGCCAGCGTTCGGAAAAAGTCCCCGCGCCAGCGGGCGGGCCGGTACCTTCCCGCGCGGTGGCCCAAACAGAGGGTAGTTACAGCCGCCCCCGCGGCTACGGTCTGCAGTGGAGCTGGAACTACCCGGACTGGAGGTCGCGCGCTAACGGAAATCCGGCGAAAAACCTAACGGTTTTCCGGTCGTCTTTCCTACGTTAGCGGAGCGCGCGACGATTCCTGCAAATGGCTGGCTATATTTCACCAACAAGAGAGAACTGCGCTCCCGCGCGGGGCCGCGTGCTCGCGACGAGCGGGCAATACTGCGTATCGCTGACATTTTAAAAGTACGGTTTTATACGCCATTTTTCAGGTCGCAGTCTACGGAAAGGTTCGCAACCTGAGTTGCGGGCTTCCGCGGGGGGGCTTCGGGCTGACGCTGGCGCGGGGACTTAAGTGTTAACCCTGCAATTAAACATAGATCTGCATCAGCGGCCCCGACCGGTGCGCCAAACATGAGGGTTCGGCAGACTGAGCTCCCCGGCAGGCTGCCCGAAAAATTCTTCGGATCTTTTTCATTGGGCCTGTCTTGCGGATATGAATGAAAAAGGGCGGAAACCATCCACCCCTTAATGTGTTAAAAGTCTTGCATTCGCCCGCTCCCGTTCCGTGCGCACGCCGGGCTACAAACCCCATGCGCCCGGATCGGCCTGCGCCGTGGAATCCTGCACCGGAGCCATCGCGGCGTTGAGCATCTCCATGTCGATATCGCCCTTGCCGGTGTTGATGAAGCCGTAGATCATGATAGCGATCACCACCAAAGCCGCGACGATGGCCACGATCAGCCACACGTCGGTCTTGGTTTTCTGCGGCCTGCGGCGCGGCGGCATCGGCCTCCGTCCGGGTTGTCCCGGTTTGCCGTTCGGCCCGCCCGGCATTCCCGGCCCCCGGCCTCCGCCATTCGGACCGGGCATAGGTGCCCGCATCGGCTGTTGCGGCGACTGGTTCATTTCCTGCGGCCCGCGCGGCGGGATGCCGCTGCCCCCCAGCCCCGGTTGCGGCTGGCGCTGCGACGGCGGTATCGGCGGCTGTCTTTGCGGTATCGGAGCCGGCATCGGTGGCCGTATAGGCTGCCCCGGCATTTGCCCCGGCACCGGCGGCCGCATAGGCTGCCCCGGTATCTGTCCCGGCACCGGCGGCCGCATCGCTTGCTGCTGCGGATGCTGAATCTGCTGCGTGCGGGGAAAAGCCTGCTGCACCGGCATCACCGGCCGCTGCGGGTAACCCGGCACCGGCGGTTGCTGGGCCAGACCAGGAAAACTCCCCGCCGGCTGCTGCGGCATCTGCTGCACCGGAGGCACCGCGGCCTGTTGCGCCTGCGGCTGTCCCTGCACCTGGATCGACTGCGGCCTGGCGGTCATGCCCGGCAACGGCTGCCCCGACGGTACGGGCTGCGCCCGCACCGGTTCCGGCACCGCCTCGGTCTCGACCGGCTCCGGCTCCGGAGCCTCGCCCGCTTTGAGGGTGACCGTGCCGTTGGCGTCCGCCGCCAGCATCCCCACCCCCTCGATATAATAACGGCCCGACGATGCGAGCGACTGCCTCAGGTAAATGACGAATTCGGCGACCATGGCCCGCGCGTCCTCGGTCTCGACACCGTATTCGCGCACGATAGCATCCGTCACCATTCCGTCGTCCTTGCGCAGGAACGGACTGAATACCAGCTCTTCACCCTCCGGTATCTCTTTTTTCAGGAAAGCGCCGAAGTCCGGGATCACCACCCGCCGGTGCTGCGCGATGAGTTGTTTCAGTAAGTTGTTATCCATGGACAATACCTCTATTTCGACCCAAGATTACAAAAAAAAAATCAAACTGCCAATTTTTGACACCATTTTCGGCCCCGCCGGAGCACGATCCCGGCTGTTTGTTCCGTGTTTTTTAATTTCGTGACGGAACCGGCTGGCGGCACGCGTCTGCGCGGCCCTGTTTCCGCGGTTCTGCCGAAGGCGGGCTCGGCCGCAGCGGGCCGGGCCGGATCGGAAACCTGCCGACCTGACCGCGAGAGGAGAGCGATCCGTGTAAATTTATAGCTGAGAATGATGGCAGAACCGAAAAATGATTGCATATTTGCATCGCATTTTTCGCACCCTGCGGAATCCGGCTCGGACGGATCGCCCCGAAAAGGCCGAAGCAGCGCAGTTACTTAATCCGACAACCGTCCAATCCGACGCAGATGAAGAACAAATACATCGACCTGATCGAACAGACTTTCGAGTTCCCGCAGGATGAATTTACCGTGGTCGACAGCAACCTCAACTTCCACGACGTGCCGCTGATGGATATCATCAAGCAGTACGGCACCCCGCTCAAGATCACCTACCTGCCCAAGATCAGCGCCCAGATACAGAAGGCCAAGAAGATCTTCAACGTGGCCATGGCCAAGGTCGACTACAAGGGCACCTACAACTACTGCTACTGCACCAAAAGCTCGCACTTCAGCTTCGTGCTGGAGGAGGCGCTCAAAAACAAGATCAACCTCGAAACCTCGTCGGCTTACGACATCCACATCATCAACGCCCTGTACGACGGCGGGATGCTCGACAAGGACACTTTCATCGTCTGCAACGGTTACAAGCGGCCGCAGTATGCGGAGAATATCGCCGGACTGATCAACAACGGCTTCGTCAACACCATCCCGGTGATCGATAACAAGGAGGAGCACGAGTTGCTGGACGCGGCGATCGAAAAGCCTTGCAACATCGGCATCCGCATCGCCTCGGAAGAGGAGCCGAAGTTCGACTTCTACACTTCGCGCCTGGGCATCCGCTACCGCGAGATCAAGAACTACTACCTCGAAAAGATCAAGCCCAGCAAGAAGTTCTCGCTCAAGATGCTGCACTTTTTCATCAACACGGGCATCCGCGACACGGCGTATTACTGGAACGAGCTTTCGAAGTGCCTGGCGGTCTACTGCGAGCTGAAAAAGGTCTGCCCGGAGCTCGACTCGCTCAACATCGGGGGTGGCTTCCCCATCAAGAACTCGCTGGCTTTCGACTACGACTACGAGTACATGGCCGAGGAGATCGTGGCCCAGATCAAGAACTACTGCAATGTCAACGACATCGAGGAGCCGAACATATTCACCGAGTTCGGATCGTTCACCGTGGGCGAAAGCGGCGCGACCCTTTACTCGATCATCAACCAGAAGCAGCAGAACGACCGCGAGCTGTGGTACATGATCGACAGCTCGTTCATGACCACTCTGCCCGACACGTGGGGCATCAACCAGCGGTACATGATGCTGCCGATCAACAACTGGGACAAGGAGTACCAGCGGGTGTTCCTGGGGGGGCTCACGTGCGACAGCGAGGACTATTACAACGCGGAGGCGCACCAGAATGCGATCTTCCTGCCGAAGCTGTGCCCGGGGGATACGCAGTACATCGGCTTTTTCCACACGGGGGCTTACCAGGAGTCGCTGGGGGGATACGGGGGTATCCAGCACTGTCTGATCCCGGCGCCGAAGCACATCATCATCGACCGGGACAAGGATGACAATGAGTACTACACACGGCTTTTCGCCAAGGAGCAGAGCCACCGGGCGATGATGCGGATCTTAGGGTATTGATTTTTACATCTTTGCGGCGTGATCCTCTTTGTTGTGGAGGTATTTTGACACACGATTTATAGACTGCTTTCGTGCGGTCGTAGCCGGCGGAGGGTGCCGCGGGCACTCCGGCTACTCGTTCTTCGCATTACTGCGGCTTCGCGCTTACGCACTCCGCCGGTGTTCGCGTTTTTTCGGTCGCAGCCTGCGGAGCGTTTGCAACGAAGTTGCGGGCCTCCGCGCGGGGAGGCTGCGGCCCGACCGCTGACGCGGGGCTTTTTTTTACTGACTGCAACTGCCCTATGTTCGGGCCGCCGCTATGGGCGAAGTAAGCTCCCGGATTGAGTGCCGAGTGACACTGGCCCGCCC
>CAZAPI010000152.1:0-4065 GCA_964486945.1 uncultured Rikenella sp. | reverse complement strand
GGGGCCGCGTGCTCGCGGCGAGCGGGCGATACTGCGTATCGCATGACCATACAGGTAACAAAAGTTTCTGTGGCAATGGCGGCCTCAGCGCCGGGCAGCGAAGCTGCCGGGGGGGGCGCGAGGCCGAACCAGAGGGGCGTGGGCGGCCCGAAAACGAGAGAGCGAGTAGCTGAGTCCCCAGGCCAGTGCCGCACCATTCAAAAAACAGTGAAAAAACAACCGTAAATCACGGAATAATTGCTAACTTTGGTACTTTCAAGCGGAATTCATCCCTGAGTGGAGGGGAAATCCGTTGTATGACAGGTATTTAAAACGAGATCAATATAGTATGAGTGTAACAGCAAGCCTGCTGAAGATGCTCTTCGGAAGCAAAGCGGACAAAGACCGGAAAGCCATTCAGCCTTACGTAGACCGCATTCTGGCCGTTTATCCGGAGATCGAAAAACTGACCGACGACGAACTTCGCGCCCGCGTGACCGCCTTCAAAGAGCTGATCCGCGAACGCATCAAAGCGGATGAAGACCGCATCGCCGAGCTGAAAGCGCGGATGGAAGAAGCCGACGTGGAGATCGACGAGAAAGAACGCATCGCCACCGAGATCGACCGCCTGAAAAAACACGTCAACGAGACCATCGAAGAAGTGCTGGATGAGATCCTGCCCCAGATATTCGCCATCGTGAAAGACACCGCCCGCCGGTTTGCCAATAACGAAACGATCACGGTGACCGCGACCGCCGCCGACCGCGAGCTGGCCGCCAAAGGAAAAGACTTCGTGACCATCGAAGGCGACAAAGCCGTATATAAAAACCGCTGGCAGGCCGGCGGGAACCAAATCACGTGGGACATGGTGCACTACGACGTGCAGCTGTTCGGCGGGGTGGCTCTGCATAAAGGGAACGTGGCCGAGATGGCGACCGGCGAAGGGAAAACCCTGGTCGCCACCCTGCCTGTATTCCTGAACGCCTTGGCCGGCAAAGGCGTGCACGTGGTGACCGTCAACGACTACCTCGCGCGGCGCGACTCCGAGTGGATGGGCCCGATCTATGAATTCCACGGATTGACCGTGGACTGCATCGACAAACACCAGCCCAACAGCGATGCGCGGCGCGACGCTTACAATTGCGACATTACGTTCGGGACCAACAACGAATTCGGCTTCGACTACCTGCGCGACAACATGGCCATCGATCCGGGAGACCTGGTACAGCGGCCTCACCACTACGCCATAGTCGACGAAGTGGACTCCGTGCTGATCGACGACGCCCGCACCCCGCTCATAATCTCAGGGCCGGTGCCCCGGGGAGAAGACCAGCTGTTCGAAGAGTATCGCGGGCAGGTCGAGACGCTCTACAACTTGCAGCGTAATCTGTGCACCTCCCTTCTGGCCGAAGCCAAGAAAGCGGCAGCAGAAAACGACGATACCCGTGCCGGGAAACTGCTGCTGGCCGTGCATAAAGGCCTGCCGAAATACAAGCCCCTCATCAAATTCCTCTCCGAACCGGGGATGAAAGCCCTGATGCAGAAAACCGAGAACTTCTACATGCAGGACAACAGCAAGCGGATGCACGAAGTGACCGACGACCTCTACTTCGTTATCGACGAGAAACTGCACTCCGTGGAGCTGACCGACAAAGGACACGACTCGCTGGCAGGAGACGTCAACGACAAGCGATTCTTCATCCTGCCGGACATCGGCACCGAAATCGCTACCCTCGAAAAGAGCGACAAGACAGTCGAAGAACGGTTGGAAGCCAAGGATAAGCTGCTGAACGAGTACGCATTGAAGTCGGAACGGGTGCACACCGTGCACCAGCTCCTGAAAGCATATGCACTGTTCGAAAAAGACACCGAGTATGTGGTGATGGACAACAAAGTGAAGATCGTCGACGAACAGACCGGGCGTATCCTCGACGGGCGGCGGTATTCCGACGGACTGCACCAGGCCATCGAAGCCAAGGAACGGGTCAAGGTCGAGGCGGCGACGCAGACCTTCGCCACCATTACCTTGCAGAACTATTTCCGCATGTACCACAAACTCGCGGGGATGACCGGGACCGCCGAAACCGAAGCCTCCGAACTCTGGAACATCTACAAACTGGACGTGATCGTCATCCCGACCAACCGCAAAGTGGTGCGCAAAGACTACCAGGACCTGATCTACAAGACCAAGAGAGAAAAATATGCAGCGGTGATCGAGGAGATCGTCAAACTGGTCGGAGAAGGGCGTCCGGTACTGGTGGGGACGACGAGCGTGGAAATCTCGGAATTGCTGTCCAAGATGCTCAAGCTGCGTGGCATCAAACACAACGTACTGAACGCCAAGCAACACCAGCTGGAGGCCCAGATCGTGGCCGAGGCCGGGCGGCCGGGACAGGTGACCATCGCCACCAACATGGCAGGGCGCGGTACGGACATCAAACTGACCGCCGAAGTCAAGGAAGCGGGCGGGCTCGCCATTATCGGTACGGAACGGCATGAGAGCCGGCGTGTGGACCGGCAGCTGCGCGGCCGTGCCGGCCGGCAGGGAGACCCGGGCTCGTCCCAGTTCTTCGTCTCGCTGGAAGACGACCTGATGCGGCTGTTCGGCTCGGAACGCATTGCACGCCTGATGGACTCGATGGGGCTCAAGGAAGGCGAAGTGATCCAGGCCGGGATGATGAGCCGCGCCATCGAGCGCGCCCAACGCAAAGTGGAAGAGAACAACTTCGGGATACGCAAACGGCTGCTGGAGTACGACGACGTGATGAACTCGCAGCGCGAAGTGATCTACACCCGTCGCCACAACGCAGTGTTCGGCGAGCGTATCGAAGTGGACGTGAACAACATGATGACAGACTTCGCGGAGACGTTTATCGAGAATTACCGCGGTCTGCCGTTCGACGAATTCAAAGTCGAACTGATCCGGCAGATCTCCATCGAACCGTCGTTCACCGAAGAAGAGTACGACGACCTGAAAGACCCGCAGCTGGCCGAGATGCTGTTGGGAGACATGCGCAGCGCCTTGAAACGCAGGGCTACGCAGATCGCACAGCAGGCGTTCCCGGTGCTGGAGAATATCTACAAGGAGCAGGGCGACAAGTTCGAGAACATCTCGATCCCGCTGACGGACGGCAAGCGGGGCCTCAATGTGCCGGTGAATTTCAAGCGGGCGGTGGATTCCCGGGGGCTGGAGATACACAAGGCGTTCAGCCGGGTGATGATGCTCATCACCATCGACGACGACTGGAAGGAACACCTGCGCGACATGGACGACCTGAAACAGTCGGTGCAGAACGCGGCGTATGAACAGAAAGACCCGCTGCTGATCTACAAGTTCGAGTCGTTCGAGCTGTTCCGCAAAATGATCGAGAAGATCAATCGGGAGGTGCTTTCGATGCTCCTGAAAGTCTACCTGCCGGTAGGCCCGGCGGACGCAGCGGGGGCCGCGCCTCAGGCGGAGCCGCGGCAGGCGGTGCCGCAGCGTAACAGACCGGACATGAGCCGGATGCAGACCTCGCGCAATGACGGTCCGGTGCCTCCGGGAGCGTTGGCTGCGGGGGGTGGTTCGGCGGCAGATGGCGGTCGGCCTATGCCTGCGCACGCTGAGAAACGGGTGGGGCGCAATGACCCGTGTCCGTGCGGCAGCGGCAAGAAGTACAAAAACTGCCACGGCGCGGCGTAAGATTCCTTTGTCGGGCTTTTTGTGAGGGGCGGGTTCGCCTGCCTGCCTTTCGCTGGAAGGGCGGTCCAAAAATGTTTTAATCGAAAAAGCGAGAAGCTACCTTAAGGTAGCTTCTCGCTTTTTGACGATCAGCAATCGGCGCTGTCCTCGGACATTCCGGTAGTGCACGTGCGGGTAATCTTGCAAATTTCCGTACGTTGAATCGTGCGGTTAAACATAAACTTCGCGCCAGCGTGCGGGCCGGTGCCGCTGGGCACTCCAACCGGGCAGTAACTGCCCTTTGCGCCCCCGCTGGTTGCGACCAGAAAATGGCATATAAAATCGTAGGGCTAATTTGCAGGTAGGCCGGACGCCCGGGAGTGTTTGCAATCAGGACGCTTGCGTCCTGATTGCAAACACTCCCG
>CAZAPI010000151.1:0-4088 GCA_964486945.1 uncultured Rikenella sp. | reverse complement strand
CCTACGGCGGGCACGGCGGCGGCCCCCGGGGCGGCATGCCGGGCGGTCCGGGCGGACGCCGATAAGCGGCAATCCGCATAATTTCGAACTTCTTTTCGCCGTTTGTCCTTCTACACCGGGACAAACGGCGTTTTTTATGTAGGGTTAATGATTCAGTCCCCGCGCCAGCGGGCGGGCCGGAGCCACCCCCGGCGTAGGGCCGGTGCCGCTGGGCACTCCAGCCGAGAGTTTGCATTACCTTAACGGGAGGCCCGCAACCTTAGGGCAAATTGCAGCCCGGTTGGAATACCCAGTGTCTCGCCGGCTCCGGCCCCATTCCGCTCGCCAAAGAATAAGGACTTCGGCAGACTGGGTTCCCCGGCAGGCTGCTCGAAAAGTTTGGCTTCGCCTTTCCCCTCCTTGCAAGCGCAGAGACCGCAAGCGGTCTCTGCGCTTGCTTCTAACGTCGGTTTTTTGTTCTTTTTTTTCACAAAAAGAACAGTACCCTCCGGCTCAATTACAAATAAACGTACCTTTGCAACATATGATGGCACTGAAAGAGAAAATCGAGGCGTTCAAGCGCGAACGCAATGCAGTCATACTGGCGCACTACTATACGGAAGGTGACGTGCAGGACGTGGCCGACTTCGTGGGCGACAGCCTCGCCCTGTCCCAGAAAGCGGCTACGACCGACGCGGACGTGATCCTTTTCGCCGGGGTCCATTTCATGGGCGAGACGGCCAAGATACTCTCACCGCAGAAAACGGTGCTGATGCCGGACATGGCGGCAGGCTGTTCGCTGGCCGACTCGTGCCGGGCCGAGGATTTCGCAGCGTTCATTGCAGCCCATCCGGGACACACGGCTATTTCATACGTCAACACGACGGCGGAGGTCAAGGCGCTGACAGACATCGTCTGCACGAGCAGCAACGCGGTGCAGATCGTACAATCATTGCCGCCGGACGAACCGATCATCTTCGGCCCGGACAGGAATCTGGGCAACTACATCAAGAATGTCACGGGGCGGGAGAATATGCTGATCTGGGACGGGGCATGCCATGTGCACGAGGAGTTCTCGCTGGAGAAAATCCTCGAACTCAAGGCCGAATACCCCCATGCGAAGGTGCTGACCCATCCGGAGTGCAAGCGGCCCATCATTCTCGTTTCCGACTACGTGGGCTCGACGGCCGAGCTGCTGAAGTTTGCCACGGCGGACACCTCGACCGACACCTATATCGTCGTGACTGAGCCGGGCGTGCTGCATCAGATGAAGAAAGCGGCGCCGGGCAAGACCTTTATTCCGGCACCGCCGATGGACTCCACCTGCGGCTGCAACAACTGCAGTTTCATGAAGCTCGTTACGTTGCGGAAAATGGCCGACGCGCTCGAACGCATGGAACCGGAGATCGTCATCCCGGAGGAGGTGAGGGCCAAAGCGGAAAAATCGATCCGGCGGATGCTGGACATCTCAAAAAAACAGGGGCTTATCTAAGCCCCTGTTTTTTTTGAGAATTACTTGCGCGGCACCTCCACCAGTTTGAACACCTTGTCGCCCCGGTGAACCGGCTCCGGTGTCTTGACCGAGCACCTGACCCCTTGCGGCGCATGATCCACCGGTTGCAAGTCCACCCGGATCTCGTCCGGGGCGAACTCCAGCGCCCCTGTGGTCGCCCCCAGGAACAGGAGCTTCTCGCCCAGCGCCAGCGGCACCGCCTCGACCGAGACCTCCGCCACCCCGATCCGGGCGAAATAGTTGGTCACCTTGCCCACCATCACCTTCTTGACCGTGGCCGCCGAGCCGTAGTGCTCCGACCACTCGCCCAGCCGCTGCCCCAGGTAGTAGCCGTCCCAGAAATCGCGGTTAAAGACCGTCCGCAGCCGCTCTTTCAGCTCGGCCCCCAGTTCACGCGTGAACCGTCCTTCGGCAACCGCCCGCACCCCCTCCTTGTAGCATTCGCATACCCGCCGCACATACTCGCCCGACCGCGCACGCCCTTCGATCTTCAGCACCCGCACCCCCGCCTCCAGCATCTTGTCCAGGAACTCGATCGTGCAGAGGTCTTTAGGCGACATAATATGCTCGTTGTCAACCACCAGCTGCATTCCGGTTTCGACATCCTCGACCCGGTACGACCGCCGGCACAGCTGCCTGCATTCGCCCCGGTTGGCCGATTTCCAGGCCTCGTGCAGGCTCAGGTAGCACTTCCCGGAGGTCGCCATACACAGCGCCCCGTGCGCGAACATCTCAATCCGCACCCGCTCGCCGCGCGGCCCGCGAATATCGCGCTCTGCGATCCGATCGTAGATATACCGCACCTTGTCGAGGGTCAGTTCCCGCGCCAGCACCATTACGTCGGCATACTGCGCGTAAAACGCCACCGCCTCGGTATTGCTGATGTTGAGCTGCGTGGAGATATGCACCTCCACCCCCTGTTCCCGCGCATAGTTCATCGCCGCCTGATCGGCGATGATCACGGCATCGACCTTTTCAAGTTTCGCCCGGTCGATCACCTGTTTCATGTACGGAATATCCTCATCGAAAAGCACCGTATTGAGGGTCAGGTAGGTCTTGATGCCGTGCGCGCGGCAGGTCTTCACGATCTGCGCCAGGTCGTCGAGCGTGAAATTGACGCTCGACCCGGAGCGCATGTTAAGCCCCTGCACGCCGAAATAGACGGAGTCGGCGCCACCCTGTATGGCGCCTTGCAACGACTCCCACGACCCGACGGGACACATCACTTCGACCTCGGTAGGTTGTATCATTGTTTTTATCTGTCTTTGCTGTGTAACACAGCGTACGTGCTTATTGCTCCAAGTCGGTATTCGGAAAATTTCTTGCCACTTGAGCCGTATTGACGTCCTGATCGGGACAATGCTTGGACGGAGCGCCCGCGGCACCACCGGTAACTCAAACGCGGAACCGTTTTATTTGTATATTCAGTAGGCCCTCCGCCGGGGATGGCTTCGGGCTGGCCGCTATCGCGGAAATACAAAGGTTCCGGTCTAAGTTTTACAGGTCGATCTGTTCCACGCGCCGCTGGTGGCGTCCCCCCTCGAACTCTGCCTCGAAAAAGGCGTCGAGGATAGCCGTCGCCTGCGCTTCGGTCAGAAACCGGGCCGGCAGCGAGCACACATTGGCATCGTTGTGCTGGCGCGCCAGCGCCGCAATTTCAGGACACCAGCAGATAGCGGCCCGCACTTTCGGGTGTTTATTGAGCGTCATGCTGATTCCGTTTGCACTGCCGCAGAGCGATACGCCGAAGTCGCACCGTCCTTCGGCCACTTCGCGGCCGAGGGCGTGCGCGTAAACGGGATAATCGACGCTCTCTTCGCTGTGCGTACCGAGGTCGTTGACAGCGTATCCTTTGGAAAGGAGGTACCCGGCGACGAACTCTTTCAGGCAGTATCCGGCATGGTCGCTGGCGATGGCGACGTTAAAGGTTTTCATAGAAATCTCTCTTTTGATTTTTCAACGCCGCCAAAGTTACGATTATTTTGCGGGATTGCCGACGCAGGCGGCCACCTCCGGGACTTGCTCTTCCTGAAAACAGTAGGTTCCAGAAACGTTCTCGTAGCTGTAAGGCACGTACTGCATCACCTGGAGGGACACGAACCGTCCGTCTTTGGAGCGTTGCACGTCGAGGCGCACGGGGCCGCTCTCTTTGCGTCGCGCGGTGCGGATCTCGTCGAATTTCCCTTCTTCGATCAACCGGACGAGCTCGACACCGGAGAGGGCTTCGAAGTATAGGGTGTGGCTTTTCACAGGGCTTTTGGTGGGCAGGTAGATGGTCTCCTTGCCGCCGATGAAGAGCTTGAGCACGCCGACGATCATCGCAGCGAAACCGCCGACGGCACAGGCCATATAGAGCGACGAGGAGGTGTCGTGGATGGTGGTGGAGACGAGATAGAGTGCGATTCCGGCGATTATCAGGCCGAAGCCTGTAACGGCGGCTTTGCCGCTTCTGCGTTTGGCGATCAGTGATTCTGCGGTGGTTGTATTTACTTGTGCTGACATGATTTCGTGATTTTTAATGGTTCGTTTATTTGTCATTCCGCAGTACGGAACCGTTCTTTTTCTGAAGAAAAAGAACCAAAAAGACTTTCGCGGA
>CAZAPI010000150.1:0-4091 GCA_964486945.1 uncultured Rikenella sp. | reverse complement strand
TTAGTCTTTGTAGTTACGCTGGGCCAGGTGCACGGTGTCGAAGTGAAGTTCCTCTTTGTGCAGTTCCGGTTCCTGGTCCGGGCCTTTGTATTCCCAGACTGCCACATAAGTGTAGTGCTCGTCGTCGCGCAGCGCCTCTCCCTCCGGAGTCTGGTACTCCTCGCGGAAGTGGCCCCCGCACGACTCGTTGCGGTTCAGCGCGTCGCGCGCCATCAGCTCGCCCATCTCCATGAAGTCGGCCACGCGCAATGCCTTTTCGATCTCCTGGTTGAACTCGCCCTCCTTGCCCGGAACGCGCACGTTTGCCCAAAACTCTTTCCGGAGCTTCTGGATTTCGACAATCGCCTTTTCGAGACCCTCTTTGGTGCGGCCCATGCCGACATACTCCCACATGATATTCCCCAGCTCGCGGTGCAGGTCGTCCACCGAACGGTTGCCGCCTATCGAGAAGAGTTTGTTGATCTTGTCGCGAACCGCTTTTTCAGCTTCGGCAAAGGCCGGGTGGTTGGTGTCGATCTTCGGCGTCTGGATGTCGTGCGACAGATAGTCCCCCAAGGTGTACGGGATCACGAAGTAACCGTCGGCCAGCCCCTGCATCAGTGCAGATGCCCCCAGACGATTGGCCCCGTGGTCGGAGAAGTTCGCCTCGCCCAGCGCGTACAGCCCGGGAATGGTGGTCATCAGGTTGTAGTCCACCCAGATCCCCCCCATGGTGTAGTGTACTGCGGGGTAGATCATCATCGGCTCTTCGTACGGGTTCACGTCCACGATCTTTTCGTACATCTGGAACAGGTTGCCGTAGCGCTGTGCGATCACATCCTTGCCCAGCCGGTTGATGGCGGTCGAGAAGTCGAGGAATACGGCCAGGCCGGTTTCGTTCACGCCGAAGCCTGCGTCGCAGCGCTCTTTGGCGGCACGCGAGGCCACGTCGCGCGGCACGAGGTTCCCGAATGCCGGGTAGCGCCGTTCCAGGTAATAGTCACGATCTTCTTCCGGAATTTGCGACGGTTTTTTGGCGCCCGAACGGACTGCTTCGACATCTTCTTTCTTTTTCGGTACCCAGATGCGGCCGTCGTTACGCAGCGACTCGGACATCAGGGTCAGTTTGGACTGCTGCTCGCCGTGTTTCGGGATGCAGGTCGGGTGGATCTGCGTGAAGCACGGGTTGGCGAACATCGCCCCTTTCTTGTAGCACTGCCAGGCTACCGAACCGTTCGAGTTCATGGCGTTGGTCGAGAGGAAGAAGACGTTGCCGTATCCGCCCGAACAGATCAGCACGGCGTGCGCCCCGAAGCGTTCGATCTCGCCGGTGACCAGGTTGCGGGTGATGATCCCGCGGGCTTTGCCGTCGATCAGCACCAAGTCCAGCATTTCATGCCGGGTATAGCTTTTCACCGATCCTTTCTGGATCTGCCGGTTCAGCGCCGCGTAGGCACCCAGCAGCAGCTGCTGGCCGGTCTGGCCGCGGGCGTAGAAGGTGCGGCTCACCTGGGCACCCCCGAACGAGCGGTTGTCGAGCAGTCCGCCGTAATCGCGCGCAAAGGGCACCCCCTGTGCCACGCACTGGTCGATGATCGAGTTCGACACTTCGGCCAGCCGGTAGACGTTCGCTTCGCGTGCCCGGTAGTCGCCCCCTTTGATGGTGTCGTAGAAGAGGCGATAAACCGAGTCGTTGTCGTTCTGGTAGTTCTTAGCGGCGTTGATACCCCCTTGCGCGGCGATCGAGTGCGCGCGGCGCGGCGAGTCGCTGATGCAGAACACCTTGACGTTGTACCCCAGCTCGCCGAGCGATGCGGCAGCCGAAGCACCGGCCAGGCCGGTACCCACGACGATCACGTCCAGCTTGCGTTTGTTGGCCGGGCTGACTACTTTGATGTCTGCTTTATGTTTGCTCCACTTCTGGGCCAACGGCCCTTCAGGGATTTTGGAATCGAGTATGCTCATTTCTTTCAGTCGGAATTAAGTGTGAATATGAATGGGTTTACCGAAAACCGGAACCGCCTATTTGCCGAAACAGGTGATCAGCAAAACGGCCACCGGGATCGAGATGAAGCCTACCGCTACGATAAAGGCGTAAACTTTGGCCGCGCATTTCCAGCGTTTGATCCAGATCTGGTTGTCCAGGCCGATGGTCTGGAATGCGCTCCAGAAGCCGTGGCGCAGGTGGAACCACAGGGCGATGATCCAGACGATATAGAGCACCGAGATCACCGGGTTGGCAAAGGTCTGCACCAGCTGGTCGTAGGGGCTGGCCACGGCCTCGCCGCCGATGAAGTGCTGGAGCTGCATATGCGCCCAGAAATCGGAGAGGTGCCACGCCAGGATGCCGAGGATGACGATCCCCAGCACATACATGTTACGCGATTCCCAAGCGGATGATTTGCTCAGGTCCTGCACTTTGTATTTCACAGGGCGGGCGGTCTGGTTTTTCAAGGTGATGACCGTCGCCCAGGCGATGTGGATCACGAAGCCGAGGGCCAGCACCGGAACCATCACTTTGATGAACGGATTGGTGTCCATGAATTCGCACATGGCGTTGTAAGCGTCGGGACCTCCGTAGTAAAAGAGGTTGGCGACCAGGTGGACGAGCAGGAAGACCAACAGGAAAAGCCCCGAGAGGCTCATCACTAACTTCTTCCCGATGGAAGAACTCCAGAGTTTACTCATAAGTTTGGTTGTTTTGAATGTTTGTTATGTTTGTAAGCCTGATTTGCAACGGTAATAATGAATGGGTGGGGTGCGGCGCCCGGCAGGCCGGGGCCTGCGATAAAATACAACGGGAAAAACAGGGGCTGTTTTTCTGCTAACAAAGGTATTTTCTTTTTTCGGATTACACAATTTTTTTTCAGGATACCGCGGCGTGCTCCGGCGGGGCCGGCTGCGCTTATCGAAAGAAAAAAACGAAATATATTTTGCCGTTTCCGAAAACCGTTCTATATTTGCATTGGATTTAAATATGTAATCATTACAAATACCAATGGCAACCCCTGTAAACACGAGTGATTTGCTTCGCCGGCACGGTATCCGTCCGTCGGTGCAGCGGATTGCAGTGATGGACTACCTGCTGACGCACCGGACCCATCCGACGGCTGACGAGATTTACGGGGCTTTGGCGCCGCAAATCCCGACGCTGTCGAAAACGACGGTGTACAACACGCTGAGCCTTTTCGTGGCACAGGGGGCGGTGGCGCATATCACGATCGACCCGCGCGGGTCGCGGTTCGACGGCGACACGAGCGTGCACGGCCATTTCCTCTGCACGGAGTGCGGCGGCCTGTACGATGTCTTTTTCGACGCGCCGCCGGTGCTGCCCCGGGTCGGCGGCGGACACAAAACCACGCTGGCGCAGATATATTACAAAGGCGTATGTGCGCATTGTGCCGGTAAAAACGAGTAGTAACCGATTTTTTCAAACCCAACTAATATCATTCAACGCTATGAAAAAGAAATTCATTTGCACGGTCTGCGGCTACATTCACGAAGGGGACGAGGCGCCCGATTTCTGCCCGCAGTGCAAACAGCCGAAGGAAAAGTTCAAGGAGTATGTGGCGCAGGAGGGCGGCCTAAACTTCGTGGACGAGCATGTAATCGGTGTGGCCAAAGGGGTCGATCCGGAGGTGCTGGAGGGGCTGAAGGCTCACTTTACGGGAGAGTGCACGGAGGTGGGGATGTATCTGGCGATGAGCCGGCAGGCTGACCGCGAAGGGTATCCGGAGATTGCGGAGGCTTTCAAACGCTATGCCTGGGAGGAGGCGGAGCACGCTTCGAAATTCTGCGAGCTGCTGGGCGAGGTGGTCTGGGATACGGAGACCAATGTGAAGGCGCGTATGGAGGCCGAATGCGGTGCCTGCGAAGACAAGAAGCGGATCGCCACGCGGGCGAAGGAGCTGGGGCTGGACGCTATCCACGACACGGTTCACGAGATGTGCAAGGACGAAGCGCGGCACGGCAAGGGCTTCGAGGGGCTCTATAACCGCTATTTCAAAAAATAGGGCTTTTCTCCGGCTTACAGAATAGCACTAAACAGTCACGGGTGCTCTTCCGATCGGAAGAGCACCCGTGACTGTTTAATTCTCCGATTTATTACTACC
>CAZAPI010000149.1:0-4118 GCA_964486945.1 uncultured Rikenella sp. | reverse complement strand
ACAACCGCGGCCACGGCTTTCCGGTGCGGTGCCTCCAGCATTTATCGGCGCGCCATCCCCTATTTTTTCCACCACGCGCCACGCGCCTCGAACGTGGCTGCCAACCGCTCGATCGAACGGTCGTGGGTCAGCTCCACGTCTTTCGGGAAGAAACAGGCGGGCAGCTGCCCTTTGGCCCGGTGATGGGCTACGCACTGGCAGCAGATTCCGTGGCGCGCGCATCCCGTCGCGCTGCACGGGCAGTTCTTGTTAGCGGGTCCTTGTCGGCATTCCATAGCGTTTCGTTTTGCAGAGTGGGTTCAGGAGCAAAGATAATGCAAGCCGGGCACAATCGAACCGATGCGGATTGCCGAGGCGCAGCTTACTCTAAGCCAGCTTTCATTACGGGCAAAGATAGGTAATGGCACCGTTTTTGTGTCGTTGATTTTGCCGATCCATCCCCCTCCCGGAAATGAAAAACATCCACGACAAACTCGACAAACGCATTATCGACTGGTTCAACATTCTGGTGCTGCTCGGTTCGCTGGCCATCATCGCCTCGCTGTCGTACGACATCCTGACCGTGGGCCGCTACCGGCCCGACAGCAAAATGACCCTCGGCATCCAGCTGGCGGTCTGTTCGATCTTCATCCTCGACTTCATCGTCCGCTGGATCATCAGCCCCCGGAAAGGGCGTTTCGTCGTCCATAACCTGCTCCTGCTGCTCTTTTCGATCCCTTACCTGAATATCGTCCATTACGCCCGTCTGGATATTTCCCACGAAATGCACTACCTGCTGGGCTTCGTCCCGCTGCTGCGAGGCGGCTACGGACTGGTGATGATTACCCGCTGGTTCACGAGCCGAAGCGCCACCAGCCTGATGGTCTCCTATCTGACGATCCTGACGGCCGTAACCTACTTCATGAGCCTGATCTTCTTCGTGGCCGAACGGGGGATCAACACGGCGGTCATCACCTACTGGGACGCGCTTTGGTGGGCCTCCATGGACCTGACTACCGTCGGCTCGAACATTATCGCCGTCACCACCATCGGCAAGATCCTGTCGGTCATCCTGGCCGCCGCCGGAATGATGATGCTCCCGATCTTCACGGTCTATATCACCGACCGTGTCGTGAACAGCCGCACGCGGGCTGCCCGGACTCTCCCGATACAGACCCCGCCTGCGGATAACGGTCAGGCTGCGCCGCCTAAAGCGTCGTAAGGCACTCTTTCAGCGAACCGGCGGCAGCCTCCCCGCATTTCCGGGGCAGCCGCAGCCGTTCGGCCAGCGCCGGGGGCAGATACTGCGGCATCTCGTTTGCCGAAAGATTTCATTGCCAGGCAGCCTACCGCGCTGGGCGGATTCCGCAACAAAAACATGAAGAAAATACCGGAAAGAAGCTACCGGTCCAGGAACATCCTGCGCCAGCGCAGGGGCGTTTCGAGCATTTTGCGCCACACCTGCTGCTGCCGGTTTACGTAGATACCGAATGTATATGTCGGTCGGAGACTTCCTTTGTAGATCATTCCCATGCCGATGGCGGTGCGCTCCCAGTCCCGGCCCGCAGCGTCGTAATTCATCAGCACCACCTGCATCGGTACCCGCGAGGCCGCCTGCAAAGCCAGAGCGTAGGCCGTCGCGCCCCAGTTCCGGTCGCAGCGGACGAAGAGCCGCGTCAGGTTGCGCGGGTCGTTTTTCAGGATCTTGTAGTTTTCCAGCAGGTTGCCGGTAAAGAAAGCGATGTCCCGTTCGGCCACCATCTCGCCGGCGCGGATAAAGGCTTCGGCAGAATTGCCTGCAAAGAGGACCGGCACCGTGTCGCACACGGCCACGGTATCCGCCGACGGAGCGGTATTCCGTTTTTTAGCGACAGCTGTGCCGGGAAACCCGAGAATCGCGCAACAGGCGAGTCCCGGCAAGAGAGTCCGTATGGTGTGGAAGCGGGGCATGCGTATGTGGTCAATCTTCGATTTCGAGAGTACGGGTATCTTCGTCCACAGCCGTCAGCCGCACGACCATGGCGTCTTCCGGCAACAGCTCCTCGATCTTCTCCGGCCACTCGACCAGGCAAAGGTCGCCGCTGAAGAAATACTCCTCGTAACCGAAGTCGTAGGCCTCCTCGACCGAACGGATGCGGTAGAAGTCGAAATGGTATACTGCCCGCGGGCCGCCGGCCATAGCGCGGGACGGATCGTCTTCCGCCTCCGGCACCGGATTATACACGTTGACGATCGAGAATGACGGGCTGTTCACCTCCTGCGGGTCGATCCCCAGCTGGCTGCAAATCTCTTTGATGAGGGTCGTTTTACCGGCTCCCATCGCCCCGTAGAAAGCGATGATGGTCGCCCCGCGTGCAACGGCTTCGGCCAGCAGCTCCTCCGCCGCGTCGGGCAGGTCGGAGAGTCCTTTTATCGTGATCGTCTTCATCTGTAATCGTCTTGGGCCGCAAGATACGATTTTTGCCCGAAAAACAGACTATTTCGGGTTGAGGACGATGTAGGGCACCATCATCTCCTCCATCGAGATACCACCGTGCTGGAAGGTGTTTTTATAGTACCGCACGTGTTGGTTGAAGTTGTTCGGGTAGACCAGGAAATCGTGGTCGTAGGCGAAGATATAGGTCGAGGTGAGGTTGGATTTGGGCAGGTGGGCCTCCTCCGGCTTGGTGATGGCGAACACCTGTTTGGGGTCGTAGTTGAGGTTGCGCCCGCTTTTGTAGCGCAGGTTCGGCGAGGTCTCGCGGTCGCCGATCACTTTTACGGGGTTGTCCACGCGGATGGTCCCGTGGTCGCTGGTGATAACGATGGTATGCCCCCGCTCGGAGAGCTGTTTCATGATCTCCCACAGATCGGAGTGCTCGAACCACGACCGGGTGAGCGAGCGGAAGGCGACCTCCTCTTCGGCCAGCTCGCGTATGATCTCGCTCTCGGTACGGGCGTGCGACAGGATGTCGAGGAAGTTGTAGACCACTACCGACAAGTCGACGGAGAGCCGGTCAATGCTTTCGAGCAGCTTTTTCCCCTGTTCGGGCCGCACGAGCTTGTCGAAGCTCATTTTGTAGGGTTTGCCGAACTGTTGCAGCTGCCGCCGCAGGAAATCCTCTTCGTAACGGTTTTTGCCGCCTTCCTGGTTGTCGTTGAGCCACAGGTCGGGCATCAGTTTGGAGATAGCCAACGGTGTCAGCCCGGCGAACAGGGCATTCCGGGCGTATTGGGTCGCTGTGGGCAGCAGGGCGCAGTAGAATTCTTCGCTGGCGACGTCGAAATAGTTGTACAACAGGGGCCGGATCATCAGCCACTGGTCGTACCGGAAGTTGTCGATCAACAGGAAGGTGGTCTTTTTCGATTTGTCGACCACGGGGAAAAGCCGCTGCCGGAGCAGGGTGTGCGACAACGTAGGCCGCTCGGGATTGTTGTCGTCGAACCATTTCAGGTAGTTGTTCTTCACGAACCGGGCGTAGAGGTCGTTGGCCTCCTTGAATTGGTAGGAGAGGATCTCGCGCACGCTGCTATCGTTGGACTCGGAGAGTTCGATGTCCCACTGGACGAGTTTCCGGTAGATGTCGGTCCACGCCGCGAAGGTTCGGGCATCGGAGAGTGCGACGGATATTTTCCCGAAGTCGGAACGGTAGTCGGCTGTGCTTTTCTCGGAAACGAGCTGTTGTTGGTGGACGTTTTTTTTGATGGAGAGAAGCACCTGGTTGGGGTTCACGGGTTTGATGAGGTAGTCGGCGATCTTGGAGCCGACGGCTTTGTCCATGATGTTCTCCTCTTCGGACTTGGTGACCATCACCACGGGCGTGGTCGGAGCGAACTCTTTGATCCTGGGTAGGGTTTCGAGTCCGGTCATTCCGGGCATCATCTCGTCGAGTATGATGAGGTCGAAGGGTTTTTGCTGCACCATCTCGACGGCGTCGTAGCCGTTGTTGCTGGTCTCCACTTCGTATCCTTTGTTCTGGAGGAACAACAGGTGGGGTTTGAGGAGTTCGATCTCGTCGTCGACCCAAAGTATCCTTACGTTCATAGCACTCTTTTTTATGCGTACTGTTAATTTGCAGGCGGGGCCGGGCGTCCGGGAGTGACAGCAATCAGGACGCTTGCGACCTTATTGCGGACCTCCCGTTAAGGCAATGCAAACT
>CAZAPI010000148.1:0-4143 GCA_964486945.1 uncultured Rikenella sp. | reverse complement strand
GACGCCGGCGGTTCTGGGAGCTGATCCTCGATGCGGCGGCGGAGGGAACCACGATTCTGGTGACCACGCACTACCTGGACGAACCGACAGGCGGGGTCGACCCGCTGGGACGCCGGCGGTTCTGGGAGCTGATCCTCGATGCGGCGGCGGAGGGAACCACGATCCTGGTGACCACGCACTACCTGGACGAAGCGCTCTACTGCAACCGGACGCTGATCATGGCGGATGGCCAGATGAAAGCCCTGGACAAACCCCGGACACTGATGCGGGAGTACGGGGCCAAGGATATGGACGATTTGTTCGAAAAACTGACCCGGCGATGAGAAATAGCAGCTTCCTGAGCTTCGTAGCCAAAGAGTGGCGGCACATCCTGCGCGAGCGCAGGACGCTGGCGATGCTGTTCGCCATGCCGCTGGCCCTGGTGATGCTGTTCGGCTACGTCATCTCCTCGGACATCGACCATACGCCTGTGGCGGTGCTGGACTCGTCGCACGGCGATCCTTTGGCTCGGAGATTGGTGCGCAAGCTGTCGGCGGCAGACCAGTTCCGGATCGTAGACAACGTGCAGCGCGAGGCGGACATAGACGGGGCGTTCCGGAAAGGAACAGTCAAGATGGTGATCGTGATCCCCCCGGATTTCGGCTCGGACGCACGGCGGTACGGGGGTACGAGCGTGCAGTTGGTGACGGACGCTTCGGACCTAAACGTGGCGACGACCATTATCGGCTATGCCTCGGGGATCGTAGCGGAGCTGAATGCGGAATTGAACGCCTCGCACGGGTTGTCGGAGGCGGTTTCGCCGATCCGTACCAATGTGCGGATGATGTACAACCCGGAGCTGAAATCGGCTTATATGTTCGTGCCGGGGGTGATCGCGCTGATCGTGATGATCGTGGCGGCGATGATGACTTCGGTGACGCTGGCGCGGGAGAAGGAGACGGGGACGCTGCGCCTGCTGACGGTGTCGCCGCTCAAGGCCCGGACGATCGTACTGGGAAAGGTGCTTCCCTATTTCGTGCTGACGGCGGTCAATACGACGGTTATCATGCTGCTGGGCACGCTGGCGTTCGGCATGCCGTGCTACGGGAGCCTGTGGGGGGTGGCGTTGCTGTGCAGTCTGTTCATCCTCTCGGCGATCGGGCTGGGGATCCTGATCTCGGCGATGGTCAAGACACAGCAGTCGGCGCTGACTTCGTCCCTATTGGGCCTGTTCCTGCCGACGATGCTGTTGTCGGGGTTCATTTTTCCGCTGGACAACATGCCGGCAGCGCTGCAATGGGTCTGTCAGGCGGTGCCGGCAAAGTGGTTCATCGAAGGGATCAAGGGACTGATGCTGAAAGGGCAACCGGTGTCGGATCTGTGGCTGCCGCTGGTGGTACTCGGAGCGATGGCGGTCGTTTTGGTGGGTCTGGCGCTGACGCTGTTCTCCCGAAAAGAACGCCCTCGCAGCTAACAGAAATCTGAACCGTTCGTTAAAAATAAGGCATGTTCGGCCCTTTTTTCAGCACCGCTCCCGCGGGGGAGGGCTTAGCCGCCTCGTGCCGGCGGGGGAGGATTCCTCGCCGGAAAGGCTGTCGGCGTTTTTACGCCGGTGGAGGGCTTACCTCCCATCCCGCTCAGACTGCGGGGAGACCCTTACTTTTTGTAATGCGACAAAAAGCAAGCAAAAAGCGTATCAAAGGGGGCCGACCCCCTTTGCCATCCCCCTCCTGCTAAGGCGAGAGCGAAAGCACCCCCGACAGCGTCGTGTTTTGACTTGAGCCGCCAGTGCGGGGGCACTGGTGGCGACAAGGCGGAATCGGCTGGAGGCGACATAAAAAAGCCCCGCTGTGGGAGCGGTGCTGAAAAAGGGCCGAACAGACCCTATTTTTTAAAAATGGATTACTCGTCGAGCAGGATTTCGAGAATCTTGATCGCGGCATCGGTCACCGGGGTTCCCGGCCCAAAAATGGCCGCCGCGCCGTTCTGGTAGAGGTAGTCGTAGTCCTGGTGCGGAATCACACCTCCCACGATGACCACGATATCCTCGCGCCCCAGCTTCTTGAGCTCGGCCACGATCTGCGGCACCAGCGTCTTGTGCCCCGCCGCCAGCGACGAAACGCCGACTACATGCACATCGTTCTCCACCGCCTGCTTGGCCGCCTCTTCCGGCGTTTGGAACAACGGACCCATATCCACGTCGAAACCGATGTCGGCATACCCCGTGGTCACCACCTTGGCGCCTCGGTCGTGGCCGTCCTGCCCCAGTTTGGCGATCATGACACGGGGCTGACGCCCCTCCTTCTTTGCAAATTTCTCGCACAGCTCTTTGGCCTTCGCGAACTTTTCGTCGTCTTTCACTTCTGCCGAATAAACACCTGAAATAGAGCGGATCACCGCATTGTAACGGCCCACGACCACTTCGCAGGCATCCGAGATTTCGCCCAGCGACGCGCGCACCTTGGCCGCTTCGACCGCCAGTTCGAGCAGATTCCCCTTCTTGGTTTTCACACACTCCGTGATCGCTGCCAGCGCACGATCCACAGCGGCCTGGTCCCGGTTGGCCCGCAGCTCTTTCAAACGCGCCACCTGCGATTCGCGTACCGCCGTGTTGTCCACCGCAAGGATGTCGATCGGATCCTCTTTTTCGAGCCGGTACTTGTTCAGTCCCACGATGGTCTGTTCGCCCGAGTCGATACGTGCCTGCGTCCGCGCCGCGGCCTCCTCGATACGCATCTTCGGAATGCCCGTCTCGATAGCTTTGGCCATGCCGCCCAGCTTCTCGACCTCTTCGATCAGGGCCCAAGCCTTGTGCATGATCTGGTTGGTGAGCGACTCCACATAGTAAGAGCCCGCCCACGGGTCGATACCCTTACAGATATTGGTCTCCTCCTGGATATAGATCTGGGTGTTACGTGCGATACGCGCCGAAAAGTCCGTAGGCAAGGCGATCGCCTCGTCCAGCGCATTCGTATGCAGCGACTGGGTATGCCCCAGCGCGGCTGCCATCGCTTCGATCGCGGTGCGGGCCACGTTGTTGAACGGGTCCTGTTCGGTCAGCGACCAGCCGGAGGTCTGGCTGTGTGTACGCAAAGCCAGCGATTTCGGGTTCTTCGGGTTGAACCGGCTCACGATCTTGGCCCACAGCATCCGCGCGGCGCGCATCTTGGCGATCTCCATGAAGTGGTTCATGCCGATGGCCCAGAAGAACGAGAGACGCGGCGCAAAGGAGTCGATGTCCATCCCGGCATTCACCCCTGTGCGCAGGTATTCCAGCCCGTCGGCCAGGGTGTACGCCATCTCGATATCGGCCGTAGCTCCGGCTTCCTGCATATGGTAGCCGGAGATCGAGATCGAGTTGAATTTCGGCATGTTTTTCGAGGTGTACTCGAAAATGTCGGCAATAATGCGCATCGAGAATTCCGGCGGATAGATATAGGTGTTCCGCACCATGAACTCCTTGAGGATGTCGTTCTGGATGGTCCCGCTGAGCTGGTCGAGCGTGCAGCCTTGTTCCAACCCGGCCACGATGTAGAAGGCCAGCACCGGCAGCACTGCGCCGTTCATAGTCATCGACACCGACATTTTGTCGAGCGGAATGCCGTCGAAGAGGACTTTCATGTCCTCAACGGAGCATATGGAAACCCCTGCTTTCCCCACGTCGCCCACCACGCGCGGATGGTCGGCGTCATATCCCCGGTGCGTAGCCAGGTCGAATGCTACGGAAAGCCCTTTCTGCCCTGCCGCCAGGTTGCGGCGATAGAAAGCATTCGATTCCGCTGCGGTCGAGAAACCGGCGTACTGCCGGATCGTCCACGGCCGCATCACGTACATGGTGCTGTACGGCCCCCGCAGGAACGGGGCGATACCGGCCGCATAGTCCAGGTGCTCCATCCCGAGCAGGTCGTCTGCGGTATAGGTGCCTTTGACGGCGATGTGTTCCGGTGTCATCCACACGGGCGCTTCGCCGCACTCTTTTTTCGAGGTGCAGCCGCAACTGCCTGCCGCTCCGGCGGTGCCCGAATAACTTATATCTGAAAATTTTGCTCTCATGTGTTTGTCATTTACTAAGTTCGTTTTCTTTTGCATTGTGCCGCCTGGTACCGTCCCTTTGTTGACCTTCGGTCTTCCTCCTCGCCGCTCGGCAGAGCGTGCAAGCCCGCT
>CAZAPI010000147.1:0-4173 GCA_964486945.1 uncultured Rikenella sp. | reverse complement strand
AACCTGAGTTGCGGGCCTCCCGTTAAGGTAATGCAAACTCTCGGCTGGAGTGCCCGGCGGCACCGGCCCGCACGGCTCGCTGCGCTCGCCGCCGTTTTTGCATCAACGGCGCCCGCGGCAATTCTTTTCTGTTTTGCATAAGCAAAACAGAAAAGAATTGCCCTTAAAGCGAGCGGGCTGTGTCTTCGAGTACGCAGAAAGAGCAGTCTCTACCAGTACGGAACTGCCTGCCGCGCGGGCGGCGTTCGTTTAATAGGGCTGCACAATCTCCGACAAAACAGCCGACGGCTGCCACGCCGGGCAGGTGGTACTGCGTATCGCTATGCTTTTAACGATCGTCAATTAGGCCACTTGCATGGCTTCCACCCGTGCTTTGGCGTAGGCCAGTTTCACGCGGAAGGTCTTGCGTTTGGAGGCCGGCACCTCGAACATCGCATCCATCATGATCGCCTCGCAGATCGAGCGCAGTCCGCGTGCGCCTAACTTGTATTCGACCGCCTTGTCTACGATATAGTCCAGCACGTCGTTGTCGAAGGTCAGCTTCACGCCGTCCAGCTCGAACAACCGCACGTATTGCTTCACGATCGCGTTCTTCGGTTCCGTCAGGATGCGTCGCAGCGCTTCGCGTCCCAGCGGTTCCAGGTAGGTCAGCACCGGCAGCCGCCCGATCAGTTCCGGGATCAGCCCGAAGCTCCGCAGGTCTTGCGGCGTAATGTATTGCAGCAGATTCTCGCGATCCACCTCCGCAATCTTCTGTTGCTGCCCGTATCCCACTACGCGGGTGTTCAGGCGCTGCGCGATCTTCTTCTGCACTCCGTCGAATGCCCCGCCTGCTATGAACAGGATATTCTTGGTGTTCACCTGGATGTACTTCTGGTCCGGATGCTTGCGTCCCCCCTGCGGCGGCACATTGACCACGGTCCCTTCCAATATCTTCAGCAATGCCTGCTGCACTCCCTCGCCCGACACGTCGCGTGTAATCGACGGGTTGTCGCTCTTTCGCGCGATCTTATCCACTTCGTCGATAAAGACGATCCCGCGTTCGGCAGCTGCCACATCGTAATCAGCTGCCTGCAACAGCCGCGACAGGATGCTTTCGACATCTTCGCCCACATATCCGGCCTCGGTCAGCGCCGTGGCGTCCACGATGGCGAACGGCACATTTAACAGCCGCGCAATCGTCCGTGCAATCAAGGTCTTTCCCGTTCCGGTTTCGCCGACCAGCAGGATGTTCGACTTGTCCAATTCGATGTCTACGTCGTCCTCTTTGGCCGCTGGGTCCGACAAGCTGTGCATCAGCCGTTTGTAGTGGTTGTAAACTGCCACTGAGATGTATTTCTTGGCCCGCTCCTGCCCGATCACGTACTGATCCAAAAATTCCTTGATCGACTGCGGTGTATAAAGCGCCATCGCTTCTCCGATCGTCGATGCCGCCTCGGTCCTGGCGCGGTTTTCCATCTCTTCGCGCACTATTTCGGCGGCTCGTTGGGCGCAGTTGTCGCAGATGTTGGCCTCCTGCCCGTGGATGATCATCCCTACCTGTGTGGCCGGTGCCCCGCAGAACGAGCAGTGCTCGTGCGTCTCTCTTTTATTATTGTTGTCTGCCATAAAATTTGTGCTCGCTTAAATCCCGTCCCGTTTGGTCAGTACTCCGTCGATCAGTCCGTAGTCGGCCGCTTCGTTGGAGGTCATCCAGAAGTCGCGGTCGGCATCCTGTTCGATTTTCTTCACGTCCACGCCGCTGTGATCGGCCAGTATCGAGTAGAGCTCCTCTTTGGTCTTGAGGATCTGTCGTGCCGTAATTTCAATGTCGCTGGCCTGTCCTTCGACCCCGCCCAGCGGCTGGTGGATCATGATGCGCGAGTGCTGCAATGCCGACCGTTTGCCTTTGGTCCCGGCGGTCAACAGAACTGCCCCCATCGAAGCGGCCATGCCGGTGCAGATGGTCGCCACGTCGGGCGAGATAAGCTGCATGGTGTCGTAAATGCCCAGCCCGGCCGACACCGATCCGCCCGGTGTGTTGAGGTAAACCTGGATGTCGCTCTTGGGGTCGGTCGATTCGAGGAAGAGCATCTGTGCCTGGATAATATTGGCGGCGTCGTCGTAGATCGGCACGCCGAGGAAGATGATGCGGTCCATCATCAGGCGCGAGAAGACGTCCATCGTCGCGACGTTGAGCTGCCGCTCTTCGATGATGGTGGGCGATATATATTCTGCCGTAATCTGTCCGTAGCGGTGCATGGCCATGCCGGATATTCCTCGTCCGAGCCGTGCGTACCGTTCAAACTCTTTTTTGTAATCCATTCGTCGGTGTGAAATGTTGTAAAGGATAAAAGTACTCTTTTTTTACGAAACAAGGCGCATCTTGTTGTCAAAATGCGCCTTGCGGATGAATAGTATGTAACTCGTGTACCTGTCGATTCCCTAAATTTTTCGGCTCTGCACTGAGGAAATCCATCGAAACTTTTTCGATGGATTTCCTGGGACGGCAACGCGCGGTGCTTTCGGGCATGCCGCCAGGGCTGTGACTGTCGTAACGCCGGGCGGGCGGACGCGTTGCGTCTTTTGCTTTCGCTATGCTCGTGTTGCTGTCCCGGCTTCCTCGGACTGCTTCGCCGAAGTCGGCCAGCGGCCTTTAGTTTTGGAACGCTACTCGGTTCCCGCCTCGCCGTTCTGCCAAACGAACAAGTTCGCAAGGTCTCTTACTGGAAGCGTCGGTTGCCGGCCTGCCGATTGTGGGTTGTAACTCTCCTGAACAGGTTAGACGAGTTTCTGGAACTCTTCCGGGGTGACGGTCTTTTCGGTGACCTTGATCTGTTCGGCCACGGCACCGATCACTTTGCGTTCGCCCACTTTGTCGTAGATCTTGCGCACCTCTTCCTTGTTGCCGAGGATCGAGTTTACGAAGTTCTCCAGCATGTCGTCCGCCACGGTGTGCATCCCGTAGTACTGGAACTGCATCATCGCGACTTCTTTGGCTTCGGCCTTCACGTCGTCCTGCGTGATTTCGAGGTTGTTGTTCTTCATCACTTTCCGGCGGATCAGGTCCCAGCGGATCATGTCGAGGAACTGCGGGAACTCTTTCTCGATCTCTTCCATCGAGAATTTGCCTTCGTTAATCTGGTAGAGCCAGTTTTTCAGGAACTCTTCCGGCAAGGTGAGGGCGGTCTTTTCCAACAGGTATTTGCGCACGTCGGCGGTAAACTTGAATTCGGTCTCCTTGGCCAATTCAGTTCTCACCTGTTCGTCGATCTTGGCGTCGAACTGTTCGGCGGTGGTCACGTCCCCTGCCGGGAAAGCCAGCTTGAAGAACTCTTCGTTGAGCTCCGGTTCGGCGAATTTGCGGATCTGGGTGATGGTGAAGGTGTATTTCGGGTCCATCCCTTCCAATTCGGCCTCTTTCACGCCCAGGATAGAAGCCCGCTGTGACGGCGTTTTGTAAATTTCGTTGACATCCACTTCGATGGCGTCTCCCACCTTTTTCCCGATAAACGGTTTGCGGGCGGCTTCATCCATACTGATCAGCCCCACATAAGCGTCTTCGATCTTGGTATCGCCTTGCGTCAGGGTACCGGTCAGAGCCTCGTCGTCGGCCACCGTGTCCACGTCCACCAGTTTCCCGAAACGGCGCATGTAGTTGCTGCGGAATCCTTTGCGCATGTCGTCGTTCGGTTCGATAACGTACTTGGCGACGCTGTTCTTTTTGGTCAGCGTCAGGTCGACCTCCGGAGCCAGCCCGATCTCGAACACGAATTCGAAGTCGGTACCGTTGTCGAAGTCCAGTTCGCCCTGTTTGTCCGACGGCATCAGGTCGCCCACGGTCTCGATATCGTTTTCCTTGATGTATTCGAACGCCGAGTCGGTAGCTTTGCGGTAAGCCGTGTCGGCCAGCACGCTCTTGCGGTACATCTTGTTGATGATGCCCATCGGCACCATCCCCGGCCGGAAGCCCGGTATGTTGGCTTTGCGCTTATAATCCTTGAGTTGTTTGTCGACCTGTTCCTTGTAATCGGCCTCGCCCACGGTAACCCGGAGCAGGGCGGTCTGGTTTTCGAGGTTTTCTCTGACTACGTTCATTGAGAGTATCTTGTTTGTTTTATTTGCTTTAAGAACCGCAAAGGTAACGGATTTTTGCGAAAGTCCGCTATTTTCGGTGCCGATGGCGATGATTTG
>CAZAPI010000146.1:0-4175 GCA_964486945.1 uncultured Rikenella sp. | reverse complement strand
TTTGGCTTCGCCTTCCTCCTGGCGCCTCGGCCATTCAAGCAAACTTGATGGCTGCCCGGCTGCTGCGTCGGCTCTTTGGTTCTTTCTTTGAAAAGAAAGAACGGTTCCATGCGGGTAGTTATAAAACGAACAATTAAAAAATATGCATTATGAAATGGTTATCCGAGTTTAAGAAATTCGCCATGCGCGGCAACGTAGTGGACATGGCCGTCGGTATCATCATCGGGGCCGCCTTCGGTAAGATCGTGAGTTCGCTCGTCAGCGACGTCATTATGCCCCCGATCGGCGTGTTGTTAGGCGGCGTAGACTTTTCCAACCTGGCCGTCACCATCAAGCACGCCAGCGGCGACACCCCCGCCGTCGTGATCGCCTACGGGAAATTCCTCCAGACCATTGTCGACTTTATCATCATCGCCTTCTCCATCTTTGCCCTCGTGAAATTCATGAACGCCCTCAAGAGCAAAGCCGAGACCGCAGCCGAAACCGCCGCAGCCGAAAAACCCGCCGAACTGACCAAAGAAGAGCAACTCCTGACCGAGATACGCGACCTGTTGAAAGACAAAAAGCAATAGACCGACTATGGGACTAATCGCTACCATTGCCAGAAAAGACAAAAAAGAGATACCTTCGCTCTCCGAACTGATCCGGCAACGGAAACAAAATATGAAAACAATGAGAAACATTCTGATCACCGGCGGCGCCGGATTTATCGGGAGCCACGTCGTGCGGCTTTTTTGCGAGAAATACCCCGATTACCGGATTTACAACCTCGACAAACTCACCTACGCAGGGAACCTCGAGAACCTCAAAGACGTGGCGGAAAGTTGTCCCAATTACCACTTTATCAAAGGCGACATCTGCGATCTGGAACATATGCGCCGCATCTTCGCCGACCATAAGATCGACGGCGTGATCCACCTCGCTGCCGAGAGCCATGTCGACCGCTCCATCAAAGACCCATTCGCTTTCGCACAGACCAACGTACTCGGCACCTTGTCTCTGCTTCAGGCAGCGCGCGAATACTGGTCTTCCGACGAAGGCGGCGGGATGGACGGCAAGCTGTTCTATCACGTTTCGACCGACGAAGTGTACGGCTCATTGCACGAGCCCGGAACCTTTTTCGTGGAAACCACCCCGTACGATCCCCAATCCCCGTATTCCGCTTCCAAAGCATCCAGCGACCACTTCGTCCGAGCTTTCAGGAATACTTACGGGTTGCCCACCGTGATCTCGAACTGCTCCAACAACTACGGGCCGAACCAATTTCCGGAGAAACTTATCCCGTTGTTTATCAACAATATCCGTCATAACAAGCCGCTGCCGGTGTACGGTACCGGCGAGAACGTGCGCGACTGGCTTTATGTGATCGACCACGCGCGGGCCATCGACACCATTTTCCACAGCGGGCGGGTAGGAGAGACCTACAACATCGGCGGCTTCAACGAATGGCGCAACATCGACCTCATCAAAGTGATGATCGCCACGGCCGATCGGCTGCTGGGACGGCCCGAGGGGACGAGCGACAAACTCATCACCTATGTGCAAGACCGGGCCGGGCACGATAAACGTTATGCCATCGACTCCACCAAACTGCACAAGGAATTGGGCTGGGAACCGAGCCTCCAGTTCGAAGAAGGGATCGAGAAAACCATCCGCTGGTACCTCGACAACCAGGCTTGGATGGACAACATCACCTCCGGGGCATACGAACGGTACTATGCCGACATGTACGGCGGTAAATAAGTGCAGATGAATCTCACTGCGGAAGAGCCTGTCCGGCTGGTGATGGTCGGTTTCGGGAACCGGGCCGGGATCTATGGGGATTATCTTCGCCGCATGGCCGGGAGAGGTACCTCAGCAGGGGCGGTGCAGGTCGCGGCAGTCGTGGAACCCAATGCTTTCCGGCGCCAGGTAGCGCTGGAGGCTTTTTCTTTGCCTCCCGCCTCCGGATTCGAAACGTGGGAACAATTCCTGGCCGCTTCTTCCGGGGACAGGTTACGTCCGGATTTGCAGGGCATACAGGCCGCGGTCGTCACCACGCCCGACCATCTCCACTACAGGATTACACTGTCGGCCTTGCAGCAAGGTTACCACGTTCTGCTCGAAAAACCCATTGCGCAGACCTACCGTGAATGCCTCGATATAGCGCGGGAGGCCCGGGAACGGGGGCTGATCGTCGGGATATGCCACCCGCTTCGTTATCACCCCTTTTTCGTCAAATTCCGAGAGCTGGCGCGCGACGAAGCCCGGATCGGGCATATCGTGAGCATCTCCTATGCCGAGAATATCGGCCTCGACCGAATGACCCACGCTTTCGTGAGAGGGCTGTGGCGGAACCGGGAAGAGAGCAATACGCTGCTGGTTTCCAAGTGCTGCCACGACATCGATTATCTGATCTGGCTGACCGGTTCCTCCGCTTCGACCGTCCGGACCGTGGGAGGTTTGTCGCTTTTCCGGCCGGAACGGGCCCCGGAGGCGAACAACGGAGCGGAGCAGTGCCTCGACTGCCCGATGGAGCGCGAGTGTTCTTATTCGGCCGTGGAGCTCTATTTGCGGCGGCGGAAATGGTTGAGGCATTTCGACCTTCCGGCGGGATTCGGCGACGGCGATATACGCCGCGTACTGCGGAATACCCCATTCGGCAAATGCGTCTACCGAGTGGGGGACAACGACGTATGGGACCATCAGTCCATGCAGATAGCTTTGCACAGCGGCGTGGAGATCCGACTGGCCGTGAACGGAGTGACGGGTGTCGAAGGACGGAGGATCCATGTGATGGGCTCGAAAGGGGAGTTGTGGGGCGACGAACACTCCATACGGTTGGCATATTATCCCACGGCGGCCCTGCCGACCGGCGAGCGGGAGCAGGACTGGCATTTTCCGGCGCTGGCCGATGCCCCGGGACATGCCGGGGCCGATTACGCCATCGTCGAAGATTTTTTAAAAGGAGTACGATCGGTTTTGGCCGGGGATCGGGTTGCGGCGTTGCCATTGTGCGACATCCGCCATTCGATGGAGGCTTACCGCATCGCTTTTCTGGAAGTCGAAAATCAAGATACAGACAATGAATAAAATCGTAGTGACCGGTGCAAACGGTCAACTGGGCAATGAATTGCGGGAAATCGACCGCAGCGGCGCTTACGCGGGGCGCTATGAGTTCGTTTTTACCGACGTGGCGGAGCTGGACATTACCGACCGGGCCGCTGTGAGAGCTTTTATGGAGGCTGCGCAACCGCAGTGGATTGTCAACGCGGCAGCTTATACGGCGGTCGATAAGGCCGAATCGGATACCGGGCGGGCGGAACTGCTCAACGCGGAGGCGGTGCGGAACCTCGTTTCGGCAGCGGAGGCTGTTGCGGCAGGGTTCGTGCAGGTCTCGACCGATTATGTGTTCGACGGGCGCATGCCTGCCGACCGGCGGCCTCTGTCGGAATCGGACCCGACGGGGCCGCGGTCGGTGTACGGCTCGACCAAACTGAAAGGGGAGGGTTACGCGTTGGCTTACAAGCGCAGTTTCGTGGTGCGTACGGCGTGGCTGTACAGCGCGTACGGGAACAATTTCGTGAAGACGATGCTGCGGCTGGGGGCGGGAAGGCCTGAGATCGGGGTGGTGGCGGACCAGTGGGGTACGCCGACGTATGCGGCGGACCTGGCGGCGGCCATTATGCAGATGATCGCGGGGGCTGATGCGCGGGGGGGGGATGATACAGCTCTTTTCGGGTTGTACCACTATACGGACGAGGGGATCGCGACGTGGTATGATTTCGCGTGCGAGGTGATGCGCCTGGGGGGGCGTGATTGCCGGGTGAAGGCGCTGACGACGGCGGAGTATCCGACGCCGGCGGAAAGGCCGGCTTGGTCGGTGCTGTCGAAAGCGAAAATCCGAAATACGTTCTCCCTAAAGATTCCGGACTGGCGCGAAAGCCTCGCCCGCTGTATCCGAAACCTTTAACAGTTTGTTTAGTTACTGCCCGCAGGGGACTGCCGCTTTTTACCTTCGGTTTGCCTGTCGGGTTTCCGGGATATAGCTACTCATATCGACGGCGAGCCGTGCGGGCCGAGCCGACGCCGCTGCCGAGCTGCCATTAGGCTTGCCTGAATGGCCGAGGTGCAAGGAGCAAACCGGAACGCCCCCGGCGAAGCGCACCTCGCTCTCACAGGGGTTCGTCACCTGC
>CAZAPI010000145.1:0-4266 GCA_964486945.1 uncultured Rikenella sp. | reverse complement strand
CCTCGCTCAACCAGACGGCCGACTACCTGCCGATCACAGCCCGGTTCATCATCGACGAGCTCAGGCCGCTCTCCTACTACCGGCAAAAGGTAAAGGAGAACAGCCCGATCCTCAGGCAAGTGGAGCTGACGCGGCGGCTGGCACAGGAGGGAGTACGGGCGGCGCGGGCCTCGTTCCTGCCCGAAGTGGCGGCCATGGGGGCAGTCAACGCCTGGGACTGGCAACTGACGGACATGGCGCCGCGCTGGATGGTGGGCGCCGGGGTCAAGCTGCGCATCTTCGACGGCCTGAACAGCGAATACAAGCATGCGGCGGCCAAAAAAGACGTGCGGCAGGTGGAGGTGATGCAGGTCAAGGCGGAGAACGACCTGATGACGCTGACCGAGAAACTATACAACCAACTGAAAAGCTCGACGGCAGAAGTGCATGCCTTAGGGGCATCGGTGGCATTCGCGGAATCGTACCTGAACGCCAAGCTCAAAGCGTTCAGCGAAGGGATGGCTCCCTCGTCGGAGGTGGTGGACGCGCGGCTGAACCTGGCCAAAGCCAAAGTCGAGCGGCTGGCAGCGGCCTACACGTTCGACGTGACGCTGGCGCAGCTGCTGGCCCTGGCAGGCGAAACGGAAACGCTCGGCAGTTACATGCGCCAGCAGGATTTCCAGATCATAAGTAACGAATAACTACAAACACACCACAGAGGACTATGAAATCGAAAGTATATACCATTACGCTGATCATCATCGCGGTCATCACGGTGGTGTCCTTTATCGGCTGGTTCGTGCTCAAGCCCGCGCCTTACATCATGCAGGGCACGGTGGAGGCGACCAGCTACAAAGTATCGTCCAAAGTACCCGGCCGGGTGGACAGCCTGACCGTGAAACGGGGCCAGACGGTGCGCAAAGGGCAATTTCTGTACGGCATCAGCTCGCCGGAGGTCTACGCCAAGCTGACGCAGGCCGAGGCGGCCAAATCGGCGGCGACAGCCATGCAGGACAAAGTGGACGCCGGTGCGCGGAAACAACAGATCCGGCAGGCTTACGAGATGTGGCAGCAATCGCTGGCGGGGCTGGACCTGGCCCAGAAAACTTATGACCGGGTCAAGAACCTGTACGACCAGGGAGTCGTTCCGGCCCAGAAGCTGGACGAAGCCCATGCGGCCCTCAAAGCGATGAAAACGACGTCGGTAGCGGCTGAGGCAGCTTACAGCATGGCCATCGAAGGGGCGCAGTGGGAAGATAAGGCGGCGGCCAAGGCGATGGTGGAGCAGGCCGGGGGCGCGGTGAGCGAGGTTGAATCGTACGTGACGGAAACACGGCAGTTCTCGCCGGTGGACGGCGAGGTGTCGAGCGTGGTGTCGGAGAACGGCGAGCTGGTGGGAACGGGCTATCCGGTGGTGACGGTCGTCGACCTGTCGGACTCATGGGTGGTGTTCAACATCAAGGAGACGTTGCTGCCGAAGATCCGGATGGGGACGAAGTTCATGGGCTATTTTCCGGCGCTGGACAAGACCTATGAGCTGACGGTGGACTACATCGCCGCGGAGGCTTCCTATGCGACCTGGGCGGCGACGCGTACCAGCGGGGAGTTCGACGTAAAGACTTTCGAGGTGCACGCCCGTGCGGCAGACCGGATCGACAATATCCGTCCGGGGATGACCGTGACGGTGGATTACAATAGTTTATAAGGGTTCGGTATTGGTACCGTTGGATTTCCGGCAGCTCGCACAGCTCGCCGCCGATACGAGTAGTTACTGCCCGGAAGTCCGACGGACCGAAGCCGCTTAATGATAATTTTTTGTCCTCGCGCCTGAGGAAATCCTGTTCCGACAAGCCAAGGCTTATCGAAACAATCTCCCTCCTAAAGCGTGGCGTGCGAAGTTTGAGGCAACTGCGCTCCCGCGCGGAGAGCCGGATGCTCCCGGCGAGCGGGCGATACTGCGCATCGCTTTACATTTAACCGAACGATCGACAACCGTAATGGGACTATTCAGAAACAGCATGAAACGCGAGATCAGGCGGTTCGGACGGAACCGGATGCTCGTCACCGCGGCCATTGTCATACCCGTGACGATGACCGTCCTGTACGTGTTGATGTTCTGGAAAGGAACCGTGCATAACCTGCCCGTGGCCGTATACGACGGTGACAAGACCGAACTGTCGCGGCAGCTGGTCCGGATGGTCGATTCGACCCCTGCGGCCCATGTGGCCGTCCATGTGGAGAGCATCGAGCAGGGACGGCAGGCGATGTTACAGGGCTTGGCCAACGCCCTGATCGTCATCCCCCAAGGGTTGCAGGCCGACGTGCTGGCCGGGAACGGAGGAGCGCAAATCTCCGCCGAGGTCAGCGGAGCGAGGATCCTTAACTCCGGACTGCTCAAGCGCGACATCACCACCGTTTTCCAAGCCTTCAATATCGGCGTGGAGACCCAGCTGCTCGGAGCCAAAGGGATTCCGGCAGCGAAAGGGTACGCCATGGCCTACCCCATCGCATTCGAAAAACACGTGCTGTTCAACCCGTACGGCAGCTATGCCTATTACCTGCTGCCCGGGCTGCTGTACCTCGCACTGGTCATCACCGTGAGCGTGGTAACGGTCTATGCGGTGGGCAGCGAGCTGAAAAACGGCACGGCGGCCGCATGGGTGGCCACGGCGGGTGGCAGCATCACCCGTGCGCTGGCGGCCAAACTGGCTCCGTACGTCCTGCTCTTCGTCCTCTTGTCCCTCTTTATGAACACCCTTCTCTACCGCTTCATGGGGATGCCGTTCCACGGACAAGAGGCGATCATTCTGGTGCTGGGCAACCTGTTCGTGATCCTCGCCTATATGGCTATCGGGGTGATTCTGGTGGCAGTGAGCGCCAATATGCGTTTCTCGCTCTCCGTAGCGGGGGGGCTGGCAACGGCGTCGCTGTCGTTCTGCGGCCTGACCTTCCCGGCCATCGGGATGTACCCGACGATCGCAGCGCTGGCGAAACTCTTCCCGTTCACCTACTTTATCGACCTCTTTATCGAGCAGAGCCTGCGGGGCGCGCCCCCGGCACGGGCACTGGGGGATTTGGCAGCCATGGGCGTGTTCGTACTGGTGATGGCGGCTTTGGTGCCGAGGCTCAAAAAGGTAGCGCTCGACCCGAAATACTACGGGAAGGACTAAAAGCATGAAACGATTCTGGAAAATAACGAAAACCGAGTTCATCTCCATTTTCAAGGACGGGGGAGCGATGCTGATCCTGTTCGGGGGGATGCTGATCTACGGCACGCTGTACCCGCTGATCTACGCGCCGCAGGTGGTGCGCAAGTTTCCGGTGGCGGTGGTGGACTTGGACAATACGCCGCCGAGCCGGAAGCTGGTGCGGATGCTGGATGCCACGCCGCAGGCGGACGTTCGGTACAGCGCGCAAAGCCTGGACGAGGCCAAAGCGCTCTTCCTCGACCGCAAGATATACGGAGTGCTTTACATTCCGGAGGGTTACGAAAAACGGATATTGGCCGGGGAGCAGAACCACGTGAGCCTGTACGCCGACGGTGGGTATTTCCTGCTTTACAGCGATTTTCTGGGAGCCGTGGGGGCTGTGGTCGGGACTGCAGGCGCAGAGGTGCAGGTCGGGACTCTGATGGCGGGCGGCCTGAACCGGCAGCAGGCCGAATGGACGGCGATGCCGGTGGATTACGATGTGAATATGCTTTACAATCCTTACGGGGGTTACGCCACGGCGATCCTGCCGCCGGTGCTGATCCTGATTGCGCAGCAGCTCCTGCTGGTGGGGATCGGCATGGTGGGCGGAACGTGGTACGAGAAAGGGACGTGGCGCAAATTCCGGGATTACTCGGCCACGCGGCTCACGTTCGCCAAGGCTACGGCTTACCTGTTCCTCTATATTCCGCTGATGCTCTATATCTTCAGCTTCCAGTACAAGTTTTTCGGCTACCCGATGAACGGGAACCATGTGGATTTGCTGTTGATATTCCTGCCTTACCTGCTGTCGGTCATCTTCCTCGGCCTGACGTTGGGAGCTTTGTTCCGCAAACGGGAAACTTCGATGATGATGCTGATCGTCACGTCGGTTTTTCTCCTGATCGTCAGCGGGATTTCGTGGCCGAAAGAGGGGATGCCGGGATGGATCTATGCTTTGGGGCGTATGGTGCCGTCGAGCAGCGGAATCGATGCTCTGGTACGCATCCGGACGATGGGGGCGACCCTTTCGGACGTTGCGCCGGAAGCGATTACCCTGTGGACACTGACCGGCGTTTACGGACTGACGGCGGTGCTG
>CAZAPI010000144.1:0-4277 GCA_964486945.1 uncultured Rikenella sp. | reverse complement strand
CGAAGTTCTGATAAAGGCTCGACCTGTAACGAACAAAGGGCTGCTTTCATCATGAAAGCAGCCCTTTGTGTTACAGGTCGAGCCTGAGCTTTTCGTTGCCCGCCATCGCCTGTCCGTCCACCAGCGTGCGGGCCACAGCCAGGGCGGCGGTATCGGTGCCGTATTCCACCCAACTGTAAGCCGGGGTGTCGGTCAGCCAGGTGACCGTAATGCCGTCCCCCGTCGGGTTTTGCAGGTACGGGGCCGTGCGCAGAATATTCCCGAAAGTCACATCGGCGAACGCCGGGCGGTGGTCCGACTGGTACGGGGCATCGATCACTCCGTTGTCGAGCACCTTGTAATAACGGTCGCCGCCGATATAACCCCAGATATAGTCGATCGTCTCCCGCGGCTTGTGGGCTGGAAAACTTTGCAGTTCGGTATTGTTCAGCGGTACGAAACTCTTACGCAGCGTCTTGAACTGTTCCGAGTCGGGCGTGAAGTTGAGGTCGCCCGCCAGGAAGACGGCTTTACCCGGATACAGGGCTGCCAGGCTGTCGATCATCCGGATCGAGGTCAGCTGGTCGGCACCGGTCAGGGAGAAATGGGTGGCCATAAACACATACTCCGGGAATTCGGCGACGATCAGCGCGCGTGCCTCCTCGCTGCCCGGAAGGGGGATGCGTTTCACCTGCTGCGGTTCCTCCTTGTAGAGCAAACCGATACCGTAAGCCCCGCCGTCGTAGTCGATGGCTTTGGCGAAAGTGCCGTGCATACCCGTGCGCTCGGCGAACTCCTGCAAAGCGTAGGTCTTACCGTTCCGCCCCGTGATGCTGTCCAGCTCCTGCAGTGCGCAGATGTCGGGCTGGTGTTCGCGGATCACGGCCGCTGCCCGGTCGTAATCCCGCTTGTCGTCCATGCCCATTCCCCCGCGCACGTTGTAAGTCATGATGCGCAGTTTCTGCGGCGTATTCCCGGCCGGGGATTTGAGCGGCGCTCCGACCAGGACGAGAGCCGCCGCTGCGATCAGGGTAAATCTCATAAACGGTAGGTGTTAGTTTGGACTAAAAATTGATACGGTCGAAGATAGCGATTTCATCTTGCAATGCAGAATGTAACTTTTTTTAAATAGAGCTATTCTAATTTGAGGATGATTTCTGTCTTTATGGCATCAAAAACACTAAACCCGTTATTATCATGAAAGAAGAGAAGAAAACCCAACTGACCACGCAGGGCGGCAAGCCGGTGGCCGACAACGAAAACATCGAGACGGCCGGCGAACGCGGCCCGGCGCTGTTGCAGAACGTTTGGTTTCTCGAAAAACTGGCCCATTTCAACCGTGAGCGCATCCCGGAGCGTGTGGTGCATGCCAAAGGGTCGGGAGCGTTCGGCATCTTTACCGTGACCGGCGACATGACGAAATACACCAAGGCTTCGATCTTTTCGGAGGTGGGCAAGCAGACTCCGATGCTGGCCCGTTTCTCGACGGTGGCCGGCGAACGGGGTGCTGCCGACACGGAGCGCGATGTGCGCGGTTTCGCCCTGAAATTCTATACCGACGAGGGGAATTGGGACCTGGTGGGGAACAATACTCCGGTATTCTTTATCCGCGACCCGCTGAAATTCCCGGATTTCATCCATACGCAGAAGCGCGACCCGAAGACCAACATGCGGAGCAATACGGCGATGTGGGATTTCTGGTCGCTGAGCCCCGAGTCGCTCCACCAGGTGATGATCCTGATGAGCGACCGGGGCATCCCGAAGAGCCTGCGCCACATGCACGGCTTCGGGAGCCATACCTACAGCTTTATCAATGCGGCCGGCGAGCGGTTTTGGGTGAAGTTCCATTTCAAGACCCGGCAGGGGATCGAGAACCTGACCAATGCCGAAGCGGCGCAGGTAGTGGCGCACGACCGCGAGGCTTCGCAGCGCGACCTGTTCGAGGCGATCGAAAAGGGCGATTTCCCGAAATGGACCATGTACGTGCAGGTTATGCCGGAGGCCGAAGCGCTGACGTATAAGGTCGATCCGTTCGACCTGACGAAGGTGTGGAGCCACAAGGACTACCCGCTGATCGAAGTGGGCGTTATGGAGCTGAACCGCAATCCGGAGAACTATTTCGCCGAGATCGAACAGGCGGCGTTCAATCCGGCCAACAATGTGCCGGGGATCGGTTTTTCGCCGGACAAAATGTTGCAGGGGCGCCTGTTCGCTTATGGCGATGCGCACCGCCACCGTCTGGGTGTCAATTTCGAGAGTCTGCCGGTCAACCGGCCTCGCGTGCCGGTGCATAACTACCACCGCGACGGCTTTATGCGGATAGATGAGAACGGAGGGCCGGCGGTGAACTACGAGCCGAACAGCTTCGACGGCCCGGTGGACGACCGCAGGCTGAGCGAGCCGCCGCTGGCCTTGCGCGGCGATGCGTTCAATTACAACAACCGGGTGGACACCGATTATTACAGCCAGCCGGGGGCGTTGTTCCGCCTGATGCCGGAGGACGAGCAGCTGCGCACGATCTCGAACGTGGCCGAGGCGATGGATGGTGTGCCGGACTTTATCCGCCTGCGTGCTGCGGCGCGGTTCTATTTGGCCGACGAACGTTGCGGGACGGGGATTGCCGAAAAGCTGGGGCTTTCGGTGGACGACTTGAAAAAAGAGGCTGCGCGTCTGCTGGAGGACGACAAGAGACGGGCGGCTGAGAAATAGCCGTCTATCCCGAACCGATGCCGCGGAAATCTTCCTGGAAGGGGGGCTTTCCGCGGCATTTTATTAACTTTACCAACGCTAACTGAAACATGATGGAGTTTTTACAGGACTACCGGCTGCTGGGGCTGGTGATCGGCATATGCACTTTTCTGATCATCGGTGTATTCCACCCGGTGGTGGTCAAAGCGGAATACTATTGGGGAACGCGGTGCTGGTGGATTTTTCTTGTGCTGGGCATCCTCGGGGTGGCCGGTTCGCTGCTGACCGGCAATGTGCTGTTGTCGGCTTTGCTGGGAGTGTTTGCCTTCTCGTCGTTCTGGACGATCAAGGAGGTGTTCGAGCAGCAGGGACGGGTGTTGAAAGGCTGGTTCCCGATGAACCCGAAGCGGGCGGCCTATTACGAAACTGTCAGACAACGAAACCGGAAATAGGATATGATCGAAAAATCGACGCTGGAGTTCCTGGACGACCTGCGGCGCAACAACTACAAAGAGTGGTTTCGCGAAAACCGGGCGCGTTACGATGCCGCGCGGGAAAATGTGCTGGAAAACGCGGCGAGGCTGGTCGAGGGGATCAACCTGTTCGACCCTTCGCTGGGTTATCCCGACGTGACCAAGCTGATCTACCGGATCAACCGCAACCTGCGCTTCTCGGCCGACAAGACGCCTTACAAGACCCATTTCGGAGTGGTGATGAACTCGGACGGCGACCGCCACAGTCCTCTGTCGGGCTATTATATACATGTCGAGCCGGGCGGGTTGTCGGTGGTCTCCTGCGGTCTTTACATGCCGGAGGCGATGTCGGGCAAGCTGAACGAGATCCGGCAGGCGATCGATATGGACTGGGAGGAGTTCAGCGCCATCGTGAACGACCCGGAGTTCAAAAAGCATATCGGCGGCCTAAGCCGCGAGGACAAAGTGCTCAAGCGGGTGCCGAGGGGGTTCAGTGCGGATTCGCCGGCGGCGGAGTACCTTAAGCTGAATCACTTCTATGTCTGGGTGTATCTGTCGGACGACTTGGTGACGAGTCCGGACTATATTCCCGAGGCGCTGCGGCTTTTCAAGCTGATGAAGCCATTGAACGATTTTCTCAACCGGATCGTGAGGCCGTAAGGCTGTTCCGCTTGAGCCGGTGTTCCGGTTGGCTGTACCGAAGAGCGGGTGGGGTGGGGCTGCTTTTCGTCTCCTTTTTCCGTATCCCTGTCGCTTCCGTACGAAGCGGACGGGAATGGACGGGGGCGCGGTCGCTGTAATGAAATTTATTGAGCGCTTCGGGCAGGTAGCGCAGGAAAGCGTCCAAAGAAGCAGACCGCATGGTGGTTTCCCTGCGGGTGGCTCCGGGGCACCGGTCACAAAGTACCGTCTGCCGCTTGCCGGGTGCCAGACTGACGGTGTTCCTTGCCTTGCGGGCAGATTCCAATTGCGGTCTGAATCCGTTGTACTTCAGTTGCCGTTTGTGTACCGATCGTCGTCGTCGCCGCTGAAATCGCATCACGGATTCAGGTTCGCCTTTCCGCTCCGCGGCACCCGCCGACCGGACGGGTAGGGGGCGAAGCCGCTTCGGCGGTGCCGCTCAGTATTTGATTCAGG
>CAZAPI010000143.1:0-4298 GCA_964486945.1 uncultured Rikenella sp. | reverse complement strand
GAACCGGCCGCGACGATCCCGCAATTGGCCTGGACGGCACCGATGCTGGCCTCAAATCCGCTCCCGTCCCAGCCGCTCACGCCGCCGCCGTGGTTCGAGCCTGCCTGCGCCGCCAGCTCGCTGCGCACCCATGTATCTACGTCGGCCACATGGCCGCCACCGGCATCCACCAGCATCTGTGCCGGCGTCCAGGAGCCTACTTCGACTGCTCCTGTCACTGCGTCCGGGTTGCCGCCCATGCCTCCGCTCCAATCGACATTGTCCCACCGGCCGATCTCGATTCCGTGGTTGGTGCCCGCCGCGCCGCCGGCCTCTCCGCTGCCGCCGTCCCACGAATCGGTCCCGGCTCCGTTGCCCTGGCCTGCATCGACGCTCTCCGAAACGGTGTCCCACGATGCGACGTTCAGCACCAGGCTCACGCTCCCCTCACGCACCACTGCGGTGAAGATATACTGTGTGGACTTGAGGAAGCTCATCGCCGGAATATCGCGGGCCTGCAGCACGTACGGCTTGCCTTCGATCGTCAAAAAGAACTGACCGTCGAACGTACCGCTGTTCTTGGGCAGCAAAATCTCCCACACGGAGGTACTTTTATTGTCGGCTGCGGGCTCCACTTGTGCCAGTGTGCAGGTGTTCGTTTCCGAACCCAGCGACGGGACGAGGTCGCCGCCGACGGTGAAGTCTGCGGCGGGGCTGACGGCCATCTTGTTCAAGATGACTTTCCCGGCCTCCAGCGAGCTGTTGTCCATCCCGTCGATGGTCTTGACGTTGAAACGGATCTTGCTGCATTTGTGTTCGAATAGCAGCTCGACATCCGCGGCCGAACGGCTCACTGCGCGGGACGGAACCACTGCGCCCATGAAGTCGGTGTAATGACCGATCCCTTTGATCGTATAATGGTCGCTCTCCAGCTTCAGCGCCGGGCTATAGGCGTAAAAGTCGTATGTGCCGTTGGACAGCTCCATCGCCGAGGCATCTCCGGCCACCGGCCGCCCTGCGTCGTCGGCCTGCCCGGGTGTCAGTATTCCGCCGGTGCCGGCAACATAGGTTTTCCACTCCCGGAAAACGTCTTGCGTAATATCCGCTGCACTGCCTGCATGCTGATAGGCCAGCACGCCGACGGTCACTCCCTGCGTGACCGGAACGGCTGTTTTAGAGGCGACCGGAACCGCCTCCAATGACCCCGAACCCCGAAAATGCACGGTACATGCGCCTTCGGACCCGATCTCGCCCGTTGGCTTCTTGCTGCACCCGATTAATGTCACCAATGCGGCGATAACCGCCAAGTATTGCTTCGCCATATTTTTTCCTCCTTTCTGCCAAGTCGCCACAATAAGCAGATTTACAGAATATTACACACAGTAAGCGTTCAAATAACCGTTCGTTTAATGGTAAGGCATAATTTACTGTCATTAAATATAGTGTCATATGTCGCCAAAAGAAAGAAATTAGGATACCGAAAGCATTGATGCTGAACAAAATTTTCGCAATATGACAGATATTTGAAAATAATACATACATTTGCAACAGCAATCATAATAATTAAACGAACGGTTATTTATACTATAATAATTTTACCATATACGCCTCGTATAATAACATATTTAAACATTTTCCAATAAACAATAAAGGAATATCCGGATATTTTAAACTGACAAAAACACAGGCATCAAATTAATTGTCAGCATATTGCCACCTAAAAAACAAGTGCGGGGTCCGGAAATCCGGACCCCGCACTTGTTTCGGGCAAACAGTTTTGTTTTTCTGCGCGTCAACTGATCTGGCTCAGATCGACCGCGCCTTTCTTCTTACGGTTCAGTTTTTCGAGGGCCGCCACCAGCAATACGTTCTCCCCCCCCTGCAAACCGGGATCGGCCGCCAATATGCGCTCCGCCACACTCCGCGCATATTCGAGTATATCCCCGTCCCTGGCCAGGTTCGAGACCTTAATATCGATCCCCTGCCCGCTCTGCGCCGTACCGTCGATATCACCCGCCCCGCGCAGCTGCAAGTCCAGTTCCGAAAGCCGGAACCCGTCCGTGGTCGAGACCATCGCCTCCATCCGGTGGCGCGCATCGGTGGTCATCTTGTCGCCCGTCATCAGGATGCAGTACGACTGGTCGCCGCCCCGCCCCACGCGCCCGCGCAGCTGGTGGAGCTGCGACAGTCCGAACCGCTCGGCGCTCTCGATCACCATCACCGTGGCGTTGGGCACATTCACCCCTACCTCGATCACCGTCGTGGAGATCAGTATCTGCGCTTTGCCCTCCTTGAAAAGTTCCATGCCGTAATCCTTGAGCTTGGCGGGCATCTTGCCGTGTACCACCACGCTCGTATAATCGGGCGGCGGGAACTCGCGCGCAATCACCTCGGCCCCCGCTTCGAGGTTGGCCACGTCCATCTTCTCCGACTCCTGGATCAGCGGATAGACGATATAGACCTGACGCCCCTGCGCAATCTGCTCGCGCAGGAAACCGAACAGCCTGAGGCGGTGCGACTCCTTGGCATAAGAAGTGTGTATCGGTTTGCGTCCCGGCGGCAGCTCGTCGATCACCGACACATCGAGGTCGCCGTACAAGGTCATCGCCAGCGTCCGCGGGATCGGGGTGGCGGTCATCACCAGCACGTGCGGAGGCAGTCCCTGGCTTTTGAGCCGCAGCTTGGCCCGCTGCATCACCCCGAAGCGGTGCTGCTCGTCGATCACCACGAATCCCAGCCGCGCGAACCGCACAGCGTCCTCGATCAAGGCATGCGTCCCTATCAACAGGTCTATCTCCCCGGACAACAGCCCCTCGGCGATCTGCTCCCGCTTTTTCTTGCGCGTGCTCCCGGTCAGCAGCTCGACCCGCAGACCGGTGGTCTCGACCAGCTCCATGATGGATCGGTAGTGCTGGGTCGCCAAGATCTCGGTCGGCGCCATGATCGCGCTCTGGAACCCGTTGTCGGCAGCGATCAACACGCACAGCAACGCCACGATGGTCTTCCCGCTCCCCACGTCGCCCTGCATCAAACGGTTCATCTGGTGGCCGCTGACCATGTCGCCCCGGATCTCCCTGACCACACGCTGCTGCGCCCCCGTTAGGGCGAAAGGCAGCTTCTCGCGGTAGAACATGTTGAAATAGCCCCCGATCCTGGGCATCAGGAAACCCTGCGTCTTCTCGGTCCTCACTCTGCGCTGCCCCAGCAGCTGGAGCTGGATCACGAACAGCTCCTCGAACTTGAGCCGGCGGATCGCGGCGTTGAGCGCCTCGGCGGACGGGGGGAAATGGATGTCGTGCAACGCCTGCACGCGGTTCGCCAGCCGCTCCTGTTCCAACAGATACGCGGGCAAAGTTTCCGGGATATAGTCCTTGACGGCCGCCCACAGCGTCCGCATGGCATTGTAGATCGCCCTGGTGCCCAACCCGATGGAGGAGAGCCGCTCGGTGGTGCTGTAGATGCCCTGCATCCCGACGGGTTCCTGTCCCTCGACGACGATGGGCGGCTCGAATTCCGGATGGACCATGTTCGGGGAGCCGTTGAACAGGGTGGGCCGCCCGAAAAAGATATACTCTCGCCCGACTTCGAGCTTTTTCATCACGAACCGCGCCCCGCGGAACCACACCAGGTCCATTTCGCCGGTGTCGTCGGCCACCACCAGCGCCAGTCGCGCCTTGGCCCCGTGTCCGACAATCCCTTTGTCCCGCACGCGCGCGCGCACCTGTACATACTGCGTGGACAGCTCTTCGCCTATTTCGGCGATCTTGTAGACCTTCGAGCGGTCGACGTACCGGAACGGGATGTGCATCAGCATGTCGCCGAAGGTCTCCACGCCGATCTCGGAAGCGAGCAGTTCGGCCCGCTTCTCCCCGATCCCGGGGAGGTACTGTATCGGTCTGTCGAGTATGCTGTCCATGGTTTATGCAGACAAGGATGAAAGCCGTGCGCCGCAACGGCTCTCGTCTTATGCAAATATAATGCTTTCGTGCCATTTCCGACCGCGGGGCCGCGAGCGAAAAAATAAGGCACGCGGGTTGCATGCAGTGAAAAACAGATTATATTTGTCTTTACTATGAAAAAGCACATGGTCATTCCGTTTCTCGCCGCCGGCCTGCTGCTTTGCACTGCCGGGACGCGGACCCGGGGACAGGCCCCGCAGGCGCTGTCGTTCCGCCCGGGCGAGGAGCTCACCTATACGGCCAGCTACAGCGCGGCCATCCTGACCACGGATGTGGCGACGATCACATTCAAGACCTCGACCGACAGGCTCTAGGGCATCCCGTGTTACCGCATCTTGTCGCACGGCCTTGCGAGGCCGT
>CAZAPI010000142.1:0-4316 GCA_964486945.1 uncultured Rikenella sp. | reverse complement strand
TCCGGAATTGCGTCAGGCCGTGGCCGGATAGGAGACCCGCCCGTGGTAAATGTTGTTCAGCTTGGCCTTGAACAGCTCCTTGATCCGCGTCACCTCGGCGAACGACAAGTCGGCATGGCTGTACTGGTGCTCGGCTATCTGCCGGTCCACGATCTTCTCCACCAGAGCGTCGATCGACTCGCGGTCGTAGCCGGGCAGCGAGCGCGAAGCCGCCTCCACCGCATCGGCCATCATGCAGATCGCCACCTCGCGCCGCACGGGCTTCGGCCCCGGGTACATGAACTCGTCGGGATGCTCCACCGTGCCGTGCTTCTCCATCTCCTCGGCATAGAAATAGTAGATCTTCGAGGTACCGTGGTGCCCCGAGATAAACTCCTGGATGACCGCCGGCAGACGGTGCTTGCGGGCCAGCATGATCCCCTCGGTCACGTGCGAGCGGACGATGGCCGCACTCTGTGCCGGGCTCAGCATCGAGTGGGGGTTGAAATTACCGGTCTGGTTCTCCACGAAATAGAACGGATTCTCCATCTTGCCGATGTCGTGGTAGAGCGCCCCGGCCCGCGCCAGCAGTGGGTTGGCACCGATCTCCTTGGCCGCGCTCTCGGCCAGCGATGCCACCTGCACCGAATGCTGGAAAGTGCCCGGAGCCTTTTCGGCCAGTTGCAGCAGCAACGGCTGGTTGGTGTCCGACAGCTCCAGCAGCGTGATGTCCGACACGAAGCCGAACAGCCGCTCGAAGATATAGACCAGCTGGTAGAACGCCAGCATCAGGAACGCGCTCACCACGAACCAGAGCACGCCCATGTAGTCCACGTCCAGCGTCCCCTGCGTCATCCACATGAAGGCGACATAGGCCGCGGACTCGGCCAGGAACACCGCCCCGACGGCCTTGAAGACGCTGTGCCGCTGATAATAGTGGCGCACCACGAAGATCGCCACCATCCCGGCCAGGAAATTGACGGTGAAGAACTCGAAGCTGAACGGCACGAAGAACGAGGCAAGCAACATCACCGAAATATTCCCGAAAATGGCCACCCGCGTGTCGAAAAAGGCCAGCAGCAGAATCGCTACCACCGGCAGCGGCACCATATAGGGGCTGAGGAACTGCGTCCGCACCACGAAAGCCATCAGCACGACCATCACGGTGTAGAGTACGAAGACGAACAGCAGCGGCCGCCACCCGGCGAAATACTTTTGCGAGAAGAAGCGGAAAAAGACATAACTCAGCGTCAGCAGCGCCCCGACGATCATCAGTTTGCCCAGGAACAGCACCAGTCCGCTCACCCCCTGTCCCAGCCGGTTCTCGTACTCGCGGCGGTAGGAGGTCAGCAGGGTGGCGATATGGCGGTCGATCATCTGGCCGTTCGAGACGATTACTTCGCCGGTGCGCACGATCCCTTCGGTGCGCGACAGCCGCGAGAGGAGCTGCTCGCGGAGCCGGGCGTTCAGCGACTGGTCGTAAGTCAGCGACGGGGTCAGGTAGCGGAACCCCTGTTCCGGGTCTATCCCCTGCGCTTTCAGGTAGGCCTGCGCCAAGGAGGGGGTGAAAAGGTCGGTGGCGAAACGGGTTTGCAGCATGTGCGCGCTGTCGATGCGCACCATCCGGTCGGCGTAAGCCGCCCGGTCGGCATCGCTGACGATGCCTTTTCCGTAGATATGCCGGAAGGCTTCGAGCGCGTGCTCGCGCTCCTGGTCGGTCAGGCCCGAATTAGCCTTGAGGTCGGAAGCCAGCGAACGCAGCTGCGCCGCCGCCACCAGCGTATCCAGCCGGAAAACGGGCTGGAACCCTTCCAGTAGGGCTTTCCGCTCCGCCGACAGCTGTTCGGCGCTTTTATAGACCGGGATATCGAACGGCGCGGTGAGTGTCTCCGACTCCCACACTTCGCCGGGGACGAAGTTGAAGTTCAGGGCTGCCCGCCGGGGCATCATAAGGGTGATGAGCAGCGAAAGCCCGGCCAGCAAAGCGATTTTCCGTATCATGGCTTCTCAAAGGTTTTAAAACCCTCGCCGAGGGTCTCGTGGGCGTCGACCACGATCATAAAGGCTTCCGGATCGACCTCCCGGATGCGGTCGCGCATCAGCGGCACTTCGCGCCGTGAGACGACCACGAAGATCATCTCCTTGTCGGCACCGGTGTACATTCCGCTGGCTTTGATATAGGTCCCGCCGCGTTCCAGCCCGTCGAGGATGTAGTCGCGTATCTTGTCGTGCTTTTTCGAGAGGATGAAGAGCAGTTTGTCGCCCGACCCGCCGTCCACGATGTAGTCGATCACGCGCGAGGAGACGAAGATGGTCACCAGCGAATAGAGGGGCAGTTTCCAGTCGCCCAGCACGACGAGGCCGAACAGGACGACCAGCGAGTCCACATACAGAACGGCCCGGCTGATGGGCATATGGAGGTATTTGGAGACGATCATGGCCACGATGTCCGTACCGCCCGACGTGGCGTGGGTCTTGAGGATCAGGCCCACCCCGGCTCCCATCAACGCCCCCCCGAAGATGCAGCTCAGGAGCACGTCGTCCGAGAGGTCGATCTTGCCGCCGAGCATCGTCGCCGGGTCGGAGCCGACCAGCAGGGTCATTGTGTCCATGATGAGCGGCGTGAGCACTGCCGCGACGATGGTCTTGGTGCCGAACCGGGCGCCGAAGATGCGGAAAGCGATAATGAGCAGCGGAATGTCCATCGACAGGCCGTAGGTTCCTACCTGGATCTTCGGGAACAGGTAATTGAGCACCACGCCCATGCCGTACACGCCGCCGGGGACGATGCGGTAGGGGGTGATGAAGAGCACGAAAGCGGTGGCCAGCAATGCCGCGCCGACCACAACGTAGAGCCATTGACGGAAAGTCTGCCTATTCATGGGGTATTTGCCTTAGTAAGGCAAAGTTAAGCAATTTCCCTGCCTTTTCCGCCCCCCTGTTTCCGGTCAGGCCTGGCCGGGTCGCGGATCAGCAGAGCGGGGTCCCGATCAGGGTCGCCGACGAACAGTCGGTGATGAGCACGTGGACATAATCCCCCGGCAGGTAGTTCATCCGGGGCATGATCACCACCTTGTTTTGCGACGTGCGGCCGTAGACTTCGTCCTCGGAACGTTTCGAAGTCCCCTCGACCAGCACTTCGAAATGGCGCCCCACGTCCCGCCGGTTGGACTCCAGCGACAACTGGTTCTGGAGGTTGATGATCTCCGTGAGGCGGGCCGTCTTGACCTCCTCCGGCACGTCGTCCGCCAGGGTGCGCTGCGCTTTGGTATTGGGCCGTTCGGAGTATTTGAACATATAGGAGAATTCGTAGCCCACTTCGCGCATCAGCGAAAGTGTCTGGGCGTGGTCTTCCTCGGTTTCGGTGCAGAATCCGGCAATCAGGTCGGTGGAGAGCGAGCAGTCCGGCAGCAACCGGCGGATCGCAGCGATGCGATCCAGATACCATTCCCGCGTATATTTGCGGTTCATCAGCTCCAGCATCCGCGACGAGCCGGACTGCGCGGGCAGGTGGATGGCCCGGCAGATGTTCGGCCACGCTGCGATGGTCTCGATCAGTTCGTCCGAAAGGTCTTTGGGATGCGAGGTGGAGAAACGCACCCGGAGCAGCGGCGACACTCCGGCCACGCGCGCCAGCAGTTCGGCGAAATTCACGTCGCCGTAGCGGTAGGAGTTGACGTTCTGCCCCAGCAGCGTCACCTCGCGGTAGCCGCGCGCGAACAGGTCGCGCACCTCGGCCAAGATGGTTTCCGCATCACGGCTTCGCTCCACGCCGCGGGTATAGGGCACCACGCAATAGGCGCACATGTTGTTGCACCCGCGCATAATACTGACAAAGGCGGTCACTCCGTTTTTGTCGAGCCGCACAGGACTGATCTCCGCGTAGGTTTCCTCGCGCGACAAGAGCACATTCACCGCCTTGGTGCCGCCCGCGGCCTGCCGCACCAGCTCCGGCAGCGACCGGTATCCGTCCGGCCCGACAACGATGTCCACGGTTTTCTCCTGTTCGATCAGGCGGTCTTTGAGCCGCTCGGCCATGCAGCCGATGATCCCCACCAGCAGCCACGGCCGCCGCTTCTTGAGGCCCCGGAACTCGGCCAGCCGCCCCCAGATGCGCTGCTCGGCATTGTCGCGGATGGCGCAGGTGTTGACCAGCACCACGTCGGCCTCGTCCAGCGAGGCGGTATGTTCGAAACCGCCCTGCTGCATCACCGCCACCACCACTTCGCTGTCGTTCACGTTCATCTGACACCCGTAGGTCTCGATGTAGAATTTGCCCTGCCCCTGCTGCACCGCAAGATTGATTTTCGGATTGCCCATAGCCTTGCCTTTTCGTT
>CAZAPI010000141.1:0-4327 GCA_964486945.1 uncultured Rikenella sp. | reverse complement strand
GGCTGCCCCGGCGGGACGGGCGATACTGCGTATCGCTGATTTTTAACCCTACGATTAATAGTCCCGGAACCGGTGGCGGGCTGACATAGGGAGATCAGGTCACTAAATCCTACGAAATTCAGATAAGTTCAGATGCGTAAGTTTTCGATCGGATACCACGGCAAGATGCTCTTCATCACCATCGGGTTCGCCATCGGCGTTACCTCGCTCGTCTATTCCAACTACCTCGTCGGGAAACTGCGCGACAAAGAGCGGCACGAGATACACCTGTGGTCATACGCCGTAGGGATGAGCGTACAGTCCGCCACCAGCGGAGCCCGGCAGCAGGCCGAGATACTCGCCCGCATCATCAACTTCTCGGAAGATATTCCCGTTATCGTTTGCGACGACAACCTGCGCGTGATCCGCCACCGGCTGATCGACCCCTCCGTGATGGCCGATCCCGAGCGGCTCGCCGACAAACTCGAAAGCATGCGCTCCGGCGGCCGCGACCCCATCGAGATTCCGACCGCGCAGGGAAGCATCGTGCGCGTCTTCTACGACGAATCGCCCCTGCTCAAAGCCCTGCAATACTTCCCGTGGGTACAGCTCAGCGTGTTCGCAATATTCATCGGTTTCGCCTTTATCGCCTTCCGCTCGTCGAAACACAGCGAGCAGAACCGCGTCTGGATCGGTATGGCCAAAGAGACCGCCCACCAGCTCGGTACGCCGACCAGTTCGCTGCTCGGCTGGCTCGAATACCTGCGGGGACAGGAAGGCGTCGAGCCATTCGTGGTGGACGAGATGAACAAGGATTTAACGCGCCTGCTGAAAGTGGTGGACCGTTTTTCGAAGATCGGGGCCACGACCAACCTGGCACCGAGGAACATCTATGAACTGGTGGCCGGCGCTGTCGCCTATTTCCGGACGCGCATCCCGAAGAATGTGACCCTGAATTTCGCCCAGTGCACCTCCGAGCCGATGCAGGGAATGGTCAACGACGCCTTGTTCGAATGGGTGGTGGAGAACCTGCTCAAGAACGCGCTGGACGCGTTGCAGGGTCGCGGGGCCATCATCGTGCAACTTTCGGTGCGGGACGACAAATGGATTTGCATCGACGTGCGCGATACCGGCAAAGGGATGCCGAAGGCCAATTTCAAACGCATTTTCCAACCCGGTTTCACGACCAAGACGCGCGGCTGGGGGCTGGGCTTGTCGCTCAGCAAACGTATTGTCGAAGAGTACCACCACGGCCGTATTTTCGTCCTGGAGTCGGAGATCGACAAGGGTACGACCATGCGGATCATGGTCAGGAAACTATAAGCGATGGCTTTTTATACGGCGCCTTGCGGTGGAACAGGGGCCGTTCCGGGATACAGAGAAGTTACGCCCGTCTGTCGCCGAAGAGCGCTCCTACGAATCTCGTCCGGTCGAACACTTGCAGGTCGTCGATTCCTTCCCCTACACCGATATAACGCACCGGTATCCTGAACTGTTCCGAGATGCCGATCACCACGCCGCCTTTGGCAGTTCCGTCGAGTTTGGTGATGGCCAGCGAGGAGATCTGCGTGGCCGCCGCGAACTGCTTCGCCTGTTCGAACGCATTCTGTCCGGTCGAGCCGTCCAGCACCAGCATCACCTCGTGCGGAGCCTCAGGCACCACTTTCTGCATCACGTTCCGGATCTTGGTCAGCTCGTTCATCAGGTTGATTTTGTTGTGCAGCCGCCCGGCGGTGTCGATAATGACGACGTCGGCTCCCGCCGCCTTTGCGGCCGAGAGGGTGTCGAACGCCACCGATGCCGGGTCTGCCCCCATCTGTTGTTTGACGAGTTTGGCTCCGGCGCGCTGCGCCCATACTTCGAGCTGGTCTATGGCTGCGGCGCGGAAGGTGTCCGCGGCGCCTAAGTAAACGGTTTTACCGGCTGCCGTCAGCCGTGCCGCGAGCTTGCCTATGGTAGTGGTCTTGCCGACTCCGTTCACGCCGACGACCATCAGTACGAAAGGGTTGCCCTCCTTGTCTTTTTCGAACAGGAAGCCGAGGTCGGACGAGGTGGTCGCAGCCGGCGCTTCGGCCAGCAACGCGGTCACTTCTTCCCGCAGGATGGTATTCAGTTCGTCGGTGCCGAGGTATTTGTCCCGTGCGACGCGCGCTTCGATGCGCTCGATGATGCGCAGGGTGGTATCGATGCCCACATCGGCGGTGATGAGGATCTCTTCCAGTTCGTCGAGCACTTCTTCGTCGACTTTCGATTTCCCGGCCACGGCGCGCGAGATCTTGGAAAAGATGCCTGTCCGGCTCTTCTCCAGTCCGCTGTCGAGGCTGGCCTGCTGCCCGGCTTCGGAGTCCTTTTTCTTGAATATGTCGAATATGCCCATAACTGATTTTTAATCGTTCGTTAAAGCGATACGCAGTTATCGCTTTAACGAACGGTAATTATTCGGGTTTGGCGACGGCGATCTGCAATTCGTCCAGCTGCGCTTGCGCCAGCGGCGACGGAGCGTCGATCATCATATCGCGGCCGCTGTTGTTCTTCGGGAACGCGATATAGTCCCGGATCGAGTCCGACCCTCCGAACAGCGAGCACATGCGGTCGAAGCCGAACGCGATCCCCCCGTGCGGCGGCGCCCCGTACTTGAACGCCCCCAGGAGGAACCCGAACTGAGCCTGCGCCTCCTCGGGCGTAAAGCCCAGCACCTCGAACATCCGGCTCTGCACCTTTCCGTCGTGGATACGGATCGACCCTCCGCCGACCTCCACCCCGTTCACCACGAAGTCATAAGCCTCTGCCCGCACATCGCCCAGCTCCTTAATATCCGTTGAGAAGAACTTGTCCATATCCTCCGTTTTCGGAGCCGTGAACGGGTGGTGCATCGCATAGTAGCGCTGCGTCTCGTCGTCCCACTCCAAAAGCGGGAAGTCCACCACCCACAACGGTGCGAACGTATCGTGAGGTCTGAGCCCCAACTGATCCCCCATCTCCAAACGCAAGGCGCACAATGCCGCCAACGTCTGTTTTTTAGATCCCGCCAGAATCAAGAGCAAATCCCCTTCTTTCATTCCGCAGGCCTCGCCCCACCGGACCAGTTCCTCCTGCGAGTAGAACTTGTCCACGCTCGACTTGTAACTGCCGTTCGCCTCGCGGCGCACATAGACCAAGCCCTTGGCCCCCACCTGCGGCCGCTTCACGAACTCCGTCAGAGCGTCCAGCTGCTTGCGCGTATAGGAAGCGCACCCCTCTGCACAAATCCCTCCCACATATTCCGCCGTGTCGAACACCGCGAAATCGTGCCCTTTCACCAGTGAAGTCAGGTCGTTGAACTTCATCCCGAACCGGATATCCGGTTTGTCCGATCCGTAAGTCTCCATCGCCTCGTGCCAGCTCATGCGGGGGAATTTCTCGGAATCGAACTTAACCCCCAGTGTCTTGTCGAACATTGTCCGCATCATGCCCTCAAACACTGTGAGCACATCCTCGCGTTCCACGAACGCCATCTCGCAGTCCACCTGTGTGAATTCCGGCTGGCGGTCGGCGCGCAGGTCCTCGTCGCGAAAACAGCGCACGATCTGGAAATAACGGTCATAACCGCTCACCATCAGCAGCTGTTTGAATGTCTGCGGCGACTGCGGCAGGGCATAAAACTCACCCGGATTCATCCGACTCGGCACCACGAAGTCCCGCGCGCCCTCCGGCGTCGATTTAATAAGGTACGGAGTTTCTATCTCCATAAAGTCCTGCGTATCGAGGTACTTGCGGATCTCCTGCGCCAGCCGGTGGCGCAGCATCATCGCCCGCTGCAAAGGTGCCCGCCGCAGGTCGAGATAGCGGTACTTCATCCGCAAGTCGTCCCCTCCGTCCGAGTTTTCCTCGATGGTGAACGGGGGCACCTCGCTCGCATTCAGTATTTCGATCTCCGAAGCGATGATCTCGATCTCGCCTGTCGGTATCTTGCTGTTCTTGGACGAACGCTCGGTGACGGTTCCTGTCGCCCGGATCACATACTCCCGCCCCAGGCTCTCGGCAATCTCTTTAAGCGCTGCCGGAGCGTTCTCGTCCACCGTCACCTGCGTAATGCCGTAGCGGTCGCGCAGGTCGATAAATACCATCGCCCCCAGGTTGCGCACTTTCTGTACCCACCCGGCCAGCATGACGGTCTTATTCGCATCGGCGAGCCTGAGTTCGCCGCAAGTAGCTGTTCTGAACATTTTTTCTCGTAATTTTGAAAACCCAAAGATACATATTTTTTATCGGTTCGTTTTATTTTGCATTGTGCCGTCTGGTACCGTTCTTTCCTTGAAAGGAAAGAACCAAAGAGCCGACGCAGCAGCCGAGCAGCCATCAAGTTTGC
>CAZAPI010000140.1:0-4357 GCA_964486945.1 uncultured Rikenella sp. | reverse complement strand
AAGCATCCGTACGAAAGTTTTTCTGGTTCTCTTTGTTCACAAAGAGAACAGTTGCCTACGGGTACGTACAATTAAACGAACGATAAAAAAACAAAAGATCCGGCCCTTCATTCGGAAGGCCGGATCTTTGCGTATCGAAAATGTTGTTATCTGCAATTTTTCAGTAAAGGCAAAAAGAGATCGGACCCCTCCGTAAAAAACGGGCGGCAATAATAAAAGGGCGAATAGAAACCCTCCGTTACGATATGTCCGAATTTCTTTTCCATTCTCTGTCGTAAAGCGCCGTTCGTAACAGAACAGCCTTGCAAATATAGACTTTTTTTCAAAGCCGCAACATTTTTTAGATATAATTTTTGCAGTACCTCGAATACTGGGCCATCACCTTGTCCACGAACTGGAGCGTTTCGGTGCCGTCGAAAGCGCCGCTACGCACCGCCGCGTCGTCTTTCCACTCCGGCGTCCCCTTCAGCGCGACGAACTGGCTCAACTGGCTCCACGAGTTGTGGTCCACCCCATGCTTGACCGCCAGCCGGCGCGCGTCGAGTATATGCCCCATCCCGGCGTTGTAGCAGGCCAGCACGATGCGGATCCTGTCTTCGTCGGAAGTCGTTTTGCCGAAACGCAGCGTTCCTTCGATCTTCTTGATGAGCTTGACCGCCGTGACGATGTTCGTTTTCGGGTCACCGATCTTTTCGTCCGGCACGCCGAACTCGCGCGCCACGCTGTTCATCACCTGCATCAGGCCCTGCGCGCCCCGATGCGAACGTGCATCGGGATCGAAACGGGATTCTTGGTGGGCTATCGCCGCCAGCAGCCGCCAGTCCATCCCCTCCTCGTCAGCCACCTGACGCATGATCGGGTCGTAAGGCGAAATCTGGCCCCGGCTGGCGATCTCCAGCTCCTCGGCCGTCGGCGCCACCGAAGCGAAAACGCTCGTGGTGTTCGTACAGCCGATGAAAGTAAAGTCCGAAATCAACAGTAATGCAAAAACAGAAACAACTTTTTTAAGGTTCATAAATCGCTTTTTGGTCGGGCGAGCATTTCCCATGCCATGCGAGCCGTTAGTCGTAGAACGTCCATGACAGTCCGATCTTGAACATCATCCGGTTCTGCGGGTAATTCACCACTTCGAAGTAGCGGTTCCCGCCGAACAGGTTGCAGTTCCAGTGCTGCAACTTCAGCAGCAGCCTCAGTCTTTTCCACTTCGCCGACGCGAACGCATCCATCGAAGGGTAGTTGCCCAGTTTGACCTGATCCTGCGTGTAGAACTGCCCGATCGCCGGATTGTAGGCATAGGCATAATACTCGGTATTATACTTTCCGTCCAATCCGATCTGCATGTACAACACCTTCTTGACGACGTCGAAGCCGAAGAAGTAGGAGATGTCGGCGCTGAGCAGAGGCACCGGAGCGACTGTCTGGTTCGAGCTCCATTGCATAAGCACCCTGTGATTCAAGTGAAATCCGCCCAGGCGGAAATCCTTGCGCAGATAAAGCCCCATCACGCTGAGCATATCGCCGTACTGTTCCGGGACTATATTCAGGCCGTAGTAGACCTTGTCCTTGGTCAGTGCGTAGCTGCCCCCCAGCTCCAGCCCCGCGTAGGGGACCTTGAATGCTGCGGTGATGAGCGTACTCTTCTCCTGAGAGAAGTGGTTCGACCACGCGAAGTGGTTCGAGAAGTAGTTCTGCTGCCAGAAATCCGGCTCGCGCAGCGAGAAGCGCACCGAAGCGTCCAATGTCAGCGGCTTATTCCTGATATAAGCCGATAGCGACAATTTGCCGCCCACATCGAAATCCCCGCTCCGGTACCCGATCATGTGCAGCTTGGCATCGGCGGACCACCGCATGTAGCGGCTCACCGCTCCCTCCACTTTGCCGTACACATAGACCGAATTCTTACTTTGTTTCCCCCCCTTGCCGTACAATCCCCGATAGGCCTCCGGCACGTAGTAATAGTAACTGTTCAGCTCGTCGCCGATTCCCGCCGTCACCAGCCCCAGCGCCCCGTCCCGGTTGTAAGGCTGGAGCTGCATGAAGAACTTGACATCCATCATCGACTGGCGGATCGAGTCGTAGGTCTTGTCCGGGCTCATGTAAAAATGGTCGTAGAACGGCACGCTCTCCTCTCCCCCCGCCGATCCCGTCGGTGCCTTCACGGCGTCCGAATAGATCTTCTTGAAGGCCGTGTACTGGAACGATTGCCCGATGAACACCGTCGGTATCTTGGACAAGGTCAGCTCGTCCGTGGCCCGCTGCCGCCGGAGCGGTATTCCGTAGGACTGCGTCCAGTAGAACGTGTTCCCTTTGTAACGGTTGCGTGCATCCGCTTCGGCGTCCAGCCGCACCGGGATATTCTCCGTCATATCCATCACCGTGTCCGTCACGTCGCGCATATCCTCGATCCCGCCGTTCTCCTGTATATCCCCCACGTTGTAGATATACCCCCCGTGGATCGCATACCGCTTGCCCGTATGGGCGATGTTCGCCGAGAAATAGCGGTCCAGCGCCTTCTGCCGCTCGTACTGTCCCTTCATCCCGTCCGAGTTGTAGTCCAGGTTGAAAGAGGTGGACGGCGAGATATTCTGCGAGATCACCGCGTGGAACAGCTGCTCCTCCTTGGCCCGCTGGCCCGACATCTGGTACGAGATATTGGTATAAGGCATCCGGGCGTTATAGAACAAAATCTGTTCCGGAGTCATCAGGTAGGAGGCCCAAGCCTGTAAAAAAGAGAAATTTTGGAACTGCGGACGGTCGAAATAATCGAGCGGAATGGTCGCCCCGCCTACGTTTCCGAGGCTCGCGCTGCCCACTCCTTTCCGCATGAAAGGATAATCGCGCTGGAATTCCGCGATGGTGGAGTCCATGTCCCGGAGCGTGATGTTGTTGTCGTCCATCGATACCGTCCACGAAAAGATGCGCCGCGCCCGGGTCGAATCGTCGAAATAGAACGACTCCAACGGTTTCTTGGGCCGCAAAGCCTTGTCAATTGTGTCCCGTTCGATCATCTGGCCCGGCAGCAGCCCCGTGGAGTTGCTCGAACTGTTGTCCACCGGGTAGCGGATGATCGTCGAGCCGTTGTTCTGCCCCGCCGCGCCCGAAGGCAGCAGGATCAGCAAGACGGCAGCGGCCAAACCGCGCAAAAGATATGTCCTGACCGGGGTGTTTCCCATCGGTGATTATCCATTAAGTATACGTCGGCCCCGCGGCACGGGGCGGGGCAAAGGTACGGAAATTTTCCTAAATCCGCACTTTTCACAGTATCAGCCATTTACATACTTTCGACCGAGCAATGCCCGTCCGGTCGAGATCACGATATAGGCCAGAATGATCATCGCCGGGGCGGCCAGCCGGCACCAGACGATGAAAATAACGGAAAGAAGAATGAAAACGTATCTTAGTTTGTTTTTTTTCAGCCCGAAAGTTTTGAATTTGAGCGAGAACATCGGCATGTCGCACACCAGCAGGGCCGAAAAGACGACCGTCAGCGCCAGCAGCACCGCCGGGTGCCGCACCCATTCCCAGCCCAGCATCGGCAGGGCCGCGAAAAACAGTGTGCAGGCGGGCGTCGGCAGTCCGCGAAATTCCTCGTGCTGCCGTTCGTCGATATTGAATTTCGCCAACCGCAGGGCCGAAAAGGCAGCAATCAGGAAACCGGCGTAGGCCAGCCATGCCGGAACGCCTTCCACGCTGCCGCCCGACAACATGCTAAAGACCACCACGGCAGGCACCACCCCGAAGCTGACCATATCGGCCAACGAATCCAGCTCTTTGCCGATCGGCGAGCTGACGTGCAACATCCGCGCCGCAAAACCGTCGAAAAAGTCGAACACGGCGGCGACGATCACCAGCCAGAACGCCGAATGGAAGTCCCCCCTGAGGAACAGCGCCGCCACGGCCGCGCAGCCGCACAACAGGTTACACAACGTCAGCAGGTTGGGTATAAATGCGATCGCTTTCTTCATTTTCGAGAAATGATTTTAGTAAACGACAAATGTACATATTTTCGCCGGAACGCCTTGTTTCCAGAGCATCGACTTTTTTAGCACCTCCGACTTCTATTTCTCGACCGCCGACCCGAAAGACCGGCCTGCGCCGTAGAATAACGGCCTGTGGCGGAACGATTTGAAGCCCCTCTTCGCCCCTGCCCGGTGGCGGATGCCGTTTCTTTGGCCCTTATGCCGTGCAGGCGCTTCCTTTCTTTGCCACCAAAGAAAAAGTGCCTCAAGTCGAAACCCGACGCTGCCGGGGGCTTTTGCGTTAGCACCAAAGGGTAGACTCGGCAGACCCGGAAATGCCGCGTTCAAGGGTTCGCAACGTTTGCGTTGCGAATTCCGAACCGATTCCCTGCGAGTTT
>CAZAPI010000139.1:0-4525 GCA_964486945.1 uncultured Rikenella sp. | reverse complement strand
ATAACCGTTCGTTTATTTGTCATTGCGCAGTACGGAACCGTTCTCTTTGTGAACAAAGAGAACCAGAAAAACTTTCGCGGATGCTTGCGCATCCTAAATCTATCACAGCCTTAGCTTTTGGGGTGCGGTGAACGGCGGCCAAAAGGTCGTTGTTGTTTCAAGGCCGCCGCTCCCGCGCCCCAAAGAATGAGGACTTCGGCAGACTGAGGAGTAGCGTAGCTATCTCAAAAGTTCTTTGGGTCCCTTTCTTTCAACCGACGCTGCCAGCGAGGGCAAAGCGGGCTTGCACGCTCTGCCGAGCGGCGAGAAGGAAGACCGAAGGTCAACAAAGGGACGGTACCAGGCGGAACAGTGCAAAATAAAACGAGCGGTTTAATTAAGCAAATATAATGAAAAAAGGACCCTGTAGGGCCCTTTCCGAAAAATAATTTCAGACCAAAATCGTCGGCATCAGTTCAGGAAGAGCCGGACCAGCCAGCTGCCTGTCACGACAACCAGATCGAGCCACAGCATCACCCGCAAAGCCCTTTTGCGGCCGACAAACAACGGAGTTACCGCCAGCGGCAGCAAAGCCGGGAACAGCACAAAACTCTCTCGGAATCGTCCTTGCAAAAGCAATAGCACGGAACGCTGGCCTCCGCAGAACGGGCAATCAATCCCCAAAAGCTCCCGATAAGCGCACGGCATCAACCCCGCGCCTTCCGTGAGTTTAGTGAATGTGCTGAAACAAGCCGCTCATTCCGGCCAGGCCAGCCCCCATACCGATAACAGCCACGAAAACGATCACATACAGGATATAAAGCCCGCCGATGCAAATGCCGATGATCGACATGATCCGACCCGCATTGAGCATCCCGTAGCCCGAATAGCTGTCCGGCGCCAGCAGGTAGGCCTGCCGACCCTTGTTGCCCAGCACCAGGCCGATGATCCCCAGAACAAGCCCCACGAACCAGCAGCTCGCAACGATCGAAAGAATGCCCAGCACCAATGAAGCCACCGCATTCGGAATCGTCGGTTTCGGAGTCGGATAACCCTGCCGGTACTGCGGTTGCGGCTGATACGGTTGCTGCGATTGACTTGCGTCACAATTCTCCATAACGGAAATATTTTTGTAGTGAATAAAATGCGGGTCGTGGGACCGAACTCTAAGCCGGTTAATTTTCCTCTTGTGCCGCAGCCGCCAGCCGCTCCGCATTCTCGGCGAACTGGAGCTTGTCGATGCACTCCTGAATATCCCCGTCCATAAAGGCCGGCAGGTTGTACATCGTGTAGCCGATGCGGTGATCCGTCATGCGTCCCTGCGGATAGTTGTAAGTCCGGATCTTCGCCGAGCGGTCGCCCGTCGACACCATCGTTTTGCGCTTCGATGAGATTTCGTCCAGATATTTCTGGTACTCCAGGTTGTAGATACGCGTCCGTAATTCCTCCAGCGCCTTGTCGAAATTCTTGAGCTGCGATTTCTGGTCCTGGCACTGCACCACGATCCCCGTCGGAATATGCGTCAGACGGATTGCCGAGTAGGTCGTATTGACCGACTGCCCCCCCGGCCCGCTGGCACAGAACGTATCCTTGCGGATATCCTCCATTTTCAGGTCGATGTCGAACTCCTCGGCTTCGGGCAGCACCGCCACCGATGCCGCCGAGGTATGCACGCGTCCCTGCGTCTCGGTCTGCGGCACCCGCTGCACGCGATGCACGCCCGATTCGTACTTCAAAGTCCCGTAGACATTCTCGCCCGATACCTTGAGCACCACCTCCTTGTATCCTCCTGAGGTCCCCTCGCTCTCGCTGTTGATCTCCGCCTTCCAGCCCTTGCGCTCGAAGAACTTGAGGTACATGCGCAGCAAATCCCCCGCAAAAATGGCCGCTTCGTCGCCGCCGGCCCCGCCGCGGATCTCCATGATGGCGTTCTTGCCGTCCTGCGGGTCGGCGGGGATCAGCATCAGCTTGATCTCCTCTTCGAGCTGTTCGATCTTCGGCTCCAGCTCCTCGATCTCGCCGCGGGCCATCTCGCGCATCTCTTCGTCCTTCTCGTTGACCAGTATATCCTTGGCCTCCTGCAGGTTGGCCACTGCCGTGCGGTATTTGTCCGCCGCCTCGACGATCGGCCCCAGCTCTTTGTACTCCTTGTTGAGCTGGATATATCGTTTCATGTCGCTCATCACCTCCGGGTCGGTGATCTGGGCGGAGATGGAGGCGTATTTGTCTTTGATACCGTCTAACTTGGCCAGTATGGTATTGTCTGCCATGGGTGTAATGTTCTTTCCGTCAATGTTTAGGTGCAAAGATACGGTTTTTTCGGCTTATTCTGCCGAGGGTATGAAAAAGGCCGTCCCGGCGGGATCAGGGGCGGCCCGACATGCAATGTTCTTGCGAGCCGCAGGCTCACCGGCCCGCTCCGGCTAATCCCGCCGGGCGAAACCGATGTAGTAAAGCAGCGTGGCGATTGCCGACAGGGCCGCAACCAGGTAAGTCCGCGCCGCCCACATCAGGGCCTCTTTGGCCTGTCCCTGTTGCTGCGAGGTCAGGATACGCTGCCCGTCGAGCCACGCCAGCGCCCGCCGCGAGGCGTCGTATTCCACCGGCAGGGTCACCAGGCTGAACAGGGCCGACACGGCGATCATCGCGATCCCGATCCAGAAGAGTACCAGCGAATTGGAGACCCCGGCCATGACGATACCGCCGATAATGAAGAAGATGGCGAACCGGGACGAGAAGGTGGTCACCGGCACCAGCGCCGACCGCATTTTCAGCGGGGCGTACCCCACGGCATGCTGCACCGCGTGGCCGCATTCGTGCGCCGCCACGGCCGCTGCCGCCACCGAGTTGCTGGAATAGACCGCATCGCTCAGGTTCACGGTCTTGTTGGCCGGGTTGAAGTGATCGGTCAGCTGGCCCGGAGTATGGGTAACCGTCACGTCGGTGATCCCGTTGTCGCGCAACATTTTTTCGGCCACGTCCTTGCCGGTCATATTGCCGGCGAAGGGCACTTTGGAATATTTGGCGAATACGCTCTGGAGCCGGGCCTGCACGATGAAGCCTGCGATACCGATGATAATGATAAGCAGGAATTCGGGACCCATGGAGCCGAAAAAGTTCTGGCTGGTCGCTAACAGTGTCATTGTTTATATGGGTTTTTATGTTGACAAACGTATCGGGCGACGGTTATCGTATCTTGAGGGTCATCAGCGTGATGGCGGCCAGCAGCAGCTGCACGATCCAGAAGCGGGTCACGATCTTGACTTCGAAATAGCCTTTTTTCTGGTAGTGGTGGTGCAGCGGCGCCATCAGGAACACACGGCGTCCCTCGCCGTACTTGTGCCGGGTGTATTTGAACCAGAATACCTGGATGATGACCGAGCAGCTTTCTACAATAAAAATGCCGCACAGGATGGGCAGCAGCAGTTCCTTGCGGATGAGGAGCGCGAAGGTGGCGATGATCCCCCCGATGGCCAGCGAACCGGTGTCGCCCATAAAGACCTGTGCCGGATAGGAGTTGTACCACAAGAATCCCAACAGCGCCCCCACAAATGCGCCGGCGAAGACCAGCAATTCCCCGGAGCCGGGTATATTCATGACGCTCAGGTAGTCGGCGTAAATGACGTTCCCGGACAGGTAGGCCAATATCCCCAGCACCACCCCGATCGCGGCCGAAACGCCGGCGGCCAGCCCGTCGAGTCCGTCGGTGAGGTTGGCGCCGTTGGAGACCAGCGTAATGACGAAAGTGGCGACCAGCACATAGAATAGCCACCCCAAAGTATCTCCGAACTGCCCTTCGACAGGGATCAGGTCGCGGTAGTTGAGCTCGCTGTTCTTGAAAAAGGGGACGGTCGTGGCGGTCGATTTCTCGGCGGGGGTAAAGTAGATGATTTTCCGCTGGTTCCCGAGATCCAAAGCCTCCACGCGCTCGGCATCGGCGGTGCGGGAGGTGGAGGGTTCGCGCGATACGATCTGGGGGCTGACCCACATGGTGGTGCCGACCACCAGGCCGAGTGTCACTTGTCCCAGGATTTTGAACCGTCCGTTGAGCCCTTCTTTTTTCTTCCGGAATACTTTGATGTAGTCGTCGAGGAATCCCAGCAGCCCCAGCCATACGGTGGTGGCGAGCATCAGCTGCACGTAGATGTTGGTCAGGTCGGCGAACAACAGCACGGGCACGAGTATGGCGGCGAGGATAATGAGTCCTCCCATGGTCGGTGTCCCTTTTTTCTGGAGCTGCCCTTCGAGGCCGAGGTCGCGTATCTCTTCGCCGATCTGTTTGCGCTGGAGCAGCCGAATGATGCTTTTACCGAATACCATGCCGATGAGCAGCGAAAAGACGATGGCCATGGCGGAACGGAAAGATATGTAGTTGAACATCCCGGCTCCGGGCAGGTCGATGGCGCGGTCGAGGTATTCGGCGATGTGGTAGATCATGGGCTGTCTCGGGCAATTTCCCGCAAAGATAATCAATAACGAACGCTTTTCGTAAACCGATCGGTTATTTGTACTCCTTATTCATTGGGTTGGAGGGTACTGTTCTTTT
>CAZAPI010000138.1:0-4536 GCA_964486945.1 uncultured Rikenella sp. | reverse complement strand
AGCCGGCTCTACCCAGCCGACGGCTATTACAGCACCAGGCAGTTGCAGCAGCTGGCGGCAGCGGCCAAACGGAACCATATCGAAATCATTCCCACGCTGGAGCTGTTCTCGGAAAACCGCGCGTTCACGGCGGCGTTCGGCCATTCGATCTTCTCGGTGGAGGGAATGCGGCTGGTGCGGGCGGCCATCGAGGACTGCATCGAGGCGCTGCACCCGGCCAAGATATGTCTGGGCAGCATGTCGCAGCAGGCCGACATGCGCTACATGGAATTCATCTCCGACCTGGCTTCGATGCTGGGCGTGGAGTTGGTCATTATCGAATCGTAACTAATCTGTACGGAAGTATGCGGGCAGTGGTTCAGCGGGTCGGCCGGGCGGCAGTGGAGGTCGGCGGGGAGGACATCTCCCGGATCGGGCCGGGGCTGTTGATCCTTTTGGGCGTGGCCGAGGAGGACACGCAGGAAGACGTATTGTGGCTGGCGGGTAAGATCGCGCGGATGCGCATCTTCGCCGACCGGGCGCAGGCAATGAACCGCTCGGTGGTCGATGCCGGGGGCGAGGCGCTGGTGGTGAGCCAGTTCACGCTGCAAGCCTCCACCAAAAAAGGAAACCGGCCTTCGTTCATCGCGGCGGCACGGCCGGAAACGGCCATCCCCCTGTACGAATCATTTGTGGAACAACTATCGCTGGAGACGGGATGCCCGGTACAAACGGGACGGTTCGGCGCGGACATGCAGGTCTCTCTGGTGAACGACGGGCCGGTGACGATCGTGATCGACTCCCGGCTTCGCGAATAAATCCGGCCTATGACGCAATTAGACGATATTACGGCCCCTGTGGAGGCGGAGTTCCGGGCCTTCCGGGAACTCCTGAACGAGGTGACGGTCTCCGATCAGCCGTTCATGCGACCCATCACGCGGGATATCCTGCACAGCGGGGGCAAACAGATGCGGCCGCTGCTGACTTTGCTGACGGCGGCGCTGCACGGGGAGGCGGGAAACCCGAAGGTGCAGGCGGGAGCGGTGCTGATCGAGATGATCCACTGGTCCACCCTGGTGCACGACGACGTGATCGACGAGGCCTATGTCCGCCGGGGGCAATGGACGCCGGGAACGCTGCTGCGGTCGAAATCGGCGGTGCTGATCGGCGACTACCTCTTCTCGAAAGGGCTGGCGCAAGCGTCGCGGGCGGGCAGCTTCGGGGCGATGCGGTCGGCCACGCGGGCGATCGAGCTGATCGTGAACGGCGAGCTGATGCAGATGGAGCATGCCCGCCTGATGGACACGACGGAGGCGGACTACACGGATATTATCCGACACAAAACGGCGGTACTGATCGCTTCGGCGGCGGAATGCGGGGTGATGCCGGCGTTCGGCGATGATCCGGACGCGCCGCAGGTGCGGAATATCTACCGGTTCGGGGAGTTGCTGGGGCTGGCGTTCCAGATCAAGGACGACTTGCTGGACTTCGGTTTTGCGGAGGACGGAAGCCGGCTCGATACGGGAAAGGTGCTGTGCAATGATCTAAGAGAGCGGAAAATGACGCTGCCGCTGATCCATGCTCTGGAAGATGCGACCCCAAGCGAGCGGCGCAAGGTGCTGAAGCACTTGCGCCGGGCGGCGGAACATAACGAGTCGGTGGAGTGGCTACGCGATTTCGTGGCCGGGAGCAACGGGGTGGCTTATTCGGTAGCGGCGATGGAGCGTTACCACAAGGAGGCGCTGGAAGCGCTGGCCGCTTATCCGGATTCGCCGGTACGGCGGGCGCTGGAGGGGTATGCGGCCTATGTGGTGGGCCGGGCATTCTGACGCTCAGGCTTTATTCATCGGTTTCCGCGTTCTCCTTGCGAATGGCTGTCGACCCCGCCGAGCTGGGGCCGGCCAAAACCGAAATACGACGGCCAGAATCGCAAAGTTTCGGCATCGACGGCCGGGCACGTAACAAAGGCTACGTAAGACGAGCCGACGACAGCTGCGTAAGTTTCAGGTCGGGCATCCCGGTTGTGCCGCTACCGCTGCTGCAATCAGTACAAGCGTGAGGCGCTTTCCTTTTTTCTTGTGAAAAAGGAAAGCGCCTCATGTTACAAGATGCCTCGCAAATGGGGCTAAAACGAGCCTGCGGTTATTCCGCCTTCAGCCATTGCATCGGCCCCGGCATCGCCTTGACCATCCCCGAGGAGTATTTCACACCGTTGCCTCCATCGGTTCCGACACGTTGAAATGCACCGCCGTGACCTGCGGCTCGCCAGACGCGACCCGCAAACGCGGTATATATTTTCAGAAAAAGACAAATCACCGATAATGATCTGAGCCTCATCCTTGTCCGATCTCAGGGACTCGGTCTTGAAATCGAGCGGTGCTTCAGGCCCTGCCGGATTTCTCTTTGCCGGATGCGAACAGCAATCCCGCAGCGAGAAACGCAACGAGCAATTTCACATTCCGCTCAGCCTGGAAACCAATGGGGTTAGTACATCAGGATCGGCTCCGGCCGTTCGTCCGTGATCTCGCCGGTGAAGTTTTCCAGCAACGCTTTGGTCGCCTCGGCGCTGCGCGGAATCCACGGGCTGTAAGCGATCACGTGTTCGATCCGGTCGCGCTGCTGGGCGGTCAGGTTGGTCCGTCGGCTGAAAAAGTAATCCATCACGTTGGTGGAAAGGAAAAGGGCTCCGCCGTCGCACGGCTGGCGGTAATAGGCGTTATAGGGCAGCGTATTGCTGTAAAGCAACTGCTCATAGGTCGTCCGGTCGTATTTCGGGGTGTCGCTGCACCCGTCGTCGCTGGCATGGTCGGGATCGTCGCAGGCGGTCTCCCCGGCGGTCGGTTCGCTGAATACATGGTGCAGCCCCAGGTAGTGTCCCATCTCGTGGCAGAAGGTGAACATACCTTCGTCGTCGCCGACGTTTGCGGTCGGGAGGAAATAGCGGTTATTCAGCGTGACGCCGTGCATATAATAGGGTTGCTGGGTGATGGCGCCGTCCCACGTAACCAGCATGCTCAACGGTTGGGCCGTCGTGCAGTAAGGCAGGTAAGAGATTCCGGTCACATTGCTTTCGTCCCGGTCCGGGTCGTCAGACACCAGAAAGCCGAAGAGCCACACGTTGACGTATTGGTTCGGATCCCACAGCACGGCTCGGTCGTGGGTCTGCAGGGTCCTTTTCGTACTCAGAAAATCGGCGGCGCTCATGTTGGATGCCCCGCTGTACTGGACGCGGTTTACCCCGGGTTCGCTCATTTCGTTGCCCTGCGGGTCGTGGGTGGCCAGCATGAAGGTGACTTTAACTTTCTGGCTGCCGACACCGGAAAAAAGTGTGGCCGCATAAAACTTGTTGATCTGCTCGATGCGTTTCCGGAACACGGAGGCGGCTGGATATTGCACCGAGCTGCCTGGGTCGTCGTACAGTACGTGGAACACCACGGGAATGGTTCCTTCCGGGAACGAAGGCATGCCGTTTTTTTTCGGGGCCGTCTCTTTTTTACATCCGGCCAGCAGCATGGGGAGGGCCAGCAGGAGCAAGAGTATTTTTGTTTTCATACGGGAAGATAAACTTCGGTAAAGTTAATATTCCTGTTTGGATTTCCAACAGCCTGACGGTTGCAGCACCGGCGGGGTCGCAAAAAAGAGGCCGTTCCTGCCATTTTCGGCAGGAACGGCCTCTTGCGGTTACGACCGGGTGGGTGAGCCGGAGCTCCCCGCCCGGCACGCGCATTTAGTCTTTCAGCTTCGCGCAGAGGAATTCGCGGTTCAGGCGTGCGATATGGGCGATGGAGATCCCTTTCGGACACTCGGCTTCGCAAGCGCCGGTGTTGGTGCATCCCCCGAAGCCCAGCTCGTCCATCTTGGCCACCATAGCTTTTGCCCGGCGCGCCGCCTCGACTTTGCCCTGCGGCAGGAGGGCCAGCGAGCTGACGCGGGCGGCCACAAACAGCATGGCGGAACCGTTCTTACAAGTGGCAACACATGCCCCGCACCCAATACAAGCTGCGGCGTCCATCGACTCGTCGGCGTTTTTCTTCGGGATCGGGATGGCATTGGCATCGGGCACTCCGCCGGTGTTCACCGACACATAACCCCCGGCCTGGAGAATCTGGTCATAGGCGTTCCGGTTCACGACCAGGTCTTTGATCACCGGGAATGCTTTCGAACGCCACGGCTCGATGGTGATGGTATCGCCGTCCTTGAATTTGCGCATGTGCAGCTGGCAGGTGGTGATGTCGTCGTCCGGCCCGTGGGCGCGCCCGTCGATAAAGAGCGAGCACATCCCGCAGATGCCTTCCCGGCAGTCGTGGTCGAAGGCGACGGGTTCCTTGCCTTCGTGGATCAGGTCGTTGTTCAGGATGTCGAGCATTTCGAGGAATGAGCTCCCTTCCGAAACGTTCTTCACTTGGTATTCTTCGAAGTGACCTTTGTCGTGGGCGTCTTTCTGACGCCATATCTTTAACTTCAAATTCATAATCTTAAGTTTCTTTTATCTGTTCATTTTATTTTGCATTGCGCAGTACGGAACCGTTCTCTTTCTGAAGAAAGAGAACCAGAAAG